>JBOGOU010000586.1:0-4582 GCA_050748205.1 Pyrinomonadaceae bacterium | reverse complement strand
ATCAAGGCCCGTTTCAAGGTCCCGTTCTTTTGAGGTGAACTTTTACCAGATTCTGTCAACGAGTTTGAAGGTGCAGGACGACGATTTGGCCTTTATCTGTGCCCACGACCAACCGCTTTCCGTCAGGCGAAAAATCCAGAGCAGTTACGTTGCTCTCAAATCTAACCGTCCGTAAGACAGTATTCGCGGTCATTTCGCGTACCTCAACGAAGCCCTTTCCATTTCCGTATCCACCCGTTGCCAACATCCGACCGTTTCTGGAAAATGCGAGGCTGTCTATCTCTCTCCGAGGCATTGGAAAAGTGATCTTAGGATCTTGTGACGTTAGCTCCCATAAGTCGATCTGCGCTCCGACGGCATCCCCGCTCGCAATCGCCAAGGTTTGACCGTCCGGCGAGAACGCAAGACCGGCGACCGCACTCTTTCTCCGAGGGAACTCACGCAATAGTTGACCGGTGCGAACATCATAGAGTCCTACAATCGGCTGAGGCGGTGAACCCCAAACTGGCTGCGTCGCAACGGCCATAACCTTGCCATTTGGGGAGAATGCTACTGACGCACCCTTTTCTTTAAGTTTGATCAGCAGTACTTCCTGCCCAGTGTTTACATTCCATAGTCGTGCGGTGCTGTCCCCACTTTCAGACAGGAGCAATTCGCCATTGGGAGAGAAGGCAAGTCGTCCAATTTGCGCCCCATGGCCCACGAGAACTTTCGTTTCTCGACCTGTTTTTGGATCGAGTAATCCGATGCGGTGTTCCTCTTTGGCTTGAAGCGTTTCACCAACCACGTATGCCTTGGAATAAGACACCGCAACAACATTACCATCCGGTGACACGGCCATACCTAGAATGTGCGAGATCGTACTGCTTTTTTTGGACTTCGAGCCCTGATCAAGGTCGGCTTGCCAAAGACGACTTCCCGAGTGCGCGTCCCACATCACTATGCTTCCATAGAAACTGGCGGAGATGATCCTGTGCCCATCAGGCGTGAAGCGAACAAAATCAACATCGCTGCCATGCTTCAGCTTCAATTCTCTACTGAATGATGTAGTCATTGGACTATTTGGTGACAGAATCACGGCAAGCAGCAATACTCTTAAGAAAAACACGACACTCTCCTTCCTACTTTATGACGTCGTAGCTCGGCTTGATGTTGCGCTGCGTGAGTACTTTATGGATGTATTCAGGATTTGTACCCCCGGTGAATCGATGTTTGAAACCATCGGCAATGTGTGCTGCTTCTGCCGAGTTGTCGCCGCAATTCTGGCAATGTTCGTCCATATCCATGTCCATGCGCGCGAAGTTCTCCTTTGATGCGAAGGACAGTTGCATCGGACCGTCGGGTATGTTTTGTCGGAAAGTGACGTCGTAATTTATTCCCGCATTTGCGTGCTCAACGGCTTGTCCGCTAGGTCCAATGAAACGCTGTCCAGCCTCGTGACTTTTTCCACTTAAAGTTTCCATCTGTGTTTTTAACCCTGGGTCAACATTCGCGTAGATACGTTCCCGACTCCCGCCCGTCACACCTTTTACGTAGTCAATTGCCCGACTGCCGTCCTTGAACGTGATGCTGGCGAGCCCAGCAGCCATGTTAAGGAAACCGGCGAGCTGTTTCTGCTCGTTCTGTTTCATGTGGTTGTACAGCGCCTCACCACTGAGAGTCTTCGCCTTATCCCCTTTTCCGAACGTTATCTTTGAGTTGTCGAGGATTCGTCGCTCGTCTTCAGTGAGATCTTTGTAATCTCTGAAGACCGGCTTCATCCCGTCAGGGTCGACATACTTCAGGGGATTATTAAGCGCGTACGTGTAACGATTCCACGTCTGGGGATTTGCTACGTGAGCACTTGCCATCAACGGATCGGCAGAAGTAAAGCGACCTTGCGATGAGCCGTAATACCTCGCGCCAAAGTAATCGAGTCCTGTTTCAATGTCCCGTTCTTTTTGAGTTAAGAACGTGTAGTTGAACCACGCGCCCGCATCCGCACGCGAGCTAGTTGTCAAAGAACTGTCAGCGGCTAAGAGAAAAAGCCAGCCAAGCGAAGCAGCAGTATAGCGCCGAGTGAGATGGCTTTGCTACTCGATTCTGTTGGCTGAGGCGGCGTATTCTATTGCTTGCTGGAGGTCCTGGAGTTCGATGTGCGTGTAGATTTCAGTGGTGTTCAGATCACGGTGTCCCAAGAGTTGTTGGACGTGGCGGACGCTGGCGCCGCCACGCAGGAGATGCGTGGCGCAGCAGTGACGGAAGGTGTGCACCGAGGCTTTCACTTCCGCTTGCAGAGCATAGTCGCGGATGCGGTCGGCGATCATTTGATACGACAAGCGACGGCCCGTTACTGCTAGCCACAATGCCGGCGTCGATGCGATCCACCTGGGGCCGGATGATTGACTACGCTTCTGTTTGAGTCGTCGTTTGCCTTTGCCCCAGAGCTTGCCGGCAGCCAACTCCGGACGCGCCACGGTGACATAACGAGTCAACCAGTGCGCGGCAGTTTCCGTCAGCGGCACGAGGCGATCGCGCTGGCCTTTGCCCAGGCGCACCGTGAGACGATGAGCGGCCGTGTCGATGTCGTAGAGGTCGAGCTTGTGTGCTTCACTGTGACGAATGCCGGTAGCGTAGAGAGTTTCCATTAGCGCGCGATCGCGCAGGCCGATCGCGGTGGTCGGGTCCGGAGTTTCGATCAGTCGAGCGATCTCTGATTTGTTGAGCACGTGCGGCAATGGTTGCTCTTTGCGCGGGAAGGCCAGACGCTCCGTCGGATTGTGCAGCAAGTGGCCGTTACGATTGAGCCAGGTGAAGAACGAGCGGATGATCGAGAGCCATTGGCGCAGCGTGGCCGCGGAGATGAGTTTGCCTCTTGGTGTGCGATGGCGGGTCGCGGCGAAGACCGCAAAGTCGCGCAGCTGAGTTTCATTGACGGCGCGCCAGTCGGTTACTTGATGAGCTTCGCGCAAGTAAAGCAGCAACCGTTCGAGGGTGCGCCCGGAGTGATAGCGGCGGGAGTGAGAGAAGCGCCGCGCTTCGAGCTCAGCCAGGTAAGCATCGATGGCCCGATTCATTTGCGCTTTTCACTTTTTCTTTTCACGGGGATGGCAGCGGGCAATGACTTCGTGAAGGTCAGTGAGTTCGACACGCGTGTAGACTTCGGTCGAAGATAACCGGCGATGGCCCAGGAGCTTTTGGATCTGGCGAATGTCGGCGTGACCTTTCAAGAGATGAGTGGCGCAGGTGTGGCGCAGCGTGTGCGGCGTGACGTGCTTCTTGATCCCGGCGCGTATTGCAGCCTTGCGAACGATGCGCACGATGTCGTCATCATCGAGCGGACCGCCGGAGCGGGTCGAGACAAACAAGCGCACCTGGCCGGCTTCACGAGCAAACACCGTGCGGGCTTCTTCCAGGTAGAGTTTCAGCGCGGCGATCGCGCTCTGCGTCAACGGCACCACCCGAGTTGTGTTGCCCTTGCCGTGTTCGATCCGCAGCGTTGCTGTTTGCAAGTCGGCATCGTAGATCATGAGCGCGATCAGTTCCGCGCGACGGATCCCGGTGGCGTAGAGCACTTCCAGGATCGTGCGGTCGCGAGTGTCGCGCGGCTTCGTTGTGGGAGTTGCTTCGATCAGTCGCCGCGCTTCTGATTTCGTGAGCACGCCGCGCGGCAAGCGCTGCGGCTGCTTTGGCAGTTGCAATGTCGAGGCCGGGTTGTAAGCGATCTGTTGTTCGCTCAGGAGCCAGGAGAAGAACTTGCGTACGGCCGCCAGGCGAGCGGCTTGCGTGCCGACACTGAGACGCTTTGATTCGTGGGGTTCTGTTTTTTCTTTAGTTGCTGCTGTTACTGAGGAGCCCTCCCTCACGGTCGGGCTACTGCCGATGTCTTTGTCGTGGCGCTCGAAGTTGTAGAGTGCGATCTGGTATTGCTGCAGGTGCGCCGGTGAGACTTCGGCGATGGAGTTGACGGGAGTGTTGCCGGCCAGCCAATCAAGAAAGACTTTTACATCGCGGGTGTAGTTGACGCGGGTCTTGGGCGAGTAGTTGATCGCTTCGAGCCATTCACTGAAGCGCTCGGCCATTATCTTTAGTCGCTGTCGTTGCGATTCATTCATCGAAGCCAACACGGACAGCTCGAGATAGAGATCTCGAGTAAGAGAAGATCGATTAGGTTTGAAAAAAAGCCTCGACCTGCTATTTGCCGCAAGCCCACAAGGTAGGGCTCAAAGTGTTGACCGGCTTTGCGTAAGACCTTGTGGTCCCCTCACCACAACCCCACCACAACCCCCTCGTTTTTCCCTCAAGGTCCTCAAGGTTCAGTCAGAGTGATGAGTGATGAGTACTGAGTGATGAGTCAACATCGCCCAGCCCACTGGACTCCACCTCCGCTGCGGCAAAAGGTCGCGTCACCCGAGGCGTGCGCCGCGCCCGTTTGCCTCCGCTCTCTCTAGCCCAGGTTGTACGCTCCGCGTGGCGCGGGGACGGGCAGCGGCCCCGGACGGGCGGGGTCATCCGATAACGCGGCATTATGTCCTGGTCAGACAATCGCTGCGCCGTTACAAACCAAACGTCACACCGATTGCACCGGCACATAATGGGGACG
>JBOGOU010000585.1:0-7804 GCA_050748205.1 Pyrinomonadaceae bacterium | reverse complement strand
GGCTCTACCAAATCCCGCGCAAAAAGGTTCTTCTCATTGCGTTCGATCGACACCAACAAAGCTTCGAGTGCGTCGACGTCCATTGCCTCTTCGAGGCAGTCGCGCACCGTCTGGCTCACCAGCGGATGCTCCGGAATCTCGCGCTGACCGGTGAGGTTTTCCCCACAGGCCACCTGGTCGGGAAAGACGGCTGTCAGCAGATCCTCCGCATCCATGCGCTGAAGCTGCGCGGGAATCTTTTTGCCGCCGCGCCGTCTCAGCACAGCCAGGGAGCGGGTTACGTTCCAGCGCCAACGAATATTCCACATCGGCGCATCAAGCAGAGCCTGGCATAGCAGCTCACGAACGGTCCTGGAGTTCAGGTAATGGAAAACGTCTTCGAGAGGAAAGCTGTGTGTCGGTCCCAGCGAAAGAACAATGGCATCTTCTGTTGCCGCAGCTTGGAGCTCGAAATTGAACTGGCGGCAGAAGCGCTTCCGCAACGCCAATCCCCACGCGCGATTCAGCCGGCTGCCAAAGGGTGAATGAAGCACAAGCTGCATACTGCCGCTGTCATCAAAGAATCTCTCCAGAACGAGATTTTCGTGCGAGGGCATTACTCCTAACGCAACCTTGGCCCCGGCAAGATACTCACCTATCTGTTCGGCCGCGGATTGGGAGATGCCAACTTCATCGGTTAACCAGGTCACAGCAGAGTGGCACAGACTTAAGTCTGTGTCACTACGTGCAGAGCTTCCACCCTGAGCATTAATTAAGTCTAAGTCACTCGGACACAGACTTAAGTCTGTGCCACTTCCATTGAGCGAGACTCGATTGGCAATCTCTCCGCGCAAACGTGAAACGGAAGCTGAAAGCTCATGAGTGCGGGCAGGCGCCTCGCCAAGCCAGAAAGGAATCGATGGTGGTTGCCCAGCCGCGTCTTCCACCCGCACTTTGCCTTGCTCAACCCGGAGCACGCGCCAGGAAGTATTTCCCAACTGGAAGATGTCCCCCTGCAAACTCTCAATCGCGAAATCTTCGTTGACGGAACCGATAACCAGGCCACTGGGTTCGAGCACCACAGCATAGTCCGCCGTATCGGGAATCGCGCCGCCTGACGTTATTGCTGCCAGCCGCGCGCCGCGTCTTCCACGCAGGCGCCCGTTCACAGCGTCGTGATGCAAGTATGTAGAGCGGCGACCACGCTTTGTGGAAAAGCCGTCGGCGAGCATGCGCACGATTTCATCAAAGTCTTTTCGCTCGAGATTTCGGTAGGGATACGCACCGCGGACCATCGTGAAGAGCGAATCTTCCGTCCACTCTTCCGCAGCTACAGTGGCCACAATCTGCTGTGCCAGAATGTCGAGTGGTTGCAGTGGAATTGAGAGCTGGTCAAGTTCACCACGCCTCACTGAATCTATCAACGCGGCGCATTCCACCAATTCATCGCGTGACAAGGGGAAGATTCTTCCTTTGGGAAATCCCGCAACCGTGTGATTTGACCTGCCAACACGCTGGAGAAAACTGGCGATGGATCGGGTTGAGCCAATCTGGCAAACGAGATTGACGTCGCCAATGTCGATTCCCAGTTCAAGCGAGGCTGTAGCCACCAGGGCGCTCAGTTCCCCCGCCTTGAGTCTCTGCTCAGCCGCGAGCCTCTGTTCACGCGCAAGGCTGCCGTGGTGAGCAGCAATGTTCTCATCGCCAATGCGCTCTCCCAGGTGACGCGCGACGCGCTCAGCAAGTCTCCGTGTGTTGACGAAGACCAGAGTAGTCCGGTGTTCTCTTATCAATTGGGCGAGCCGATCGTAGACCTCGTCCCAAACTTCGCCCGACATCACCGCCTGCAGAGGCGACTCCGGAACCTCAATCGCCACGTCCAGTTTGCGTGTGTGACCACTATCAATGATCGTGCAATTTGGTTTGCCGTCTAACCCGACTTCTGCCGCGCCCACGAGGAAACGTGCTACTTCTTCAATCGGTCGCTGCGTTGCCGAAAGACCGACGCGGACGAGTTTGGAATTTTGGATTTCGGATTTTGGATTTCGGATTTCGCCCTCAGAGTCCTGAGTTTTCTGTTCTCTTACCAGATGTTCAAGACGCTCCACCGAGAGAGCGAGATGTGAGCCGCGTTTGTCGCCGACCAGCGCATGAATCTCGTCAAGAATCAGTGTTCGCGCCGTCTTCAACATCCCACGGCCACCTTCGCTGGTCAGAAGAATGTAGAGCGATTCCGGCGTCGTGACCACGATGTGCGGCGGCCGTTTGGTCATCGCGGTGCGCTCAGCGGCGGGAGTATCACCCGTACGCACAAGAGTGCGAATGTTGATCTCCGGCAACCCCATTGCTTTCAACTCCTGCTGGATTCCTTCGAGCGGAATTTGCAGGTTGCGCTGAATATCGTTACTCAGGGCCTTTAAAGGTGAGACGTAAACGACGTGGGTAGAATCGTCGAGCTTGCCCTCGAGACCCATCCGAACCAGATCGTCAATCGCCGCTAGAAAGGCCGCCAGCGTCTTACCGGAGCCGGTGGGCGCCGCTATCAGCGTATTGCGATGTTCCTTAATGGCAGGCCAGGCAAGTTGCTGTGGTGTGGTTGACGCGGGGAAAGTCTTCGTAAACCAGCGCGTCACGGCTGGATGAAAAATCTCTAGATTCATAGGAGCGGACATTATACGGCCAAGCGTACGGAATTGCACGTATGAAACAGCGGCCTAAACGTGCAATAGTTGAGTTTCCTGCCATTATCTTCTGCGTACAAAGTTTGGCCAGGTTATTCAAACTGCTTCTTGAACTCCTCAAATTGCTGTTGCAGGGTTCGAAATTCTTCTTTCAGACGTTCGACCTCGTGTTCAAGCTTCTCAATTTTTTCCGACTCGCCGCGTCTCGGCTGGGCACTCTTGGCATGGGCTTCGGTTTCGGCGAGAGCTTCTAAGTTTGGAGTTCCGGAAAGAAGATGGACGAAGCGCGCGTCCTTCTGCCCCACCTGACGCGGTAGACGCATCACCATCGCCTCGGGTTCTCTTGAGATTAGCGCGTTGACAGTATTCTCCACTTCCTCTAAACCGTAGAATTCATGAAACCGCGAAGCGTTTCCGCGCAGCTCTCCCACTGTTTGCGGACCGCGCAGCATTAGCGCCCCCATCAACGCCAGCTCTGCAGGCTTCAGATGCATGACCTCCGGCATCACGTGCTTGTACTTAGGAACGCGGCTAGTGCTCCCGTGAAAGACGTAGGTGAGATTTTTCTCACGCAAACTCTCCAGAGCTTGTGCGACAGTGTTTTCGTCATACGCGGTCACTGGATTGCGGTTGTTCTTTTGATTACAGGCGAGGGTCAGGGCGTTAAGGGTAAGGGGGTAGTATTCAGGCGTGGTGATCTGTTTCTCGACAAGTGAGCCAAGTACTCGAACCTCAACGTCATTCAAGACTGTTTGCATTAGTTGGTCTCTGGGTCGAAAAGTGGCTGGAAGGTGATTTGCGGCGCACCAGACTAATTTCGCAACTTCAGCAAGGCCATTGAGGCCTTGAACCTGTCGTTTATTTGGCGGCCATCCTCTATAACCAACTCGTGGAAGTTTCCTTCACTCACATAGGGACCCGATTGGTGGTCTTTCTCTATGATGCCGATTGCTTCTTTCGCATAATCCGCTGCTTCCATAAGAACAAGGGCTACCGCCGCAAAGTGTCTTACATACCCCTCTTTATCATTCAAATGTCTTGCTACTTCTGGCACATATTCCCTCACGTTCAGAACCCCGAGGGCTAAGAGGGCATCAGACCGATTCAGACCACTTTTATCGTTCAGCATCAAGGCTATGTTCGGAGCATATTCTCGAGCCCCCATGATAGCCAGGGCTTTCGCGGCGTCTCCCTTTCTGAATTCCTTGGTAAGAAGCTTCGCGATTTCCTTTGCATACTCTTTGGCTCGCAGGTGGGCTAAGACATAAGCCGCGGTCTTTGAAGTGTCACTACGAAAGTCTTCATTTAAGACTTGGGCAATCTCCTTCTTGTAGTCTGCTGCGACTCCCATTTGCACCAATGAGTAAATAGGGCTGTCATCGTCCGGAAAGCTGAACTCCTTACTCAAAAGTAAATTAACAATATCCTTAGCGTGCTCCCTGGCGCCAAGATAACCAAGAGCAATAGCGGCGCCTGCACGATCATATCTATTTTTGCTGTGAAGTAATGGGACTATCTTTTGTTTGAATTCTTTCGCTCCAAGAAGACCTAGTGCAGTAGCCGCTCGACCGCGAGCGGTGATTGTAGGATACGAATCTTCATCGGTAGAGGCTTTTTCGTTTTTCTCCAGCAGCGCTGCGATCTGCGGAGCGTAATTAAGATCGCCGGCGATTGCCAAAACAGTGGCGGCGAACCCACTGACCGTATCGTCCTTGGATCTTATGAGATTCGCGAATTTCTCTTTGAAGCCGTTTACGCCGCCAACTTCTTTGAGTAGCGCTAGATCATTTTTTGCAAATGAATTGCCCAGCACTTGGATTAGCTTTAGAGACTCTTCCATTTCGCTCTTTGACTCCGCAACGTGAGTCAAGGTCCACATCCCGCCAGCCAAGAAATTTGAGTACTCCGTAAATCGCTTTCTGAGGGAGTCCCATTGGTGTTTTTCATCTTGTCGGAGGCTAACATCCTGGTGTCCAATCCCTTCCCTTAGTGAGGTAGACGAAGCAGTGCTCACTGAGGCAATGATCATAATTGCAACCACAGTAAATAATTGCCGCATCGATTCTCTCAAGATTACCAACCTGGCTTCGAGGTTAAGCATCTTTTGCACAGCGAAATCCCGAAATCATCCAGCGCTCGTCGGCGTGGAAAAAGTTTCGGTAGGTTGAACGAATATGAACCTGGGGTGTCGCAAAGGACCCGCCGCGTAAGACCTTCTGATTTACGAACCACTTATCGTTGTATTCGTCGAATTCCGATTTGAAACCCGGATATGGAACGTAATCCGACGTTGTCCATTCCCAAACGTCCCCGATCATCTGCTGACACCCATTCCCGCTTTGACCGGCCGGAAAAGCACCAACTTCACTGACACCCCAATGCTCATTTTCCAGCAGATTGGCTTTGGATTCGTCGGCCGCATCTTCACCCCAGGGGAAAGCCCGGCGCTTCCCGGTTTCCGGATCGAAACACGCTGCCTTCTCCCACTCGGCTTCGGTGGGCAGCCGTTTGCCCGCCCACTTAGCGTATGCCGACGCTTCGTAGTAGCTGACGTGCGAAACAGGCTCCATTGCCTTGCTGGCAGCTGGGTGCAAACCGGAGAAATCACGAATCATCCATTCGCCATCCTGAAGTTCCCAGTAAAGCGGCGCCTTCCATTGCTCCTTAGTGACGACCGCCCAACCTTCAGAAAACCACCAACGATAATCCCGGTAACCGTCTGAGCGCATAAACTCCAGGAACTCACCGTTGGTGACGAGCTCCCGGTCAATGGCGAAATCCTGCAGGAAGACCTGGTGGGCAGGCTTTTCGTTGTCAAAAGCGAAGTCTTTGGATGGCGGGGCGGCAGGCGCATCTTGCGCGTGAGCCATGGGTGGGACGCCCATGCCATTGTAGCCAAGCCAGAATAGCCCGCCTTCAACCTCAGCCATGCCACCGACTTTCGCGACACTGACCGGCGCGGTCTTAATCTCAGGCTTGTAGAGATCGCACAGCAGGTGCTTGATGTCGTAAACCAAAAGCTCCTGGTGCTGCATCTCGTGCTCAAGTCCCAGCCTGACAAGCGCTCGTAACTTGCCGGCCTGAGGATGGGCGGCGAGCTGCGCCAAAAACTCGAGCATTAACTCATCAATGCGTCTGCGATAGGCGATTGTTTCTTTTACCGTTGGACGTGATTTCGTGCCCCGTTTCGCCCGCTCGATGCGGGCCCCAAAGCCTTCGTAGTAGGAGTTGAAGTAGAAGAGGAATTCCTCAGAGTAAGGCTTGTACCCGGGCCTAAATGTCTGCAGCAAGGTCTCAAAGAACCAGGAAGTGTGGCCAATGTGCCAGCGCGGCGGGCTCATGAACTCCGCGGTCTGAATGACGTAATCTTCAGTCTCCAACGGCGAAACAATTTGCATTGTTCGCTCACGGACCAGGCGATATAGATCGGCTATTGCGCCAGCCTTAGATCGCTCGCCCTGTTGGATAGGAGAAACCATCGCTTGCTCGTCCGTTTTGAGCCTTGAGAATAACCCGTCTGCCATGCTCAACCAAAGCGGAGGTAGTGACATTGACGATTAGTAGTTCACGCAAAGACGCAAAGGGGCAAAGACGCAAAGAAAGCTTAATATTAATATGCCCTTTGGGATTCTCCCCACAGTCGTTCAGCCTCGTAACCCGGTCTGAGAGAATCATAGTTGTGTGTAAAAGGACCCGATGTGTTCGATTCAAGAGTGGGGGGCAAAATAGTTAACTTTGGGTGGTGAAGGCGTCGGTTCTAACTCACACGAATAGCGCAAGAAGCCCTCTCGACTACCCGACCGATTGCCGCAGCTTTTGTATAGTGCTCATGCAGGCGCGCAAGCAGAGGGTCGACGGAATCTGCTGGTGCCGAGATCAACATGCCCCCGGCCGTCTGCGGATCGAAAAGCAGATGCTGCATCTCCTTACTTACCGACTCGGCAATCTCCACGTCGTCACCCACGTAGGCGCGGTTTGTCTTGTCGCCGCTTGTGAGCAATCCTGCGGCGGCAAGCTGAAGAGCCCCGTCCAGGAGCGGGACTTTAGTCGAGTCAATCTCGATCGTGACCTTGCTCGCGCACGCCATCTCCCATGAGTGGCCGACTAGAGCAAATCCCGTGACGTCTGTAGCTCCTTTGACATCAAAATCACGCATAGCCTCGGCGGCATAGCTTCCCGGCGTCAGCATCGTTTCTACCGATGCCGCAGCCACTTCAGCACTACTCCTATCGAACTTTATTCCCGTGGAAATAACGCCTGTGCCGATTGGTTTCGTGAGAATAATCACGTCCCCAGGTCGAGCTCCTGAATTAGTAGCTATCTTGTGCGGTTCAATGACGCCTGTAACCGAGTAGCCAAACATTATTTGCTCGCTATCGACGCTGTGGCCGCCGATGAGCGTAACGCCGTGCTTGTTTAAAGTCTCCAAACCACCCCGCATGATCTCGCCAAGTATTGAGGGATCCACGCCTTTCTTGGGAAAGCACGTGATCGCCATCGCCGTCAGTGGTGTTCCAGCCATCGCCCAAACATCGTTGATGGAATTTAGCGCCGCTATTTGTCCATAAACGTATGGATCGTCAACAATGGGTGTGAAAAAATCGAGCGTTTGCACGATAGCGAGGTCCTCGCGAAGACGGTATACCCCCGCGTCGTCGGCCGTATCGAAACCGACAATCAGGTTTTCGTCGAAGGGTTGTTTTGGTAGCCCGCTCAAAACCTGAGCGAGTATGCTCGGACTAAGCTTTGCCGCTCAACCAGAACACGAAACCATCTCGGTCAGACGCATCGAGAGTCGCTCCTTTCGTCGTATTTGATTCAGGAACTTAGGTGCTCTGTTTATACCACCGATGGGCTTAACTTCGCATTGCGGCGAGGAAACAAAGAAAATGAGACTTACACCGATTGACACGGATCAGAAACAGTCGGAAACAAATTATTTGCGGGAATCTTCTGAGATCTGTGAAACAAGAGTGCAGAATCTCGGCTTTGCCTCAAAAGTCACGAGCCGCTGCCGTCTCGGCTTTGCCGCCGGATGGTCGGAGTAGGGATGACCATTGCTGGCCACCCCCTCCACAGATCCGGACGTGCGCTACTAACGCATCCGGCTCCTGTCTCAGGTCATGACGACTAGCCTGAACACC
>JBOGOU010000584.1:0-16578 GCA_050748205.1 Pyrinomonadaceae bacterium | reverse complement strand
ATCTTCTCGAAATGCGGCACCAGCCACCGGGCATCGGTAGAATAGCGATGAAAACCGCCGCCAATCTGATCGTAGATGCCGCCGCCAGCCATCTTGCGGCAGGTTTCAGCGACAATATCAAGGGCCTCTTGCCAACCAGTTCGTTTATGAGTTCGCAGCAGAAACTCCAAAGTCATTGCCGGTGGAAACTTCGGAGCGCCGCCAAAGCCACCGTTAATCGGGTCGTAGTTCTTCGCGATCCCTCGAAATGCGGAGTCCAGAAGGTCCTTTGCCAGCGGTTCATTTGACTCACGTGCCAGATTTAATCGATTCAACTCCGTGACAATGGAAGCGGCCGTTTGCGCGATCTCGTCCGGTCGTTCTCTGTAGGCATCCGCCAGGCTGATAAGCACGCGCGGAAAACCGGGCATGTTGTTACGATCCTGCGGTGGAAAATAGGTGCCGCCGTAGAACGGAACGCCCTCTGGCGTTAGGAAGACCGTCATCGGCCAGCCGCCGTGATGCGTCATCATCTGCACCGCGTTCATGTAAATCTGATCCAGGTCAGGGCGCTCCTCGCGATCGACTTTGATGTTCACGAAGTTTTCGTTCATGAGGCTCGCAATGTTCTCGTTTTCAAACGATTCGTGCTCCATAACGTGACACCAGTGGCAGGCGGAATAGCCGATACTTAACAGAACTGGCTTGTTGTCGCTTTTGGCTTTTTTGAAGGCTTCTTCGCCCCATGGATACCAGTCCACCGGATTATGAGCGTGCTGGAGAAGATAAGGGCTGGTTTCGTTGATTAGACGGTTCGTATGCTTGTGCTCTGGCATTTGCGTTCTACTTGATTTGTATTTGATAGGGATCTCGAATCTCAAATCTGAGATCTCAAATCTGAAATCTCGGATCTCAAATCTGAGATCTGAAATCTGAAATCTGAAATCTGAGATCTCAAATCTCAGATCTCACGTCGAACCGCCATTGTACAGGTGGCACGGCTAAACGACGAAACCGACCGCATTTGCTATACTCTCCAAAACTGAATGGCCATTCATTATTGCCGCTGAAACTCTTGAGTTGAGGGTTGAGCTTTCTATGGAACGCGAAACATTGGAAATGGATGTCGTGTTTGTCGGTGCGGGGCCGGCAAACCTGAGTGGCGCCTTGCATCTCGCGCGCCTGGTAAAGAGCCATAACCAGGCTATTGAGAAGGGAGAACGTCAGGGCGCTTCGCTCGGCGACATCGAGATCGGAGTGATTGAAAAGGGAGCAACCGTCGGTGCGCACATCCTGTCTGGAGCCGTGATGGATCCGCGCGCGCTCGGAGAGCTGATACCAGACTTCATCAAGCAAGGTGCTCCGCTTGAGTCGCCGGTCAAAGAAGAGTACTTCCTTTACCTGACCAGCAAACATGCGATTCGATCTCCAATTACCCCACCGCCGCTCAAGAATCACGGCTATTACATCGTTTCGTTGAATCGGCTTACTGCTTGGCTGGGCGAGAAGTGTGAAGAAGCGGGAGTGAATATCTTTCCGGAATTTCCGGGCGCCGATTTGCTCTATGACGAGGAAGACCGGGTCATCGGCGTGCGCACCGGCGACAAGGGTATAGACAGGGAAGGGAAGCCAAAGGCCAACTTTGAGCCAGGCGTAGACTTGCGTGCCAAAGTAACCGTGCTCGGCGAAGGCCCTCGCGGTTCGTTAACCAAACAACTCACCCAGCGGTTGGGCCTCGATGAAGGTTGTGAGCCGCAGGTTTACAGTATTGGCGTAAAGGAATTGTGGGAACTGCCCGACGATCGCTATCCCACGGGCCGCGTTACCCACACATTGGGTTTCCCTTCGGACTCCCACACTTACGGCGGCGGCTGGATCTACGGAATGCAAAATCGCGTGCTCAACATTGGCTATGTGACAGGCCTCGACTACCAGGATCCACTGCTTGACCCGCATGCCGAGTTTCAGCGATTCAAGTCGCATCCTTACCTGACGCGTTTACTCGAAGGCGGCAAGATGATCCGTTACGGTGCCAAGACCATCGCAGCCGGAGGTTACTTCGCGATGCCGCGGATTTACGCCGACGGAGTCTTGCTTGTCGGTGACTGCGCCGGTTTTCTCAACTCGCAACGACTGAAAGGCATCCACTCGGCAATCAAAAGCGGCATGCTCGCCGCGGAGGCAATCTTTGAAGCCTTGCTCGCAGGGGATTTTTCAGCGCAGCAGTTGCAAAGCTACGACCGCCTCGTGAAAGAGAGTTGGATAATTCCCGAACTGCGCGAAGTGAGAAACTTCCACGCAGGGTTCAAGCACGGTCGCTGGCTGGGATTGGTTAATACCGGCCTGCAGTTTATTACCGGTGGGCGAGCCTGGGGGATTCTCGATCGAATACGAGCCGAGCCGGGTCACGAAGTGATGAAGAAACTCTCGGCTTATGGCTATCACGGCGACAACATCGAACAGCGGTACGACGGTCTGAGGTTCGACGGAAAAACGACCTTCAATAAGCTAACGGACGTTTACCACGCAGGAGTAGGTCACCACGAAGATCAGCCCGCGCACCTTCACGTGCTGGATACAAACATTTGTGCCACGCGTTGCGCTGAGGAGTTTGGCAATCCCTGCCAGCGGTTTTGTCCCGCTGCCGTCTATGAAATGGTGGACGATGGAACGAACGGCCGGCGCAAACTGCAAATCAACTTCTCAAACTGCGTTCACTGCAAGACCTGTGACATCATGGATCCTTATCAGATTATTAATTGGGTCACTCCGGAAGGTGGCGGCGGACCGGACTACAAGGGGATGTAATCATTTTCCATCTGTCATTTGCCATTTTTCATTTGTCATTTCAGAACCATGCAGTAGCCCACTGTCCATAAGGAACAGTTGCAGCTTGCAAATTGATCACCTTGCAAATTGATCACAATGACAAACGACCAATGACAAATGAAAAATGTCAAATGACAAATGGAAAATGACTTGGGTCTTTCTTCATGCGATGTCAATCAGTGTCTTCGCCGTTTTTAAGGGTAAAGTTGACCTTGCCGCGGATCACCTCTTCAAGGGCAATGCGGGTCGGTTTGTGTTTGACGGGATCGATTTCGATGCGCGGCCGGGCGCCGCGTTGAAGTTGTTTGCTTCTCTTGGCGGCAAGAATAATGAGGCGATACTTGGAATCTATTTCCGGTGCCTGAAACTCATCTAACACATTCTCAATATCTTCGTTTGTTGTTGGCATGATGACTAATGATCCTCCCGTAAATTTTGCCTCACATCCTCGTCAAATTACTAGGCTTCCTGTTGGCTTTCTAATTTGAGATTTGGCCTAGCGTAAACAAGCGATCCACGCGCACCACACGAACCAACACGAAGATTGTATTAGTGATGTTTCGTGGCATTTCGTGGATCGTTTTTGATTTCGGCCCCTATCTCACACAAGATCCGTGAAGAAACTGAAATTAGGACGCCACCGGCCTTCTGAGACTTTGCGAAATTCTCGAATCCTAAAGAAAACTCTCCACAATCTTCTTGACGTGCGGTTCCTGACGAGCGCGACGTGCCCTTTCAGCTTCGACTATGCAGGCCAGCTGGTTCGCTGCGCGCTCGACCTCATCATTAATAATTACGTAGTCAAAGAGTTTGTAATCCTTCAGCTCCTCCGGCGCTTTTCGCAACCGCAGTTCAAGCTCCTCCGGTGAGTCTGTTCCACGCGTTTGCAGACGCTCGCGCAAAATGTTCAGAGAAGGGGGCAGGATAAATATCCCTACCGAGTCTGTGACTAACTCGCGTACGCTGGCCGCACCTTGCACATCGACTTCCAGAATAATGTCACGTCCCGCAAATACCTCCTGAGAGACCTGATGCCGGCTGGTCCCATAAAGCTTGCCATGAACGTGTGCCCATTCCAGAAATTCGCCTGCTGCCACCATTGCCTCAAACTGCTGCGGCGTGACGAAGAAGTACTCGCGTCCTTCGACTTCACCATTGCGTGGCGCGCGAGTAGTATACGAAACAGAGTAACTAACATTCGGTACCTTCTTCAACACATGCTGAATGAGCGTCCCTTTACCGCCGCCGGAAGGCGAGCTCACCACAAAGAGAATGCCGCGCCTGGTGTCCTTTCTGGCAACGGTCTCGCTTTGCGCGGACTCCTGCTTTTCATTCAACATTCTGGACCTGCTCGCGCAGCTTCTCGACCTCAGCCTTGATGCCCAGCGCCGCCTCTTTGATGGGCAAATCTGTTGATTTGGACAAGGTTGTATTTGCTTCCCGGTTGAGTTCCTGCAACAGGAAATCGAGCATTTTGCCTGTTTCGCCAGTTGAATCCAAAGCCTCGCGAAATTGGGCAAGATGACTGCGAAGACGCACCATCTCTTCGCTCACGTCACTGCGATCGGCTAGATAGGCGACCTCCTGCGCCACCCTTGCGGGATCCAGCTCAACAAGCGTGCCTTCCCGATTCAACAGCTCGCCAATTCGCTTCTGCAAGCGGCTCCTGTATGTTTCGACGAGGGCGCCCGCGGCTTGTTCGATTCGCGGAACGAGTGCCTCGATGTTGTCTACCCTTTCGCTCATCTCTTTCTGCAGGGCACCTCCCTCCTGCTCCCGCATTCGTTCCAGTTCAGAAATGGCTTCATCAAGTGCCTGTTCTACCCCGGCAACCATGTTTTCGTTCAAGCCGTCGCGTGTTGGCTGGAGCGCACCGGGAAGTCGCGCAATGACATTGACGTCCAGCTCACCGGCGATGCCAAATTCTCGTTGCATTTCTCTCAGGGCATTCACATAACCGGCGATCAGAGGGCGATTCAGCTCATATGCGACCTCCGATCTGCGTTCGAACGTGATGGTTACGTCGACGCGCCCACGCGAGAGGCGTGAGCTAATACGTCGCTTGATTGATGCCTCGAGTGGTGATAACTCTCCACCCAGGCGAAGATGAACATCGAGAAACCGGTTGTTGACCGTCTTCAGATCTACGGATACGGAGAAATCATCTCCAACCGCCGAGCCACGTCCATATCCGGTCATTGATTTCATGATACTGACAGTTCCTCTTCCTCATCGGCAAACTGAAGCTCATAAAGCTTCTTATACTGACCACCACGAGCGAGCAACTCCGTGTGCGTCCCAACTTCTGTGATACGGCCACCCTCCATAACCACGATTGTATCGGCACGTCTGATTGTAGAGAGCCGGTGCGCGATTACGATCGTAGTACGATTGCGGACCAGATTCGCGATGGCGCGTTGTACAAACCGTTCGGATTCGGCGTCGAGGGCCGAGGTGGCTTCGTCGAGAATTAACAGAGGCGCGTCGACAAGCAGGGAGCGCGCTATTGCAAGTCGTTGGCGCTGTCCTCCCGAGAGGAAAACCCCGCGCTCTCCGACAACTGTTTCATACCCTCGTGGCAGTTCCTTTATAAAATCGTGGGCGAAGGCAACGCGCGCCGCCTCTTCAATCTCCGCCTGCGTGGCCTCCGGTTTTCCGTACGCAATGTTGTGGAGGACCGTGTCATTAAACAGCACCGTTTCCTGCGTCACGAGTGCGATCTGCCGCCTGAGGCTCGCAAGCTTGACGTCACGTAGATCAATTCCGTCCCACAACACAGCGCCGGAAACCGGATCGTGAAAACGTGGAAATAGCTTAGTCAGGGTTGATTTTCCGCCGCCTGACTCGCCTACCAGCGCAACCATCGTGCCGGCAGGGATTTTCAGATTTATATTTCGCAATACCGGTCGCGTCTCGTTTTCGTAACCAAATGAGACGTCCTGTAGCTCAATGGCATGTTTAAGCGGCGGAAGATCTACTGCGCCTTTCTTCTCGGGAATCTCAGCGTGCTCATCCATGACCTCCCAAACATGGTGCGCCGCCGCCAAGGCCTGCTCCATGCTGTTTTGCAGTCGCGAGAGTTTGCGCATGGGGTCGTAACTGCGAAAGAGAAAGAACAGGAAGGTTAGGAACTGGGCGGCGTTCATCCGTCCAGAAATGATCTCTTGTTGTCCGAAGAAGAGTAGGAAGACGACGAAGATAACTCCTAGCATCTCAATCGTAGGGGGAGCGAATCCAGAGATGCTTGCCGTGCGCAGATTGGCGCGCACGATACGCTTAGCAACAGTCGTAAAGCGCTCCGACTCTCTCGCTTCCGCGCGGTAGGCTTTGACAATACTCTGATTTGATAGTGCCTCTTGCGCCGTGTCAGTTAGTTCTTTGTTGCCCTCAAAACTCTCTCGAGCGAGATTCCGCAGGCTCGTCCCGAATCTGGCCGTGAGCACGGCGATGATGGGAGCTATAGTCAAGGAACCGAGGGTGAGCCGCCAGCTGTAGTAAAACGAAGCCGAGAGAAATGCGATCAAAGTGAAACTCTCGCGGAGCATATCGCGGATTGTTGAGGTGACCGCGATTTCTATCGCCGCCGCGCTGGAAACCAATCGAGAGACCAAATAGTTTGTGCGATGCCGCTCGTAGAAGCTGGCTGACTGCGAAAGCAGATGACTGTAGAGATCCTGGCGTAGCTTGAGAACCGCCGACTGACCAATCCGGGCCATCAAATAGGTTGAGAAGTATTCAGCGATGCCTTTGGTAAGGGTAAACGCCAGCAGTAATATCGAGATGGTTTTCCAGGCTCCCAGGCCTGACTCAGGTATGATGTGTTGTAGGCCGAAAAGCGTGGGAGTCCGGTGCCCATCCCCCTGGGCGAAGGCCTGGTCGAAGATGGGAACGATTAGTCCACCAATCGCGCTTTCCAGCACTCCCACCAGAAGCATCGCAAAAGTGGCCAGTGTGAAAGTTCCCCAATGAGGTCTAAGATACTTCAGCAGTCGTCGGAGATCGTGCATTGCTGGTTGCGAAACTCTCTGATCAGTTGGTATAAGGAAGGTTAAATACGTTGTGAAACTAAAGAGGCAACTATACTTATCCTTGCTTTAGTGCGTCAAGGCTATGTCATTTGCGGTGTTGTAGATGTTGTGGTTCTGCTCCGGCCCGAGAGCTTTTTCGACCAATCCGCGGCAAGTGAGTTATAATTCGGTGGCGATATTCGCGAATTCAAATCCCTTCCCCCTGCAGGTCATCAGTTTTGGAACAACAACAGCAAGCGGCTAGGAAATACGCTGGCAAGCGTCTTCTCATTGTTGATGACGACGCGGACATGCGCCTTTTGTTAGCGGAATACTTTCGGCGTCTCGGATTTCAGGTTGAGGAGCGTGAGAGCGGAGCCGCAGCGCTGGAGCCTGCAGTGGCCGGAAGGTTTGATTGCTTCATCTTGGATGTCTCAATGCCGGGAATGTCTGGGTTTGAGCTGCTGAAGAGAGTAAGGAGCCGGGGCGTCCACACTCCGGCATTATTCCTCACGGCCCATGACGCGCTTGATTACAAGGTAGCGGGCTTTGAAGCAGGCGCCGACGACTACCTGGCAAAACCGTTCAGCCCGCGCGAGCTTGAATATCGCGTCGAGGCCTTGCTCAGGCGCTCCGGCGGCGTGACTGAAATCAGAGACGGAGAGCGCATAGAAGTTGGAGACCTGATCATTGATAAACGCCGCCACGAGGTTAGCAGGCAAGGCGCCCGGATTGACCTGACCCCACTCGAATTCCAAATTCTGGAGTTACTTGCGTCAGAGCCGGGACGGGCGTGGTCGAGGAACGCGCTTCTTGATCATGTCTGGAGTACCGATTACGAGGGTTATCAGCGGAACATCGATCCCCACATCAATCGTCTGCGAAAGAAGCTCGAAACCGATCCTAAGAATCCGCGCTACGTGCTCACCGTTCGCGGCGTTGGATACAAGTTAAACGAAGCGCCGTGAGCATAAATTTCTCTATTGTCGCACGCTCATTGCCTGACCTTCTCCAGATCGGTCCTCAACTTTCGAAAACAAAAATCCTGCGGCTGGATCTCCTGGTCCTTCTAATCCTGTTCATGGTTTCTCCAGTCGTCGGCCAGGAACGTGCGGTCGTCTCCACGTCTGGCCTACCTCGCCTGCAGTGGAACAAGGCGCCCGGAGTGGAGCGGTACCGCTTACAAATCGCGGCCGACGAACGTTTCAATGACGTCATATACGATGGAGTGGTCTATGGACAAGAATATGTTGCCAGGGATCTAACGCCCGGTCGCTATTACTGGCGAGTCCTGGCAGCGGATGCCATAACCAGGAGGGTCCTCCGGAACGGAAAGTTTGAGGTCAAATCGATAAACGTCGAGAGACCAGAAGGATCCTTAGTCTCCGGTACTGCAAAACGCCCATACACATCAGACTGGTTAGCTGCTACAGGAGTGATTTCCAATCTCATTGCCGCACAGCTTCGCGAAAAAGGCTCTGACTTCATCGGTACTAATTCCGAAGGGACCGTCTACGCTATTGATAGCGCGTTCGGCACGCCGCTTTGGATAGCCAGGAACAGGATCGGTGTTCGGCCAACCAAGATGGCCGCTGAGCATGTAAGGCAAGTTGTTCCTCTGATTGTGACGCCAAAAGACGGTCCGAACCTGGTAATTGTCACGTCCGATGGGGAAGTTCGAGCGCTTGAATCCACCACTGGCCGGGAGGTGTGGCTTACGGCTCTAACCGAAAATATAGTAGGTGGAACGGCAGCAGACCTGGACGGCAAGCCTGGACCAGAAATCTATCTCACTGGCGATAAATTCAACACGCTGGTTTGTTTGGATGCGAAGACAGGTCGAGTGCAGTATGAAAGAAGGCTTAACGATAAGCCGATCGGTCCGCCAGTGGTGCTCAATACGAGGACCTTTCGAGCTCTTTTGTTACCCCTGCAAAGCAACGCGATCGAAGTTCGAAGCAGCGCCGGAGAGCATCTTCGGTTCGTCAAATCTGGAGTTCCGCTGACGACCCAGCCAGTTGTCGAGGAGACTTCGCTTGGTGTGCTTGTGTTGGTGGGCACTAAGGACGGACTCGTGATTTTCGAGACGAATGGATTTCAGCCTCTCGGACGAATCGCGGTCGATCGTGGCGAGTATCCAACTGGCTCGCTTTCCGTTGTGGATTTAGATGGCGACAAATCGGTCGACACGGTCGTCATGATTACGAATTTGGGGCGCGTGGGAGCCGTCGAGCTCTTGGACCGTAAGGTCAGATGGTTTGCCGATGGTTTTGTGCCAGGTGCTTCTCCAAGCTTTGCCGATCTGAATGGCGACGGGTGGCTTGATGTGCTGGTACCGGCTAACAACAACTTTGCTGTTGGACTCTCTGGTATCGACGGAGCGCGAATCTGGGAAAGCACTGCGTCAGGTCAGAGTTCCGGAACGATAAGATTACCCGCGTACGCCAGAAGGCTTGCGACCGCAACTCTAAGCAACGGCCGAATAATCGTGGCCGGCAACGATCCATCGGCGATTGGTTTAAGAGGATTGGAGTTGCAAAAAAGCGCAGCGAGGGCTACGGCGCAATAGCTGGGCTGGAGCGCGGGCATCTTGCCCGCAGAGCGTCTGGAGCGCGAGCATCTTTGCCCGCGCTCCGGCGCGCGAAGGGAGAGACATTGGCATGCTGTGGATAATTGGTGCGGGTCTCATTGTCCTCTGGTTTATTCTAAAGTTCATTCTTCACAAGGGCGGCTTCATACATATCTTTCTATTAACTGGCATCTCCCTCCTTATCATTCAGGTTGCAGCCTACAGGAAGGCCCGTTACCAACGAATTTCCTCAGGCCGTTAGCTTGACCCTCTGCCGAACGTTCGGCAACAATGACTCTCTGCGCTGCATCAAGGGAAGAGGCAGAATGTTATCCTGCCGCAACCGCCGGCCCCCGGGGCAACAGCAGACAGCAAGAAGTTAGGAGTACTTGCCATGTTTACCACTCGTTTTTCTCCGAAGTATTTTGTGGCGGCCGTGTGCCTGTGTTTCTCACTCGCCGCAGGCCTTCCGGCCTTTGGCCAAGGCGATATGCCGCGACAAACTGTCGCAATAACCTATCCGCTTGACGAAACCATCAATGTGAAGTTTCGCGGCACCACGCTACTTCCCAGACTAAAGGGAGAGGCGAAAGTGAGACGCGCGGGCCGGCGAGGAACGCGAGTCGAGCTTAGCCTTGACAATCTCACGCGCGCCTCAGAACTCGGCGGGATTTATACGACTTATCTACTCTGGGCCATTGCACCAGACGGTCGCGTCGATAATCTTGGCGAGATCAAAAGAAGTGGCAGCGGATTTATCGATTCGAAGCTTGACGTTACCACTCCGCTACAAACTTTCGCGTTGATCATTACCGCCGAGCCCCACTTTCTGATGAAGGTCCCGAGTCGCATGGTCGTAATGGAAAACCTGCCGCCTCTACGAGCGGGAGGTAGCCAGATTGAGACGCTTAACGTGCAGTACATCGGCAATTCCAGTGATTATTTTCGAGATGCTCGGGTGCCGGAGATAGCCGATAGGGATTATCGAGATACGCCAGTCTCGCTTTTGGGAGCGCGCCAGGCTTTGAATCTGGCCAAGTTTGCCGGGGCAAGCCAGGATGCAGCGAACGAGTTTGCACAGGCAGAGGACGATTTGCAGGCGGCTGAAAAAGCCTGGAGGTTCAACCAGCCAGCTGCGGAGGTTGACGTACTGGCACGGAAGGCCACGTCGTCCGGCGCACGTGCTGAAGAAATGGCGGTCGTCCGAAAAGCCGCACGTTTGCGCCGAGAAGACATTCAGCGACGAGATGAAGCGTTGCGCTCGGCAGAGAAGACTGCTGAGAGCGCTCAACGCGAAATTGAACAGTTGCGCACCGCTCTGGATCGCGAACAGCGCGCGCGCGAGCTGGCTGAAAGAGATGCCGGCACGGCCAGTGAGCAATTGCGTGAGCAGCGCGTTGAGATCGCGCGTTTACGGGATGAGCTGCAAGCCGTGAGGTCAGAGGGTGAAGCGGCAAAGATAAAGGTGGCTCGCTTTGAAGGTGAGAAGCAGGCCGAAGACGCGCGCCGGGAAGCAGAGCAGCGAGAACAACAGAGAATAGCCGCGCTCGCGACACTAAAGCAGACCCTCTCCAAGTTTGGGACGCTTAAGGAAACGGGCACCGGGTTACAATTGATGCTCCCGGAATCGATTTGGGCGAATGCTCGCGGTTCCAACCTGGTTTCAACCGCGGCCGCCAAGTTGGAACCCCTCGCGGCGCTGTTGGCGAGCAATCCTGATTACCAAATCGTGATCGAGGTTTATACGGACAACAAAGGCGACGAAGTGTCGTTGCAACAACTGACGCAGGAACGAGCGAGAGTTTTGTCGGAGCGCCTCCAGGCAGCTGGAGTAGATCCTTCAAGAATTCAGGCTAATGGCATGGGCGCGGCCAATCCGTTGGCCAAGAATACAACTGTGAGCGGCAGATCGCGCAATCGCAGAACCGAGATTACTTTGACGCCCCTGCCTGCGCGGAGCGCGAGTAGTCAGTAGGCAGTTGGCAGGAGGCAGCAGGCAGCAGGCAGGAAGCAGCAGGCAGGAGGCAGGAGGCAGCAGGCAGGAGGCAGCAGGCAGGAGGCACCTATACCCTAGTTTGAAACAAAACTGAGTAACAACTGCTCCTGCCGTCGGCTCCAGCCAACTGCCTCCAGCCAACTGCCTCCTGCCAACTGCCCACTGCCAACTGCCTCCTGCCAACCGCCTCCTGATGTTTCATGTCCCCACTCGAAGTCCTACAACTTGTCGGCTACAGCATCGGGGCGGTCTTGCCCCTCTGGATGGGGGTACAGCTAGTCTCTCGCCGTCACAAGCTGACCGCGCTCGAACGTGTTCTTTTTGCTCTGGCGCTGACGATGGGTGGATGGCACACGAGCAATCTCTTTATCACTCTGCACTCGCTCTTTGGTCTTGGCTTTGATACCTGGACCACCCTGCTACGACTGGCGGATTCAATTGCCGTAGTTAGCATTACTTTTGCGTATTCCTTCCTCCTTCACGTCCATCTGCATCTCTGGGCCGACGCACAAGGGCGGCCACTAACGCGCAGCGAAAAGATTCGCGTTTATCTCTCATACCTCCCAACTGTTTTTCTGGTTGTGGCAGTTTGGCAGATCTGGACCGGCGAATACGTGCCCATGCTCACCAAGCTGAAGTTTTTCGTCATCCCCTTCGCTTTTTGGATTGCTTATGTGCTGGGTTTGATTGCCGTCACGGAGTTACTTATCGCTCGCAAGAGTAAGTACCTTAGCGAGCAACGAATCATGCGGACGCTGGCCGCATCGTTCATAGCTATCGGCATCGTGATTCTCGCGGCTCTGGCACTCGGGCTGGGAGAAGGAACGACCCTGGGTCTCTATCTGAAGACGGTAGCCAATCTTGGTTCATTGCTTCCTTCCGTACTTCTCGCTTACTACATCTATCGCTACCGGTATCTCGAATTGATTATCGAGGAGAGCCTAATCGTCGCGACATTCGCGGCAGTTGTCCTCATCATCTACATTTACGGCATTCGCACCATTGGCGATTGGATGACCGCGCGCTACGGGGTACGGCAGGGCGTCGTTGAAGCCCTACTCATCCTGGGACTCACGCTTGTGGCGGCGCCCATGCGGCGCTGGTTAGAGCGGCGTTTTCATAAACTGTTTGAGCGCGAAGCAGCGCTCTACAGGGAGGTTGTCGCGCGTATTGGAGCCCAGTCTGGTCAATATAAGCAGCTACCCGAGTTGCTTCACTTCGTCGAGCAGCGAACGGCCGAAGTCCTCGCGTTGCGGCGCGTTGAGATCATTGTTAGCAGCTATGGTACCGCTGAAGAACTCAATCGGGACAGACAAACCGAGGATCTTCCTCCCGTTGAGCCGTGGCTGGAGCGAGTACTGAAGGTTTCGCAACAGGACGGATGGGCGCCGGTGGAAAATGAGGAGGTACTGGCTGCCCGCGGATTTCAGATCGCCTATCCACTGCGGCGAGAGGACACAATCGCCGGCGTTCTCCTGATCGAAGGATCGTCTGGAAGTTTGACACCTGATAGCCGCGCTGTCCTGGAAGTTCTTGCGGGCCAAGTGGCAATCGCGATTGAGGATTGTCGCCTGGTTGAAGAAAATGTCCGGTTGGAACGACGTGTTGCGGACGGCGAGCGTCTCGCTGCTCTGGGACAGATGGCTGCCACCGTCGCTCACGAGATCAAGAATCCTCTCTCGGCCATCAAGTCGATAGCGCAGGTAATGCGCGAAGACCAGGATCTGAGTGTGGAGTACGCTCGCGACCTGAGCTTGATCGTGGGCGAAACCGATCGCCTGAGTCAGAGCGTTACGCAGCTCCTGAGTTTTGCAAGAAAAGAAATCCCCGAGGATCGGCCGCTAAGAGTCAACGAACTAATTCGAGCCGTGGTTGGGCTCTTCAAGGCGAATGCCGGGGAACAGAGGATTAAGATCAACACCAGAATCGAAACGGACGATGAGCTCAGTGGTGCTGCCGTATCGGCGATTCGAGACGCGCTTTCAAATCTGGTGCTAAACGCTCTGCAGGCTACACCAGCCGCGGGAGAAATAGTCGTCACGGCCAGGAATGACGGAAAGCATCTTCTGATCGCCGTTAAGGATTCCGGATCCGGCGTACCGACTGAGCTCAGGCAGCGCATCTGGGAACCTTTTTTCACGACCAAGCAACGAGGCACAGGCCTGGGCCTGGCGATTGTCCGCAAGCGCATGGAAGAAGCGGGCGGCTCGGCCCGGTTGGTTACATCCCTGAATGGTGGTGTTGGCGCGCATTTTGAATTGAGTCTTCCGTTGCAACGCTGAGATGCGATAACTTTGGAGTGCGGTGGCAAGCGCAGCGCGACACCGCTTTGGATGAATCTAGAAGCGCGCGCGGATCGAGGTCCGTATCAGATCCAAAGCGCCGTCGCCGCTACGCTCTGCCGGCGCACTCCAAAGCACTCCACGGAACTTTTCTCTAAGCAGTGCGTGTTAGCTTCGGACTTTGGGGCCGCCACCAAACGTCGCAGCTTGAGCAGTGCCGCTCAACCCAGGTGCGCCAGATGACGCGCCAGCGCTCTTCAAATCTGCGTAAGCCCAAACTGAAAAGTTTCACTAAAGGAGAACGCTATGACTCTACGTAAGATCGTCGGCACAGTTTTGTGCATGTGCCTGCTTACCGTTTTCGCAGCGACCGGTCAGCGGGTGTTTGCCCAGTCGGCAGATCAGCCTTCGCAAAAAGAGAAGGACGACGAAACCAACCTCGACACGCAACTCTATTTGTTAATCGCCACTAACCAGGATGTCGACGATGCAAAACTGCCGGCTGCGCTTGAGCCAGTCGTGAAGCAGTTGCGCAGCTCACTGCCTTTCAAGAATTATCGGCTGGCAGCCACACTTATTAACCGAGTGAAAAACAACGGCAGATTAAATCTTCAATGGGTTGGCGGGCCTCTCCTGCCAGCTGCAGCAGCCAGTGGTAACACACCAAGCTTTAACGAATTTCGCATCAACACGGTCAAACTCCTTGCCGGTTCGGATGGGCGAGATATTGTGCGGATGGAGGGTTTCAAGTTTGGTGCCAAAATCCCCATTCAGACGGGGACAGCCCTGGCCTCGAACGCGCCCGTCGCGCCTATCATCAATTACGAACCCACCGGA
The DNA here is from genome assembly GCA_050748205.1 of Pyrinomonadaceae bacterium. Lineage (GTDB taxonomy): Bacteria > Acidobacteriota > Blastocatellia > Pyrinomonadales > Pyrinomonadaceae > PSRF01. The sequence goes on along the minus strand of JBOGOU010000584.1, from coordinate 2,079 downwards.
CTTAACACAGACATCAGTATGCGCGAAGGCGAGCCTGTCGTCGTCGGAACCTTGAATGTCGGCCCTTCCGGCGATGCAATTATCCTCGTGATGTCGGCCCGTCGCAGCGCAAGGCCATAGAATCCTAGTAGAGGGTACTGGTGCACTTTTCAGGGTGCTCGTCACCTTTTAGGCCGCATCTGAACCAACCACCCACTCCCTTGGGTGGGATTTGAGTCTGCACCAACAAGGAGCAAATCTCGCCGCCGATTCAAATTTGACGTCCCAGATCTCAGATTGGAAAAGGCTGGTGCGAGATTTGCTCCTTTGGGTTTTAGGGGGAGGCCCTCGCTCTGGCACGCAATGCGCTAGTAAATTTCGACTGAAGGGTTCTAAACTAACGGGAAAGTGGGAAAAGAGTCATTGCGATTACTGATTGTGGACGATGAGGAAGCCGCGCGCTACGGTATGCGACGGGCTCTCAGTACGTTCGGTTACAACGTTTCTGAGGCCGATTCGGCGGAGGCGGCCAGAGCGCTCGTTAAACAACAAGAACCGGACCTGATGCTTCTGGATGTGAATCTTCCCGGAATGAGCGGGTTGGATTTCCTGCGGGAACTCAAGAGTTCAAATGGGAACGGGCCTTTGGTAATCATTGTTACAGCCCACGGTTCCGAGCGGATGGCGGTCGAAGCGGTTAGATCAGGTGCTTATGACTACTTGTCAAAGCCCTTTGAGCTTGACGATCTTCGGCTGGTGATTAAGAACGCAGCCGAAACACTGCAACTGAGACGTGAAAACCTTTCTCTCCGTCGGCGTATCGAAATAGAGAGGTCTCAACGCGGCGCGCTGATCGGAAACTCTGAAGGCATGCAACGCGTGCGCTCGATGATCGAGAAGGTCGCGGAAACCGACGCGACAGTTCTGGTACGGGGTGAATCAGGCACCGGCAAGGAGCTGGTGGCACGCGAAATTCACGAAAGAAACAGTGCTCGCTCAACCGGAGCTTTCGTTGCCGTGAATTGCGCGGCGCTACCGTCGGAGCTAATCGAGTCGGAGCTGTTTGGCCACGAAAAGGGCGCATTTACAGGCGCTGCGGCGCGCCGTCAGGGCAAATTCGAACAGGCTGATGGAGGCACTCTGTTCCTCGACGAGATCGGCGACATGAGTGCCAACGTACAGGCAAAACTGCTGCGAGCCCTCGAAGAACGACGGATCGAAAGGTTGGGTGGCAATGAATCGATACCTGTCGACGTTCGCATCGTGAGTGCCACGCACCGTCCGCTGGAACAAGAAATCGCTGCAGGTAATTTTCGGGCCGACCTCTTCTATCGTCTTCAGGTAGTCACTATCGACATTCCACCGCTTAGAGAACGGCGCGAAGACATTCCGCTGCTGGCTGAAACATTTGCGCGCTCCGCAGCCGAGCATTTCGAGCTGCCGGCACGGCCCATTGCGCAGAGCGCACTCAAGCGTTTGGTGGAATACAATTGGCCTGGCAACGTTCGCGAGTTGAAAAATACTATGGACCGCGCAGTGATCATGGCGGAAGGCGATGAGTTGGCCGCACGCGATCTTCCAGTGGAAGTTACTACGGGCCCGCAACAATCTGCGAGCAACTCATCCGACGGTGATGACGGTGGCTTGAAGGTTCCCTTTACGGCAGACTTTCGTGAGGATCGGCGGGAATTTGAACGCCGCTACATCAGTCGTTGCCTTGAACACACCCAGGGGAATGTGACGCGGGCGGCTGAGATCCTGGGCATGCATCGGCAGTCGCTGCAACACAAGTTACGCCAACTGGGATTGGGTCGGCGGTACGTGGCGGTTTCTGGTGAGACGCAAGAACTTTCTGACAGTTGAAAGAAAACGAGGCTCCCGGCAGCGCCCATGTATTCTCCAGTTACTGCCGGTACTGCTCTCGGTCTTCTGTGTTGGGTGCTGGATCTTTCACTGGCAACGAGCCGCTGCCATCTCGGCTTTGCCGCCGGATGGTCGGAGTAGGGATGACCATTGCTGGCCACCCCCTCCACAGATCCGGACGTGCGCTACTAACGCATCCGGCTCCTGTCTCAGGTCATGACGACTAGCCTGAACACC
>JBOGOU010000583.1:0-18395 GCA_050748205.1 Pyrinomonadaceae bacterium | reverse complement strand
GTGGTAGCATCCGGTCGCTACCGCTCTCGGTTCCGTATTGAGTGTTTGCACTAGGTTGAAGATCCTCAAATCCCCTTCTTCTCATACTGGACCACTACCGTAAGTTGAGAGCGGCATCGCGCGCCTGGCGGGGGAACGCATTTATGGCTGCAAGAAAGTGGCGATCAAAAGGCAAGCACGAGCTGATGATTGAAGTCTGGGAGGCTCTTGATTGCGAGTCGGTTGGCACTCCGGAGCTGGAACAGATTCAAACAATCATCGGCGAGAGATTTGGCGCCGGTGCAGTGGAGAGTCCGGCGGCAATTGCCCGGACACTTGCTGACGAAGGTGCGGTCTTGCGACATCCTGAGGTGTTGGACTTCGATACGAAATGGCGCGAGCAAGAGCTCTGGGCGCTGATTCTGCCGGAGGATTTGAACTTCTCAGGACTCGTTGAAGCCTCAGAATCGATTAAGAGGCTTGATGAATTACGAAGAACACTCGAACAGGCCGGTGAGCATCACAAACTACAGCGCTTACGCGAAATGGCTTTGAAGTCGAAACAAGCAGTCCAAATGGTAGTTCGAAGTCGGGTAATCGAAAGAAGAAAACGGCTCGAAGCCAGCGAGATTATCCAGTGGCTAACTGTCTGGCTGCAAGAACCCAACTTATTTGAAGAGTGGCTAAGCTTGCGCCGACGCTCGCCTGAATTCACCAAACTGATCGATGAATAGGATGTTCTGGCTCCCGGTACTGACAGATGGTAATTGTGGAACTTTCCCCGAGCCTCGCGCGAATTAAGAACAGCAAGCGGCGAACGATTTAGAATGAGTACATCTGGCGACCCTAACGAAGGCGAACTGCTCCGGCTGATGCAAGCCGGAGATGAAGAAGCGCTGGCTGCATTGTACCGGCAACGACATGGCGCCATTTTTCGCTTCGCTCTTCAAATGTGCGGCTCTCGAGCGCTTGCCGAAGATATTACCCAGGAAGTGTTCATGGTCCTAATTCGGGACGGAAACAGCTTCGATCCGGACCGGGGGTCTTTAAACGCATTTCTTCTGGGTGTGGCTCGGAATCATGTCCTGCGGCGCCTGCAACGAGAACGCTTTTACGTCTCCATGGAAGGCTCCGACGATGAAGTCGCCGCTAACCAGGCGCCGCTGGCCACTGCAGGACCGCTCGAGAATCTTTCTCGCACCGAAGAGATCGAGTCAGTGCGCAAAGCTGTCCTCGCATTGCCCGAGCGCTACCGCGAGGTAGTTGTGCTTTGTGACTTGCAGGAGCTGAGTTATGTGGAAGCTGCGGAGGTTCTCGGTTGCGCTGTTGGTACGGTGCGCTCGCGGCTCCATCGGGGGCGCGCGCTCCTGATTTTGAAATTGCGTCCCGCGAGTGAAGAGGAATCTGGTTCGGCAAGTTTGAAATCGACGAGGTGTTTCGCATGAACTGTCAAGACTTTGCCGGCATAGCCAGCGACTTGGCGCGCCAACAAATAATGGAAGCTGGTACGCGCGAGGAGGCCCTCGCCCACAGTAGCCATTGCCAGGTGTGTGTACGAAAACTATCGGACGAGCGCAGGCTGACCGCGGAGTTGCGTGCCCTGGTGACAGAAATGGACTCTGTGGCAGCGCCTGACCGCATTGAAGAACAGGTGCTGGCAGCTTTTCGAATGCAGAGTTCTTCGCCGAAGCGTTTCAACAAGCGCAGTGGTTGGAAATACCTTAGCGTGGCAGCGGCCGCGGTTCTTTTGATCGTATTTGGAATAGCAGGCATGCGCTGGCGCCTCAATTCGTCTGCGGGTGATCGGCCCGAACCGACGAGCTCTAAAACAACCGGCGTGGAAACTCCTCCGAAAACCCAAACCGGTGTTCCTGACGGTTCGATCGGATCATTACCTTCGAACCACGTAACCGAAGACCCTCACTGGCGAAAGTCGGTCGTACCTGGTCGAAAGACGATTAAACAGTCTCCAGCTCAGGCTAGGAACGGGGTAGCTGCTTCGGTGGAACCGGCAACGACGGCTGGAAATAACAGCCAAAGTGAAGTGGCCACTCAGTTCATGCCGCTGGGTTACGTGAGTCCGGTGAGCTTTCAAGAAGGTGGACAGATAGTCCGGGTTGAATTTCCGCGATCGGCCATGACGAGCCTCGGCCTGCCGGTGAATATGGATCGGTACGGCGAAAGGGTGAAAGCAGATGTTTTGGTAGGCGCCGATGGATTGGCTCGCGCAATCCGTTTTGTTCAATGACGCTAACGTTAATGTCAGGAGACTAATTTAAACCGGGCCCTGGGCCCGTCTGAAAAAGGAAGAAGCTATGAAAAAAGAACTCGGCAAATTTGGCGGAATCGCTTTGGCCCTTTTGTTGGGAATAAGCGCGATCTCCTCCCTCGGGCAACAAAAACAAGCTGCTTCTGAGCGTGACCTGAAGATCGAACGTGAAAGAATTATGCAGGAAGGGGGTCCGCCTGTACCGCCGCCGGGGGCTGATTTTGTCTTCTATGCGTCAGAGATGAGCTTTGGTGGAAGGCTTGTCAAAGATGCGCCCTATTCCGCAGAAGCCATTACGGAGATGACGCAGACCTTGAGCGATGGAAATCGCATCGTCAACAAATCGACGGCCATGCTCTACCGCGACAGCGAAGGCCGCACGCGCCGCGAACAAACACTGAGGGCGATTGGTCCTTTTGCGAACGGCGGCGACCCCCCGCAGACAATATTCATTAGCGATCCGGTCGCGGCTGTTAGTTATATGCTTGACCCTCGCACGCGAATTGCCAGGGCGATGCCGCCAATGCGCTTCAAATTCGAGAAAAAGCTACCACCACCTGAAGGAGGCAAGGCAGGCGAAGTGCAAGAGGGGCCAGTAGCCTTTCGATTTGAAATTGAAGCCGACCCAGCAATGAGCAAGAGGGTGACTGAGGCTGGGGTCGCAATCGGTCTCGCAGAAACGAGAAACAAGAACGCTCGCACAGAGTCTCTTGGAAAGCAGAACATTGGCGGAGTCGAGGCTGAGGGCACCCGCACCACGGTGACAATTCCCGCGGGCGACATCGGCAATGAGCGACCAATCGAGATTCTCAGCGAGCGCTGGTATTCTCCAGAGTTGCAAACAGTAGTGATGACTCGTCACATCGACCCACGGTTCGGTGAAAACACATATCGACTGACAAACATCGACCGCTCCGAACCAGCCCGCTCACTTTTCGAGGTGCCTCAAGATTATACGCTTAAGAAAGCGCCGCCGATGGAGCCAATGCGCCTGAAAAAGCCCATTCCAGACTAATTCTAATGCTCCAGCTCACAAAGAAGGGCCACTCGATCCACCGAGTGGCCCTTCTACTTTGACGCCAATCTCTTAGTTACTCCTCATCTTCACCGCCGCGGATTCTTCCTTCAGCGCGCGACTGCTCGACAATTTTCTGCGAGAGATTTCCCGGCACCGGATCATAATGCGAGAACTGCATGTGGAATGAGCCACGCGCCGCAGTGATCGAATTCAGGGTTGATTGATAGTTGAGCATTTCAGACATTGGCACCTGCGCTTTGATTACCTGCTGCTTGCCACTCGTCTCCATACCCTGCACGCGACCGCGACGGGAATTAAGATCACCCATGATATCACCGCTGTATTCCTGAGGCGCGAAGATCTCCACATCCATGATCGGCTCGAGAATCGACGGCTTTACTTTTTCCATGGCCGCCCGGAAAGCCTTGCGACCGGCAGCACGGAACGAATGCTCGTCGGAATCGACGTTGTGGTACGACCCATCAATTAGCTGCACCTTGAAGTCCACCAAGGGGTAGCCTGCAATGGCTCCCGACTGTGCAGCTTCAACGATTCCTTTCTCGATTGCGGGTCGAAACTGTTGAGGCACCGCGCCGCCGAAGATCTTGTCCTCGAAAACAAAACCACTTCCGCGCGGCAATGGCTCAAAGACAACCTTGCAATCACCAAATTGCCCGCGGCCGCCCGTCTGTTTCTTATGACGGCCCTGCACCTCAGCGCGCTGCGTGATTGTCTCTTTGTAGGGCACCTTGGGCGGATGAAGCGTGACTTCCACGCCATAGCGCTTCTTAAGCTTCTCGACAACGGTTTCCACGTGAAGCTGCCCGGATCCGGAGAGCAAGAACTCCTTGGTCTGTGCGTCCCGGCTGAAATGAAGTGCCTGATCTTCCTCTAAAATCTTGTGCAGCGCGGCGCTTATCTTCTCTTCGTCCTGGCGCGACTTCGGCTCAATGGCAAAAGCTATAGCCGCTTCTGGGTACTCGACGGCGCTATAGACTATGGGCGACTGTTTGTCGCAGAGAGTGTCTCCCGTTTGGGTCTCCTTCAGTTTGACACATGCAATGATGTCGCCGGCGTGGGCTTGAGGCACCTTGTCGAGTTGCTTCCCTTGAATAGCATGAAGCGCTCCCAGCCTTTCCATAGTTCCCCGGGTTGAGTTCAAGGCGTTGGCGTCAGTCTGAAGATGGCCGCTAATAACCTTCATCACGTTGATGCGGCCCGCAAAAGGATCGGCAACTGTCCGAAAGCAATAGGCTGAAAAGGGTTCGATGTCGCTGTAGAGCCGTGCGATCCTTTCCGAATCCGGGCCACCGTCCATCGGTCGGCCATATTCCGCTTCGTGATGTGCCGGATCGGGCGCGTAGTCAACAATGCCGTTAAGCAAAGCGCGGAGGCCGACCAGTGTTGCAGAGGAGACCGCGAACACAGGGCAGAGCTTGCTCTGAGCAATGGCTTTGTTGATGTTGGGAAGAATGTCGGCTTCCTCAAGGGTTCCTTGTTCGAAATACTTTTCCAATAAAGCGTCGTCTGACTCTGCTACCAGCTCAACGAGTCGCTCGCGCGTTTTTTCAACCACGTCCCGACCCTCAGTTGGAATATCGATCTCCTTAGCTTGTCCGTCCGCGCCTAACTCGTAAGCTTTCATATGGACAACGTCCACCACGCCTCGGAAGTCCTTCTCTTTTCCAATTGGCAACGTAAACGGGATGATTGCCCGGCTGAAAGTATTCTGTGCGCTTTCCAGGGCTTTGCCAAAATCCGAATGCTCCTTATCGAGTTTTGTAATAACCATAAGACGCGGGACGATGAATTCGTTGGCGTAGGTCCACGTCTTCTCTGTTTGCACCTCAACACCCTTCACGGCGTCGACGACTACGACCGCGCAGTCGGCAACTAGCAGAGCTGGACGTGCGTGGGTGACGAATGCTGCGTATCCGGGAGTGTCTATAAAATTGAGTTTGGTATCCCGATGGTCTAAATGAGCGAGTGCAATATTAAGAGTGATCTTGCGGGCAATGGAATCTTCTTCGTGGTCGGTGACGGTCGTTCCTTCGTCCACTTTACCCCAACGAGGTGTTTCGCCGGCGACGTAGAGAAGTGAACTGATCAATTGCGTCTTCCCTGCGTCGCCGTGTCCAATGACCGCAAGATTGCGGATGGCCTCTGTCGAATAGACTTTCATAGTTTATTTCCTTTCCGGTGTGCGAATTTTTGGCGAAGGATACCCCAGATGTGAAAACAGACACCTGTCTGTCTCCTTTCGGTGCGATGACTGGCAAGAATGCCGGTCTTCCACTGTGCTCCGGATTGGGAGTTAATTTATCTGAGCGGGAAGGGTAAACGCAAGTTAGGTGGCCCTGGGTAATGTTCTACTTGTCAGGTATGACGAAGCGGCTCAAAACAGAACCATTTGCGGTAGCCAATGGATCCTGCCATTCAACTTGACGAGCACTGCTCAAGTACGGAACCGCGAGCGGTAGCGACCGGATGCCGCCACTCAACTCGACGAACACTGCTCAAGTACGGAACCGCGAGCGGTAGCGACCGGATGCTGCGACTCAACTCGACAAGCAGACACTCAAGCACAGAACCATTTGCGGTAGCCAATGGATCTTAGGCTCAACTTCGAGAGCATCGCTCGGTTGGGCAGTGTTGGTCCACGTTGAGTACCAGAATCCTGAGTAGCAGGTTCCTTTGGCCTGTGGTTTAGCAGTGCAGGTCTGCTTGAATGCTTGGATCCATTGGCTACCGCAAATGGTTCTGTGCTTGAGTGTCTGCTTGTCGAGTTGAGTGGCGGCATCCGGTCGCTACCGCTCGCGGTTCCGTAATTGAGCAGTGCTCGTAGATTTGAATGTCGGGATCCATTGCTTACTGCAATGGTTCTGTGAGAGCTCTTGAGCCAACCTCTGCCACGAAATTGGCATCAGAAGAAGCACTGAGTCAAGGAGCAAGAACCATGTTTTACCGAAGAATACTTTCGTTTGCCGTTGCGTTAACCGTTGTTTTGTCTGTCGCAGCCGCAACATTTGCGACACATCCAGAAGACAAGAATAGTGACAAAAAGAATGCGCAAATTGTAACGCCGCTGAACCTCGCAATTCTGATACAGGACGACCTTATTTCGCAGGTTGGGAATGAGCTTAATGTCACACGCGATTTCATCCGGTCGTTGCCGCCGGGATCGCGGGTAATGGTCGGTTATATTACAACCGGAACTCTGCAGGTCCGCCAGGGCTTTACGACGGATTTGGACAATGCGGCAAATTCGCTACGCATTCCGATTGCGAGCCGATCTGCGTCATCATTCAATCCTTACGTGGAAGTTATCGAAGCCCTGCGCAGATTTGATTCCGGCTGGAGAGGAACCAATGCCGTTCTTTTGATCTCCGACGGTTTGGATACTTCACGCGGCTTTGATGTCACCGCCGCTGGCAACAGTCTGGATCTTCACCGGGCGATCAAGCAGGCCAATGATCGTAATGTTGCCGTCTACTCGTTCTACGCACCTTCGGTGGGTCTGACCAGCCATAGCCACCTCGCGGCAAGCTACGGTCAAAGCTCCCTCAACCGGTTGGCACATGAGACAGGTGGCAAAGCCTTCTTCCAGGGCACAACCGGCTTCGTGAGTTTCGACTCTTACTTCCGCCGTCTACGAGAAACGCTTAACTCTCAATATGCGAGGGCCAACTAAGCGAGGTTGTGAGACTAAACTGCTAACAAGCCTTGAGAAAAACCACACCGCCGCCGGGACCAATCCCGGCGGCGGTTTTGCACTTGACTGCCTTACCTACAATTAGTCCGAACAATCCTTGTGTCCAGCTTGGCCCGCAATAACCAGCGATGGTAAAGTTGCAAAGCACGCGGGCACATAGCCCAGCTGTGTACCCGTAAAGGGGCAGCCGTAGAATTGTATCGTTGGACCAGCCACGTGCGGCTCACGCTAAGTAGACAGGCAAAGTGCGCGAATATTGTCTAATCGTTGAGGGGGCATACCTCTCGGAGGCTGACGCCGAACATGCCCTCAGAGACCCGTTCATTGAGGACTGGGTCGAGCAAACAGGACGCTTTCGAATCCACAACATGGATGAGATACAGATTACGGCGGGGGTGACCCTGGGTTCTCTCGGTGTGCTGATGCTGGATGATCGCGTGTTCGAGATTGCCAGCGTGGATCCGGAGCATCCTTTAACCGAGCATAAGGCGAAAGGTGTGGCTGAAGCACTGCGCCGGCAAGATATGTTTGACGAGATCAAGGTGGAGCCACGGGCAGAGGGAATAGCGTAAACTACAGCCGCATATGAAGCTTAAAAAGTCAACGAAGATCTTGTTGGGTATCGCCACGGTTTGGCCGATCGTTTACATGTTTCTCTTCGTCATAACGATCTTTGGCCTGATGCTTTTCCTTCCACCCGATGGGGGCGCCACGCAACCCACGCAGCCTGTTTCTCCGTTCGTTCCTATAAGTTTTATCGGTCTTTTTGCCATCCATTTATTTACTATGTTGGTCATTATGGGGCTCATGGCTTTCTACATTGTTCGAGTCTTTAAGACTGAATATCTCGATCAGGCCATGAAAATAATGTGGACGGTCCTCATTTGCATGCTAGGAATGTTCGCCATGCCCGTGTTTTGGTACTTGTACATTTGGCGCGAACCACCCGTCGCGACCGCGGTAAATCATTCAGAACTTCCACCAGCAACCTACTCGGGGTTTACGAACGTGAGAGACCAATCGCGTCGTGAAGGTGTAAACAATCCGCAAAACCCTCCTGACTGGCGCTAGCGATCTTGCAAAACACGAAGCCGATGCAAACTTCAGAATTGCTGGATGAGAGTTTCCTTGACGGTAGGGTGCGTGTGTTCGTCGGCGATATCACGAAGCAAGACGTCGACGCCATTGTGAATGCCGCCAACTCGTCTTTGCTTGGTGGTGGCGGGGTTGATGGGGCGATTCATCGTGCAGGTGGATCAGCAATCCTGGAAGAGTGTCGGGAGATTCGCCGCACGAGATATCCAAACGGTCTGCCTACCGGCGAGGCAGTCTTAACCACTGCCGGCAGTTTACCCGCGCGTTCTGTCATTCACACAGTCGGCCCGGTCTTCGGAGAGGAGCACGGACGTGAGGCAGAATTGCTATCGGCCTGCTACAAGAATTCCTTGCTACTTGCCGCGGAGCAGTCTTTTACCTCAATTGCTTTTCCTGCCATCTCTACCGGTGTATATGAATACCCGCAATCCGAGGCGGCAAAAGTCTCTTCTCGAGCAATTAAAGAGTTTTTGGCGACCGACACTTCGGTGAAAGAGGTACGACTGATCTTTTTTAAGGAAAGCGACATGCATGTCTTTGTAGCGAATCATCAATTTTAGCGGTTCCGCAAAGGGGCAACACAGAGTTACGTGCGCGGGTGATAACCTAATTTGAGAGTTGGCTTGGTGGAAACAATCGATCCACGAATCCACACGAACGGACACGAAAATTGTTTTAGTGGTATTTCGTGTGATTTCGTGGATCGTTTTTGATTTCGGCGCACAACTCACGAAGGCTGGTGAGGAAGAATGATTGGGATACTAGCCGCGCGCGAAAAGCGACTGCGCGGCTGGTAAGTAACAAGCTCTTGCAATTCAGAATAAGGTGACTGTTGAATAACGAATGATTGAGACTACTGAAGAAGTAAAACAAACAACTAATCAAGACGAGTCCCTCTTACCGGCTCCGCTGCGTCCATTGGGACGCCTCGCCTGGAACTACTGGTGGAGCTGGTCAGCGGATGGGGCAAGCGTTTTTCGAGATCTCGATGCTGAGCTCTGGGAAGAGTGTGAGCATAATCCGCGACTCTTACTTGCCCGCACGGCCGAATACCGTCTGGCCCAGATGGCTACCGATCCGGTTTATATCGATCGAGTGCGCAAACTTTCCGGCAGTTTTGATCGGTACATGAAAAGACCTTTGCCGGCTCAAACCTGGGCCAGCCCTGCAGCCAGAACACAAATCAGCGCTGCGCATCCGGTGGCCTATTTCTGCGCGGAGTTTGGAGTTCACAATTCCTTACCGCTTTACTCGGGTGGTCTAGGCATGCTGGCCGGCGACCATTTGAAATCGGCGAGTGATGTTGGACTCCCGCTCGTGGCCGTCGGCCTGCTCTACCGCTACGGTTACTTCCGCCAACGCCTGCGGCGCGACGGTTGGCAGGAGGAACACTATGGCGAGACCGTTCCGGCTGAACTACCGATCAGTCAGCTCAAAAATGAAGACGGCACGGCGTTATTAATCGACGTTTCTATACGCGAACGAACCGTTCACGCCCAGGTGTGGCGTGCAAACATCGGTATCGTTTCTCTTTATCTTCTCGATACAAACATTCCTGAAAATGAAGAAATCGATCGTCTAGTTACCGGGCACCTCTACGGTGGCGATCGTGAGACGCGTGTCGTGCAGGAGATGCTGCTGGGAATCGGAGGAGTGCGACTCTTGCGCAAGTTGAAGGTAGAACCCAGCGTATTTCATCTTAACGAAGGACACTCGGCCTTTCTGACACTTGAACTTGCCCGTGAGTTGATTTCCTCCGGTCTTCGCTTCACTGAGGCCGCGCAACTAGTGCGTGAGCGCTGCGTTTTTACAACTCATACGCCTATCGCGGCCGGCAATGATGAGTTCGAAGCCAGCCTCGTTTCGCGGTGCTTTGGGCCGAAGTATGAACAAGAACTTGGTCTTAGTCATGAGGAATTTCTCGCCCTTGGACGTATCGATCCCACTAACCCAAAAGAGAATTATGGCTTAACGCCATTGGCAATACGGATGTGTCGTTCGACCAACGGCGTCAGCCGCAAGCACGGTGAAGTATCCCGTGCTCTTTGGCAGAAGCTTTGGCCTGAAAGAAAGGTTGACCAGATTCCCATCACACACGTCACGAATGGTGTGCACGCGCCTACCTGGGTAGCCCCTCTTCTCCAGTCGCTCTATGAGAAGAATGTCGGTAACCATTGGTCACAGTTGACACGCGACAAGGCGCGTTGGGAGAGTGGCATATCGAAAATATCTGATGAAGACTTGTGGAACGCACACTCTCTGCTGAAGCAAAGCCTGATTGCTTTCATTCGACACCGGTCGTTTCATGCTCGCCTGGAACGCGGCGAGAGCGTCGAATACACGGAAGCCGCGCGAAAGATGTTTTCTCCTGACGCGCTGACGATCGGTTTTGCGCGCCGGATCGCGGGCTACAAGCGTTGGAGCCTGTTGCTGCACGATACCGAGCGACTGCTGCGAATTATTAACCGTGCCGATCAACCGGTGCAGTTTGTATTCGCGGGAAAAGCACATCCGCAGGATCAGGGCGCGAAACTCATTCTGCAGCAGATGGCGCAGTGGAAATATGATGCGCGAGTTCAGAACCGAGCAGTTTTTCTGCAGGATTACGACCAGGAGATTGCTCGCCAGTTGGTGCAGTCAGTAGATGTCTGGTTGAATGTGCCTCGCAGGCCTTTGGAGGCGTCCGGAACGAGCGGCGAGAAAGTGGCTTTGAACGGCGGGTTGAATCTCTCAATCCTCGACGGCTGGTGGCTGGAAGGGTATGACGGAACAAACGGCTTTGCTGTTGGTGGTTCAGTGGAAGGTGCCGAAGCCGGTGATGTTGACGCGAGCGATGCCGAATCCCTTTACCGGGTCCTGGAGGAGGAGGTTGTACCGCTTTATTACCAACGTGACGCCCAGGGCATTCCCAGAAAATGGATCTCCATGATGAAGCGTTCGATAGTTACACTGGCTCCTGAATTCAACAGCGACCGCATGGTCGAGGAGTACGCCCGGCGAATCTATTCCCCAGCACAGTAGAGACCGCAGTTTGGCCCGTAAGGATTGCTACCTTCAATATGTTAGACTAAACACCCGCGACGTCTCAGCGAGGGGTGTTTTTGACGGCCAACCCACTAGCACCTTCGGTCTGTGTGTCGGCGCTCTGGGCTAAATCCTTCATGAAATACTGCACTATCTGCAAGGTCAAGTACGAAGATGGCGTGAGCTTCTGCCCAGTTGACGGCGAAGTTCTGGAGGATGATCCGTCCTCGATAGTTAATACGGTTCTCGACGGCCAGTATCACATTGAATCGATGCTGGGAAAGGGAGGAATGGGAGCGGTCTATAGCGCGCGCCACATTCTTCTAGGAGACCGGGTAGCGATCAAAATCCTTCCCCCGGAGGTTCGCACAAACGCGGAGTGGCTGCGCCGATTTCGACGTGAAGGCCAGGCAGCCCGACGCTTTCGTCATCCCAATGCCGTCACCGTTTATGATCTCCGGACCGCCGGCGACGGCACTATCTACATGGTGATGGAGTATGTCGAAGGCCATACCCTGAGCCAAGAAATAAAAAGTCGCGGACCCCTAACTCCCCCGCAGGCCTTTGAGATTCTTGAACCAATCATCAGTGTGCTCAACACAGCGCATGCTATGGGCGTCGTCCACAGGGATCTGAAGCCGGAGAACATCATGATTGGCAAGGCGAACACCGGTGAGCCAGTCGTGAAGTTGCTGGATCTAGGGATCGCCAAAATGCGAGAGATTGCCGGCGCGGACGGCGGTGGTACCACGGCGCTCACGATGGCCGGACAGGTTTTGGGTACGCCGCATTACATGTCACCGGAACAATGGGGTGAGTTGCCGCGCGATGGAGACTCAGAGATTGACGGTCGCGCAGATATCTACAGTCTCGGCCTGGTATTCTACGAGATGATCGTTGGTAAGAGACCCTATTCAGGAGTCACTCTTCACGAATTGCGTCGGGAACACATTTCCGTCGTGCCCCCTCCGCTGCACCAAATTGTTCCCGCTGTTCCTCGCGCCTTTAGCGACGCCGTTGCCCGCGCCACAGCGAAAGATCGTGGTGACAGACAAGCAACTGCCGGAGACCTTGGTGCTGAACTGCGATCGGCGATCAATGCCGCGTCTATGGCCCACCTGGCAAGAACGCTGCCCGACCTCCCCCACATAGAAGCTTCCAGGGCAGATACTTCCAGTGTCCCTAAGGCTGTCGAAACAAAGTCAGACCTTGACGCGCCAACGATCATCACAATGGACTCCGCATCTCCCCCGCAAGCGGTTCCATCTCCTCCGCCGGGCAAGGTCACGCCTTCGGAAACGCCGACCGCTTATGAAGGGGCTCAACAAACCCCTCCACCGGGACAGCAGCTGCCCGGAATGAGCCCGTTCGCGCAGGCCGTCGCTCCCCTCGACCTGTCTTCGAGTATCACACTTCCTCAAGCTCCCTCTGAAGCGTCAAGGCCCCAGGTTGCACCACAACCTTCGCGCCGGGGACCGTTAGTGTTTGCGGGCGCGGGCGTTCTTGGGCTGGTTCTTATAGTTGTTGGGGTCGGCGGTTTTTTTGCTTACAAGTGGGTTACATCAAAATCTAACAACAACAACAGTAGGGTGACCGCTGAAAACAGAAATCCTGCATCAAATGGCTCGGCCAGCTCCGAGGCAACGGATTTGGGGCGCTATTGGCTGGAGTTGCTGCCTGAATCCCTCATTGGGGAGCCGATCCGGGTTGCGGGTGTTGTTCCACTTGCTTCCGGGCAGTCTTTTAAGTTTCATTTCAGCTTTAGCAATGATGGATATGTGTACATTATCGGCCCGGGTGAACAGAACCTGCCTACGGCGTTTCTGACGGCAAAGCCAGTCCCAATTTCAGGACTCGACAACAATGAGGTTACAAAGGGCGCAGATTTCAGTTTTCCGAGCGGATTGGATCATTGGCTTCAACTCGACAAGAAACCCGGGACCGAGGACTATACAATCATCTTTTCTCCCAAGCCGCTTGCGGAGCCTGCGTTTTTTAACGCCCCGGCGACTGGTAAGCCCCTGACGGAAGCGGAACAGCTGGAGCTGACGGGTTTCCTGGCCAAATACAGGACGAACGAACCGGCGACAGAAGTAAATGACAAAACCCCAAGTGAACCATTTGTTAGGGTTAAGGTGCCTCAGGGGGCATCTGCCGGCAATCCGTTCGTTTTCGGGATTCGTATCCAACATAAGTGATCCTAAACCGGGGGGTCACGCAGCGGCTCAGCGCCGCTGATGCAATGGCAAATCCAGCGTGACCTGATTACGAGGAGACTATTTAGAAATGAGAATGAAGACGATTCTTTTAGCATTATCCCTGCTGATGATCGGTATGAGCGCTTTCGCAGTGTCGGTGCCCATAGCCCAGGAGCAGGAGGATGTACGAGGTGCTTTTCTAACTACGCGCCCGAAGCCCGTTGATAAAAGCAACAGCCCGAGCGGCGCCACAGCCAGGCCGAGCAGGCGGCGTCCAAAGACCACGCAAGCGAGAACTCCTTCGACTACCACTTCGGCGACTACCGGCGATACCACTGCCGGTACCACGACGGCTGGTGCGAAAGACGCCGGAGCTTCCCCTAAGACCAGGGCTCAGAAGATTGGGCTCGGGATGACACTTTTCACGCGCGACTCGCATGGTTTGGCCGTGCGAGTTGATCCCACGCGCGTGTTCCGCAGCGGCGATCGCGTACGTGTTTTGCTCGAGACAAATACGGATGGCTACCTCTACATTTTCAACACGACGGATGGAGGTAAGCCGGTAATGATTTACCCAAGCTCTGAGCTTGATGAAGGGGGAAACTACATTCAGTCGCATGTGCCGTTTGAAATCCCCTCGAGCGTTGGTCAGGAGGAGCGGCTACGCTGGCTTACATTTGACAAGTATGCCGGAGCCGAACGTCTCATCTTTGTTTTCACACGAGAGCCGTTGCCTGCTGTTCCCACAGAGGACGACTTAATTAGTTACTGCAAACGGAACGAAAACAAGTGTCCGATAGAGCCTGCGGCGGAACAGTGGGCGAAAATTCAAACCGAGTTGAGCATGCCTCTCCAGGTCGCGAAGGCGCAGGAGTATGGTACAGCCCAGACTGCCGGCGAGCGGGATGCTTCGGCGCGCGGCCTTGGTCTGAGCAAAGATGATCCCGAACCGTCCATGGTGATGATGACGGCTTCAGCCAACACCGGGATGTTGGTCACGGTTCTTGAGTTGATACACAAGTAAAATTCTTCAATGTAGGTGCGGTTGAGAGCGAGCACAGTCTAAGGGCCAGGCTTTAATTTTGCCGCCCCCGGCGGCAGTCTCTATTAACTGTTGAAGAGGAGTTCTCCAATGAAATCTACTGGGGCGAAATTGACAACTTATGTCCTGGGGGTCAGCCTACTGATTGGCCTCTGCGTGCTCTCGCCACAGGCAAAGGTAAGTGCAAATCCCGTGATCCAGCAAACGGATCAAGCTGCCGCGGCGTTGCAGCAAGGGCGCCGGCTGCTCAAGAGTGGGCGGGCAGATCAGGCGCTGGGACAACTCCAAACTGCCCTCAATCTTTACACGGCGGCAAAGAACCCAAGGGGAATTGCAGCCGCCCACAATGAACTCGGTGATCTCTATTTTCGCCAGGGGCAATCCAAAACTGCGCTTGAGCACTATCAGAATGCCTTTGATGCACTCACGGGTGCGCTCGGTCAGGAACAAAGGAACACCGCCGCAGCCAGTAGCGCCGCGGCCCGAGTGGGCGATTCAAAGGCGGCTCAGCTCACTGAGACCGCAGCAAGCTTGAGCGACACGGGGTTCAATGCTCAGTTATTACTGGCAAAGATCGGGGACACAAACTACCGGATGGGCGAGCTGGCTGCAGCAGCGGCATCGTACTCCCGCATGAATCCGAAAAAGCCAGAGAGCGCTGCCAAGAAAGCAGGTGGCATATTTGGCAGGATAGCGCCTTCCATCGCTATCGGTAACGCCACAGACAGTGCCGCGATCGGCTCGGCCGCTGGGGCCGTTGGCACAGCGCTGGTCGCGAAGAATGAGCTCGAACAGTACCGCACCTCCATTACATACATGACTTACCATTTGGGCATGGGCCGAATTGCGTTTGTTAACAATGATCTTGAGGGTGCGCGAAAACACTTTGAGGAAGCCTCGGAGGCAAGCAAAGGCGCTTTACCCATGATTGCCAATCTGGGCCAGACACGACGCTTCCGCGCGGCCGCCAAGACCAGTTTGGGTGATGTTGCGCTGCGACAGGGAAAACTAAAAGACGCCAACAACTTCTACAAGGAAGCTGCCAAAGGAGCAAAAGACGACAAGCGTCTTGATTTGATCTGGCCCGCCCAGCGCGGCCTGGGCCGTAGCCAGTGGCTGCAGGCGAGCCAGGAAAAAGATCCGAAGAAGGCTACTCAGGCCAGAGAGCAGGCGCTCGTTAGTTATCGCGAGGCACTCCAAACGATCGAGACTTTGCGGTCAGGCAGTCTGCGAGCAGATGAGTCGCGCACAACCTTTCTCAGTACCTTCAAGGACGTCTTTGACGAAGCGGGAGGCGCGTTTGCTGAAATGGCGATGTTGAATGTGCCCGCCGGAGATACGGCGGCGCTTTCAGGAAAGGCACTCGAATACGCTGCGGAGGCCTTCAGAATTACCGAGCAATCGAGGGCGCGCTCGCTCTTGGATCTACTGAGCGAGACTTACGCGTCGGTTTCCGCGGGAGTTCCCCCCGAACTGCTCAACCGCAAGCAGGCGAACCTCGATCGTCAACAAGAGATTGCCGAGCTATTAACCGGGATTGCGTTGAGTGCTGACGAACCGAAGAAAAAGCCGTCTGAGCTTGAGTCGGAGCTTGAGAAATTACAAGTTGAGTTTGATCAGATCGAGAACCAGATCAGAACTGCGAGTCCGCGCTACGCGGCGTTAACTTCTGGCCAGCCACTCTCGCCTGCGGAAGTACAGCAGAAGGTACTCGACGATCAGACCGTGTTGCTGGAATACAGTTTGGGTGCCGACGCTTCTTACCTTTGGGCAGTTAGCTCGCAGGAGGTCAGGCTCTACAAGCTGCCTGGAAAAGCCGCAATTGATAAGTTGGCCACCGACCTGCGCGCGCAATTAATACCCTCGAGGTTGCAGCGACGCATAGTAGGCATCGACGTTGCTGCTGATTCAACACGGGGAATTGGCGTGCTCTCGGCGGATCAGGATGCCGCGCCATTTGTGGCGGCAGCAAGCGCAGCCTATAAAGCGGTCCTGGAACCGGCTATGCCGATGGCCGGTCAGAAGCGTTTACTCATCGTTGCTGATGGCACGCTTAACTATATTCCATTCGAAGCGCTCGTTACCTCCGCTGCAAGCGGCGATTACTCCTCGTTGCCTTATCTCCTCAAGTCAAACGAAATCGTCTACGCGCCTTCAGCGTCCGTTATTAGCGCCCTTCGTCAAGCAGGAGAAAGGGTGTCGGGTAAGGGAATGTTGGTGATCGCGGATCCGGTCTTCAACTCAAACGACGCTCGGTCAAAGAGTGCCGCCTCGTCCGGCGTGTCCAGCGAGACGCGCGGTCTGGGTATCGAGAGTGCGCTAACCGACGTTGCCGGCCAGGGCGCTGTGGCCACCGCCCAAGCAGCGAAAATGCAGGGGCTGCCGCTGGCAAGGCTTTCGGGCACGCGGGCGGAAGCAGAGCAGATTGCTCGACTGGCGAAAGCTTCCGGCACGCCGGCGGACGTTTGGCTGGACCTCGACGCGAGTGAAGCGAACCTTGACTCGCGCGACATCACGAAGTATCGCGTTTTACACATCGCGACTCATGGACTTTTGAACGCGGAGCGTCCGCAGTTTACCGGTGTTGTCCTTTCACTTGTAGGTAACAAGACCGAAGATGGCTTTCTGCGCACGGATGAGGTTTTCAACCTCCGTTTGGGCTCACCTTTAGTAATGCTTTCAGCGTGTGAAACGGGATTGGGCCGGGAGAAGCGAGGCGAGGGAGTCATGGGCCTTACACGGGCCTTCATGTACGCCGGAGCTCCTACTGTCGGCGTCAGCCTGTGGTCAGTCGCTGATAAATCGACTGCTGAATTGATGAGTGATTTTTACAAGCGCCTGCTTTCGTCACCTGGAGGGTCTCCCTCAGCCGCAATGCGCGGCGCGCAACTTGCCATGATCACTGGAAAGAAAAACAGCGCCCCATTCTACTGGGCACCATTTGTTCTAGTCGGTGACTGGCGATAGTGGATGGCTGGCTAAGAACGATGGTAGTTTGGTAGTTCAAGGTTAAGTAGGTCGAGGCGGCGTCAGCCAGGGCCCGGCCTTTGCCGGGCCCTTTAAACCGCCATCTGTGAGCAGTTAGTTTCGGGGCAGCCTTATCGACCGACCGTGATAGTGAAAGTCGCCGCGGGAACTGTGCTCTTTAAATCGTAGCTGTCAATTGCCAGGTCGGCGAAACGCTGGCCTTTTAGGCGAGTCACGATGTGGAAGGGCAGCATCATGCAATCGGCTCGGCGGTAGTCACTGCGCTCCTCTTCAATAATTACGTTGCTGCTGTAGCGCGTACTGATCTTGTCAATGAGGAAGGTCTGCTGATTGATCCAGTAGCGGATAGTGTCCTGCGGATTGAACTTCACTTCCACCACGTAGTCATTGCCTTCATCCTTCTGTCTTGCCGTAACGAGCTGACCCTCGATGGCTCGGTTCAGGGTGTCAAAACCCATCATGGCCCAGTGACGCGAAGCCGCGGTCTCACTAACTCGAAACTCGTTGCCGAAGATCATTCCGCCACCCTGGGTGCCCGTAAAGACTAAGTAAGTTCGGCCAGGAAGGGTTGCACTCGGCGCCACATCAAGTCTCCGACGCATCAGCTTATCCTGATAATCGGTGATCTTGAGTTTGACCTCAGCCATAGCTCCAAGGGGGTTCGCGGCCAATCCACCGAACGCAGCCGCATTTACAAAGCCGTTGGCCTGGACGGTAACATTTTGCATCCCGGCGTAATCAGGACCGCCGTGGGCGATTCGAGTGACGCTAAGGATTTCGCGGCCGGTAAAGTCGGCAGCCGCATTGGGGATGGTCGCTGCAGTTATGGTCAACGCCATAACGGCCAAGCATCCAAAAGCAATCTGAGCCTTCATGCGAGTTAGTCTTCGTAACATGATTGAAGTGTTCCTCCGGTGATTTGTTTGTGCGGTGAGACCGTTTGCCTTTTAGACCCGGGTCAGCGCACGTCTGTGAAAGAGCTACAAACAGGTGGTTCACGATGCCGGTGGCGACGCGATTACCTGTTTTCATCCGATGTCCTGAGAGCGAAGGGCAATCCCGGTAGCGCC
>JBOGOU010000582.1:0-11597 GCA_050748205.1 Pyrinomonadaceae bacterium | reverse complement strand
CCTCATCAGGATGGTACTCCTCATCATGCCGCCTCCAAAGCTGTTGGATCAAGTGCGCAGTGTTGTCAGAAAGAAACACTTCAGTTTGAGAACCGAGCAGGCCTACCTTAGTTGGATTAAGCGTTTTATCATATTCAACAACAAACGCCATCCGGCGGAAATGGGTGAACCCGAGATTCGCGACTTTCTCTCTGATCTCGCGGTTAAGAGACGCGTAGCCGCTTCGACCCAAACCGTGGCGTTAAGCGCAATACTCTTCCTCTATCGCGAGGTGCTCAAGCAGGACCTGCCTTACATTTCAGACATAGAGCGGGCGAAGTCACCAGTCCGGCTGCCGGTGGTTTTCACCCGAACCGAGGCACAATCAATTCTTGCTCGACTGTCTGGCAACTATTATCTGCTCGCGTGCCTGCTCTACGGCGCTGGCTTGCGATTGATGGAGGCTGTGACGTTACGCGTCAAGGATGTCGACTTCGAAAGCAATCAACTCACAGTGCGCGCCGGGAAAGGGGCCACGGATCGAGTGACCATGCTGCCGCAATCGCTGAAACCACTGCTGCAAAATCATTTGATTCGGGTCAGGCTTCTCCATAACGAGGATCTAAACCAGGGGTTTGACCGCAGACCTGTGGTCGCGGGGACGTTTGGGCTAGAATAGCGCTGTTTCCGGAGCCTTCAGTTCCCTTCCCGCGCAGTTCATGAGTGAGCTGCGTTTTTTGCACGAGAAGAAGGCAGGAGCCAGGTGCCGGGTGCCAGGTGTCGGGTGTCAGGTGCCGGGTGTCAGGTTTCGGGTGACGGGTATCAGGTTTCGGGTGACGGGTAACAGGGCTCAGGTGTTGCGTGTCGGGTATCGGCTCTCGAGGGTGTCAAGTTACGGTTCGCCGGTTGAGATCGAATTGTACTTCCGTATCGACACCCGGTACCGACACCTGACAGCCGGCACCCGGCACCTGACACCCGACACCTGGCACCCGACACCCGACACCTGACACCCAGCCGACACCTGACACCCGGCTCGAACCCGCGAATGATCTCGAGCGTATTGATTTCATGACTGAAGAGCTAAAGCCCCTGCCAAAGAAGCAACGTAAAGAAGCGTTGCCCGAACGCCTGCTTCGACGTGTGCTCGAGGGTATGGGTGACGTAGTTGATCGCAAGTTTGGCCGCACCGTCGAACCGAAGGGTGGACTGACAACCTCTCAGCTGATTGAGCGAATGAAACGCCTGATCGATGAGCGGGCCCGCGACGAGGGAGGCAAGGGCCGAATTGCTCCACATCATCTGAAACTTAAGGTGGAATGGGGCACTCATTCGGAAGCGCCGCCGGAGATCTTGCAGGAGCTTGAGCACGAGGTTCTAGCCGAGGCAATTGATCATATAAACGACCATCGTTACCGCACGCTTGCTCCCGTAAAGGTGGAAACGGAAGTGGACATCTTTACTACCGGCGTGTCAGTTGATCCCACCTTTGGCGAGTTTGCGGAGGAGCTGCGACTAGCGGACGAAGCCAAACGCGACCGGGATCGGGTCCTCGACATTCCTAAGGGCGTTCCCCCGATGCCCGACGTGACCGTTATAGCCCGCGTGACACGACTGGATGGAACGAAGGAGGTGCCGCTGACTTTCAAACCTGGGGGAAAGCGTTTGAATGTGGGACGAGCGTCAGATAATGAGCTGTCGCTAATCGAAACCAGCGTCTCCAAAATCCATGCCACCCTGGTAATGAACCAGGAGGGCACTTTGTTAGTAGCGGATACAGGATCGACCAACGGAACTTATATCAACGGGCGTCGCATTGCTTACGGTGAGGCCCGGCAAATTGAAGAGGGTGATGTAGTTGGCTTCGGGGATGTGGAAGTTCGGTTTAAGAAGAGTCAATAGCGCATCATCACAAGAATTAGCCACAGATTAACGCGGATGACACAGATCAAGACAGATAAGCTGTTAAGAAGAACAAGAATGAGCCCATTATTCTGGTTTGATCTGTGTCATCCGCGCTGATCCGTGGCTAATTCTGGTTTTTTCATAAGCTTCTACCGCGAGTGGTACTGACCTGTTGAGTCGCGGCGAGCCGGATTGCAGCGGTAGGCCGTTCTGAAACCAAACCATGTCACTTTTCTTGCTCCTTCAATCGCCAACACCCACCGCAGTTCCTCCTAACGTGCCTGAAAAAATGCCCGCGCTGCTCACGTTGATCTACGTGGGCGGTTTTGTCCTGGTCATCCTGCTCTTGCTGATCTCGCTCTTCAGAAATCGCCGGCGACTTTCGTCAGCGGTAGCGGCCCTACCTGAAGATCTTCCAGTTGAGGTCAAGAAGCGTCTCGGTTCAACGTCTACGAATAGAGGCTTGCGGGCTTTGCGTTGGCTTTTTGTGCTGCTGGCCTTCGGGTTCTTCGGTTTTCATATCTACTGGGCTCTCTACGCGGCAGAATCCAACGAAAAGTTTCAGGAACTGTCTTACAAGGACCTGCGCAATCGACGTCTCTCGGAGTCGACTCTTCGCGGCTGGATGCTTGATCGCAGCGGAAAACTCGAGAAGGCGCTGGCATATTACCGGCGCAATGCCGACGGCAACATCACGCGGGAGTACCCAATGGACAAGGCGATGGCCCACATATTTGGCTCAGACCGCGGTGATCCGGGACTCGAGCGGGCACTCTTCGGCGTGCAGAGTGGGGCCCTCCCGGAGGCGCTGCAAGTGGCGAGGGGTGAAACCCTCCAGAATAAAGGCAACACGGATGTGCGCCTGACGATCGATCGGGAATTGCAGCAGGCCGCAGTCGACCAGCTAAAAGGGAAACATGGCGCGGTTGTCATCTTCAATCCGCAAACGGGCGAAGTGTTGGCGCTTTACAGCGAGCCTTCTTATAGCCTCAAAGAGGTCGAGGACGAAAAAACATGGCTCAAACTGGAAGCCAACCAGCGTGATCGGCCCCTGGTCAGCCGGGCGTTGGGCGCCTACTATATTCCAGGTTCAACTTTCAAGACCGTGACGATGACAGCGGCGTTTATAGCAGGTTATCAGGACACCGAATTCGTTTGCAGTGGTGGCGGCTACTATGCGGCGCAGGGCGCGAACGTGATCTACGACGATGGTGGTCCAGGTGAGGTACACGGCCGGATCGGAATTGATACCGCTTATGAGGTGTCATGTAACCAATACTTCGCGCAAATGGGTGTGAAGCTCGGACCGGACAAGCTGAAGCAGGCGGCCCAGCTTCTCGGCATCGGAGCATACGACACGCCCGCGGAGGCTTTGCGCGGGCGAAAAGAACCGGAGATTTGGAACGCGAGCACTGAGGCAATCAAACGCGCCCTGGCGCCACGCGAAGCAACAATCGTGACCGGAAAGCAGGTCACCAGATACGACCTCGCATTGATCGGCTACGGTCAGGGTTACGCCGGACAGATGACTCCTTTTCAGATGGCGCTAGCCGCATCGGCAATTGCCAACATGGAAGGCAAGCTGATGAAACCGAAGATTGAATTCAATCGTCCGCCTGAGACATTCAAGCAAGTGGTCTCACCTCAAACTGCGCAACGAATGCGCGAAATCATGGGACGCGTTACAGGAGGTTCAAGTGGCACGGCGCGAGGAGTGTTTGCGCCGGTAAAAGCTGCCGGAATCAACACGGGCGGCAAGACCGGGACGGCCCAGAAGATCGTACCTGTTTACGACCCAAAGACTGGACAGCCGAAAACGCGGCACCGGATAGAGAAAGACAACAAAGGCAACATCATTCGCGAGTATGAAGAAACTATCATGGACGAGGAACATCCGCGGATTGACGGTTGGTTTCTATGCATCGCTCCGCTCGAGCGCCCGCAGCTCGCTATGGCAGTAATTGTCGAGGGCGGTGGCTACGGATCGCGCTCAGCGGCGCCGATTGCAGCGGCTCTGGTTCTAAAGGCCAAAGACCTTGGATATTTCGCAAACATCCAGCGTCCGCAACCGGTAAGACCCCAACGGCCAAGAGCCACAGCACCAGGTCAATAGGACACAAAAGTCACCATGGAGGCACGAAGAACACGAAGAAAGAATCAAGGGTATGGTCAAGCTCTTCACTGGGACCGCGGGCGTCTCGCCCGCAATGAGCGCCGTCAGGCGCGCAAAGGCTGTGGCAGTCGACAGTAGGACAAGATTTAGAGCGTGCTGACGCACGCTCGGCGGGCGAGACGCCCGCGGTCCCAGTAAAAGGACCACTGACCGACTACTAATGAAAAACCGCGCATCGTCACATCTGTTTGTCCTGCTGATAATCGTAGCGTTCGAGATCGCCGGCTACGTAGCAATCCATCGGGCTGCTTTGCTGCGTGGTTACGAAACATCAATCATCGGTGCTGTGCGGGACCTGATGATGTTTTTCCCCCTGATGGTATTGATCATCTGGTTGTCGCGAGTGAAGCGTTTCGCCGGCAACTGGATCCTTTTCACCACCGCAATTCTTCTCTTCGCATTGGGCATGCTTGTGCAGTACCGGCTCTATAGCGATCCGGAATACAACGCCAAAAACAAGGCCGCGGCGCGCGAGGAAAAGATGGAGGCCTTGCGTACACGCTACATTCTGGAAAATTACGATCCGGCAAAGAAGCAAATGATGGGGCTGCCGCCAACGCCGGCCCGGCCCGTTGATATTGATCAATTGCCAAGGCGACCCTCGAATTACACGCTCTGGAATGCCATCACATCCAGCTACACCTGGATCCCGATTCTCTCTTTCATCGCCTTCGCTGTTGCTTACTCGTTCTGTGTGCGGGATGGTTTCCTTCTGTGGCTGCAGCGCAACAGCTTCATCATTGTGTTGTTGACCCTTTTGCCCTTGGCACTAGCCGTATTTACCTCGAGTGCTGGCAAGAGTCTGGGAAACATGACGCCCTGGGAGCCAGCCAAGATCCCTTTCCTCGTGGGCTTCGCGGGAATCCTTACCGCCCGTTACAAAGATCTGGCTGAAACCTACTGGGGAATTCCTCGAGCGCGGGATATCGTGCCCCTGGTTGTGATGGCCATGATTCCTTTCGTGCCCTTCTTCGCGCTCAAGGACTTTGGCCAGATGCTTATCTTCAGCGGCGCTTACACCACTCTTTATCTGGTGGCCGTCCGACGCTGGCCACAACTTCTGTTGTTTGTAGGCTCAGTATTTCTCGTGATCAGCATTCTCGTTGTGGGTGCGTTGCCCCGAGACGTACAGGAAAAGGTTCCCCTGTTGCCGACCATAGCTCGTCCTATTCAGGCGACATTGCCGTCGCGAATACAGCAGCGGTTTCATTTGTGGCTCGACGGTTTCGATCCGCCATCTCCGGAGGTTTCCTGGTGGAAGAAGGACTATGATGAAGCGCTCAGTCGAGATCCCGAGTTGAAGGCACTTGCTGAACAGAGTCCGGTAATGCAGAAGACCGTTAACATCGATATTTGGTTTGACAAGCTAGCATTTCAGCCGGCCCAGGCTATTTTCGGAATCGCGTCGGGCAAGAGGACCGGGCGTGGTTTCGGTCTTGGCTTCCCGGAGGTCATTCCCATCGCCGACTCTGACTATGTATACGCCGCAGTGGGGGAAGAAATGGGTTTAGCGGGAGGAATTGTTGTAATTCTCGCCGTTGTTGTTTTTGTTGCGGCCGGTGTTCGCACTTCCCTCGACGCGCGTGATATGTTTACGAAACTCTGCGCGGCTGGTCTAACAGCGTTTGTGGGCTTTCAGGCACTCGTCAATATCGGGGGAATTCTGAGAGCACTGCCAATGACCGGAATCACGCTGCCCTTCGTTAGCCACGGTGGTTTCAGTTTGATTACCAGCTATGCGATGCTAGGCATGCTTATGGCTTTTTCTCACCGCAATGCAGGGGATAAACTGCTTACCAGCAGACCCCCTACGCGAAGCACTTCCTCCCTCAACCTGGAGGCGGTCGAATGAACCAACCAGCGAAGGCCTTCACAGTGCAATCCCAAGCCATCTCGGATCGCGGCTTGAATGAGAGGCGACCCCTTAATGAGGATTCTTTTCTTGCCGATAGTAGGCGCTTCATTTTCGCGGTAGCCGATGGGGTGGGCGGCGCCGAGGCCGGTGAGGTCGCCTCGAAGACAGCGATCGAAGTGCTCGATGAAGCCTTCCGCCACCAGGTTGCAGGAGAAGACGTCGAGGACCTCATGGAGCTCGCTATCCAGCGGGCAAACGCTTCAATCCATCAGATGGCTAAGGAACATGCGAAGTTCGCGATGATGGCTACAACCATCGTCTGCCTTCACCTTAACGGAAACATCGCCACGATAGGACACGTCGGAGATTCGCGTCTCTACCGCCTCACGCCCGAGGGCGAGCTTGTGCGTGATACCGAAGATCACTCAGTAGTGGAGGAAGAAGTACGAGCCGGTCGAATGACGGCCGAACAAGCAGCGAACCATCCCAGCAAGAACGTGATCAGCCGTGCCCTCGGCGCCGAAGACAGCGTGGAAGTGGATCTGAAAACTATCGAGATCGAGGATGGAACAGAATTTCTGCTTTGCACGGACGGCATCACCCGACACATTTCGGACAATGAACTAAGACAGTTGCTGGTGACCGAAGAAAACCTGCAGGCCCTTTGTGAGGAGTTGAAGCAGCGTTGTTACGAGCGAGGGGCGGAAGACAACCTCACGGCTGTTGTGGTTCGTTGCGGGCAGCGCATTGCCTCTGACCGGCGACATGAGGATTTGCAAAAAACAATCTCACCCGAAACTGAATGGGTCCATAACAAGAGTACGGAATATGAAAAAGCTTTGGAAGGAAATCTGGATATTACCGATGACCCCCTGGTTCCAGCCTTTAGTCGTGCGTTTCCCGCCACCGCCAACCGAGAGGAAGAGCAGATTAATACGCCGGAGCAGAAACTAAACATCCCCGCAGCTCCTGCGGCAAAGGGTGGTTTTATGCGAACATTGGGACGCCTTTTCATGCTCGTCCTGTTTGTCGCCACTGCAGTTGGAGCCTTCTATACCGGCCGGCGCTACAAGGGTCCAATCCCGTTTGTGGCCAGCATTGCTCCATCTTTGGCTGAGCCGCAACCTTCCCAGTCTCCAACAGTTGAAGATCCGTTTTTGTCATTCGAACGGGCCCGGCGAAGCGTGGATGCAGATCCCCAAAAGTGGTTAGCGTTTGTTCCGAGGGAAGTAACGGCCCAGGGCATCCAGAACCCTCTCGAGTCTTCCGACCCCCAGTTTCTGTACCTTTACGGCAGAGCGTCCTTGCTCGCAGGAAATAACGATGAAGCCGCGAGGGCTTTTGAACAGGCGATCGTGAAGTCGGATGCCAACCCGTCTCCCGCAAATTTGACGGTGCGGAGAGAGGCAACGCTGGCACTCGCGGCCCTGGCGATAAAATCCGATAAGGAAAGGCAGCGCGCCTTGACCCGATTTGATGAGATGCTGCAAAAGCCCTCCAATACTAACTCCCCTTGAGTAGTTGTGGCACGGGCGTCTCGCCCGTGAAACCCCCACGTGCAAGATGCGCGTGCCACTGCTCGGAATCCCTCGTTGAAGCATCTAATGTGCGTTTGAGTTGGTGGACGCAAACTGATGGCGGAACTAAAGCTACAACAAAGCAGGCTGGACGGACGCTTCGACGTTCTGGAATGCCTGGGTCGAGGCAGCTACGCAGAGATCTACGTCGCCAAGGACAATGCCGCCGGTGAAGGAGCGCTGACCACTGTTGTGATCAAGGCGCTCAATATCTTCCTGCAGGAAACGCCTGACGTTGAGCTTGAGCGAACATTGGTGGCAAACTTTCAGAACGAAGCTGTGGCGCTCGATCGGGTTCGTCACCCCCACATTATCAATCGCCTGGGGCACGGAACCGCGATCGATCTTGCAGGCGCCACTTTTCACTATATCGTCCTGGAATACTTGCCGGGGGGAGACATGGCAGCGCTTTCCAGGCATCATCCCTTGCCCATTCAGAAAGCGCTCTTTTATCTGGAGCAGGTTTGTTCTGGGTTAGCCCATGCCCACAAGTGCGGAGTTATCCATCGCGATATAAAGCCTCAGAATTTACTGCTGACCGCAGACCGAAGAATCGTCAAAATTGCTGACTTCGGAGTCGCTCGGTTCGAAGCAACGGAAGGCGCGATCACGCGTGTGGGAACAAACATTTACTCGGCGCCCGAACACAATCCCCTGGTGCAAACCGGCCATCTGGACACGGGAGCTCTCGTTTTGCCGGAGGTCCAGCTGACACCCGCCGCCGACATTTATTCGCTAGCGAAAACCGCCTACAGCCTGCTCGCCGGTGAAGCGCCGCGACGCTTCGCGCACCACTCATTAAAGGAACTGCCTGAAGCAATCAGTAATCAATACTGGTCGACGCCGGTACTTCGTGTGCTGGAGAAAGCGACACAGACGCGTCCGGAAAATCGCTATCAGACAGTCGAGGAATTTTGGGATGAGTTGGCGGAGGCGTCCCTGCCACCGACACAGCCCCTCAGCTTGGAACCGGGCAGCCTGGGACGTAAGCCAAGCGCTGAGTTGATCGTCGAGCCAGAGGAACTGACACAAGCTCCGCCACGACCTCGTTTCGAGATCGCGCACACACCCGAAACAACCTACGCCGGCCTCGCGCCCGCTAAGCGTCCGAGGATTGTGGTACCTGTCAGCAAGATTCAGCCGATCAGCGAAGGGCCGACCGGCATTTCCCCACACCGATCAGCCAGAGAAGTCGTGGCCGCTTTCCATGATAAATCGCAGAACGGGAAGGCGTCGATCCAGGCATACCAACCATCGGAAACTCGCCGGTCACAACGATTTCTTGTCGCGCTGTTGCTGATTCTGGCTTTCGCCGGAATGCTGTTGGCGACTCACAAGTACGTTACTTCACGTTGGAATCCTTTGAGCGGCATTCCGCGAGTGGGTGAACTCTTTGTAGTGGGCCGAGAAGGCGTTACCACCACCGACGTAAATCTTCGGCCGGATCCCAGCGCTGCTAACACCGCCATCGGCCTTGCGGAGTATGGTTCGCGCGTGAAAGTTTTGAGCGAAAATAACAACTGGTACGAGGTCCAGGTCCTGGCACACGGGCGCCCGAAGACGGATTCTTTTTCCTCCGATCGCGGCTGGATAAACAAAAGGTTTGTGAAGTTTGATTGAGAGTCCTGGGGCGCAAGCTGCGTCCGGTCACACCGATGGACTTAAAATGATGAGCGACGATAATGTATATTGGTGGCACAGGCTTTAGACTGTGATGCTCCCAGTGAAAGCCAGTCACCCTGTTAGGAGAAATGAATATTGGGATTGCTTGAGTCAATTAGAAGGTGGATTGACGGGGAGAGCGGGGAAGGTTTGCTTGAAGCCGCAGACGAGCAGGCTCGACCGCGAAGAATCTGGGAGGAGTTCCTTGTAAAGATTGCCCGTGAGGTCGAGGCGGTAATGCAGCGCGAGATGTTTACACCTCCCGGAGGTCCCACTTACATTCCTCGCGAATACATCGTTTACCTGAGTTCAGACGACGATAAAGATTGGCAGGGCGACAAGCGACGTGGACTCGAGCAAGGGCTGTTTCACGTCCTTTCGGAGAGAGCTCGTGAGCTGAGCGGCTCAACCCAGCTTGCGGCCAAGTCCTTTGCCGTGGAACTGCGAGTTGACGGCACACTCAACAAGGGTGAGTTTCGCGTCCAGGCGGTTTGGGATGAGACCGAAAGCGGACACACGATGGTTACGCCTCGTCTGGACTCATCACATTCTAATCTGCAAAGCTTTAACCCAAACGACACGATCCGCGAAACCATGGAGGGCGCGGAAAGCGAGCAGACGCTTGTTCGGCCGCGTCTGGTCGAACTCTACTCAGTGGAGATTTGGCGAGAGGGAGTGCGCGAAGCAGTAGTGCCTATTACCAAGCCCGAAATTACGATCGGTCGAGGCAGTAGAACCATCACCGTTGACCTGCCCTTGAAAGGTGATCCGGAAGTTAGCCGCGTCCACGCGCTACTCACGCGCGAGAATGATGGCCGCTACTGGCTAACTCCTAAGGGGCGCAATCCCACCATGGTTAGCGGGCGCGAGCTTCCGCGAGAGGAACGAACCGAAGTTCTGCCCGATCAGAAAATTGCGTTCTGCAATTTCGTACTGCGAATCCAGCCAAAGTAAAAGCCCGTCATCACTCTCGCCGCGGTCCCCTGAGGTCAGTACCACCACGCTGTAGAGACCGAGTAAAAAATTAACAAAGGATCTACGGTAATTTGCAAGTCAGGAAGGTGTGGTTTGCCCCCGCCTCAAGTTTGAATGCCCTTCATCTCAGCAGAAAATCACTCAAATCTGAGAGTTCTCCTGTGATGCTGAAGGCTGTTCCAACTTGAGGCGGGGGCAAGCCCACCTTCCCGACCTGTGAGCTTCCCAGACTTGAATCTTTTCTCTTGAGTTGAATGCCTTTCACAGTTGAGGCCGGGAATGCACTCAGCTAAGTTGGTCACACAACAAGCGCTTCAGCCTAAGGCAGCGAGACAATCCGCCAGACTGCGTTGCCGGCAGGTGAACATCGGCGTATCACGCAGTGTGTAGGAGCTGGCTTTTGTTTCTCTTAACTCCTGAACGAGATCCAGAAAGTCTGCGGGGTGATCAGTCTCAAAGGCGACTACAAACTCCTGGTCGTCAAGTCCGAACGAGTAAGTGGTGTGGAGTTTGACGGATCTGTATTTCGTGCCAATACGGATATGCTCGTCCATCATTTCCTGACGCTGGTCAGCAGTGCGCGAATACCATTCCCGAGTTTTGACGAAGGGGTAAACAAAGAGATAGTCAGATTTACCGGGAACGATGTGCAGTCGATCCTCAACGTGCTCAGGGTTGTCCTTGTCGATGTACATCGAGCGCTTGGTCATGGAAAGAAATGATTGGGCGGGTTCTATATACTTCGCCATCTCTGTGCCGTTCAGTCTCGCGGTCATGTCCTGCAAAGGTTCGATTTCGTAACCGATGCGCCAGATCATGAAGTCAACGTTTGTCCGCAGACCCACTGTGGAGTAACTGTGGATCAGCAGTTGCGGGCGAAATTCGTCGACCGCCTTAACAAACTCTTCCTTACAACTTTGCTTGTCACCGTCTGACAATAGTCGCCAGTCAGGTCGTGCCCGATAAAAAGTGAAGTTAACAAACTGCCGTGGCAATTTGGCCTTCTGCTGTTCAAGCTCGACGCAATTTGGCGCGAGTCGTAATGAGCCTCGAACTGCGTTGCCAGCATCTTTATCGGTACTCATGTGGTTTTCACCTCTTACGAGTTAATCGGCAATTCCCCGGTGTGTGAAGGTTCCGGAAAGGTTCGAAGCGGAATTATTCTGCCTGCTATCGAGGCTTATTGCAACTTGGGACTAACAAACGGTAGCGGGTCGGTATTCACGGGACTAGGGCGGGAGTGCTAGTCCGAAATCAGCCGCGGACTTACGCGTGTTAAATAGATCTGCAAAAGGGGGCTAAGGCTCAACATTAATCCCGGTTTGTCCCGTTTGGAAACGACTGTTTGCAAGTTAGATGCCAGGGTCCATTGCACTCAACCTTTCTGGAGCACTCGACGCACAGAACCATTTGCGGTAGCCAATGGATGCTGCCATTCAACCTGCACTGTAACCCTCGAGTAAGGCGAACC
>JBOGOU010000581.1:0-9398 GCA_050748205.1 Pyrinomonadaceae bacterium | reverse complement strand
GTAGCCCGACTGTCAAGGAGGGCTCCTCAAGATCCGTAAACGTGACGCTGGAGTTTCCTGAGCCCTCCTTAACAGTCGGGCTACGGCCCCGAGCTACTGCCCGGAGCTACTGCCCGGAGCTACTACCGCGAGCTACTGCCCCCGATCCCCACGGACCATTGGGTCGCTTTGCTCTTCGCTGAACCTTTCTGTTAAAATCCCGCCTTTGCTTTGGAGATCGAGTTTGAGGCAGTCCTGAACCGTGAAGCAGATTATTCAGACCGAGCAAGCTCCACAGGCAATCGGTCCCTATTCGCAGGCCGTTAAAACAAGGGGTTTTGTTTACGCTTCGGGTCAGATACCGATCGATCCCCAGACAGGTCAACTCGTCGTCGGCGGGATCCGAGAACAAACCGAGCAGGTGCTGAAAAACTTGACTGCGGTTCTTGAGGCAGCCGGAAGCGGCTTGGATCAGGTCGTGAAAACCACCGTCTTCCTGGCCGACATGGAAGAGTTCGCCTCCATGAACGAGGTTTACGCGAAGTTCTTCAAGGTTGATCCGCCAGCTCGAGCCACGGTGCAGGCAGCGGGTCTACCGCGCAATGCCAGAGTCGAAATAGAGGTTATAGCGCTAGCGGGAGAATGACGGAGGCTCGCGGCGGATAGATCTCAAACAAGCGTTCTTTGAGAGTTTCAAACGAGTGGTTTAGGCGGCTTTGGAGACCTTGCCCGCCTTAATGCAGTTTGTACAAACGTTCATGCGCGCGGCGCCGCCACGCGGAAGTTGTACTCTAATCGATTGCAGGTTTGGATTAAATCTCCGGGGCGTCCGATTATTTGCATGGGATACATTGTTGCCAAACTGAGGGCCTTTTCCACAGACTTCGCAGCGTTTAGCCATTACTTTTATGAAACCTCCAGGAACTCTTAATTCAGTTGAATTATGTTCTATTTGATATACGGTTCATCAGATCGTCGAGATCGTGAATCAAAACTTATAGCAAACCAATTTCTAGATCGTCAAGCAGCCATGAACTCCCCGACCATCATAGCTAGTTGTAAAGGAGCAGTTTAAAGTGCAGAAAACCGCGAAAATAGTTATCACATTCACGCTTCTGGCGCTCATGGCGCTCGCAGCCGGCGCCTGTGCCTCGGGTGGGGGCGCGGACGCGAAGGACAATACAGTTGCGGCCACCGTGAACGGCAAGAACATCATGCTGGCAGAGGTCGAGCGAGCGCTAAACCAGCAGGCCGCAGGCAAGCAATCGCAACTGTCGCAACTCGAGCTCGCCCAAGCGCGTCTTCAGATATTAGGCAGCCTCATGCAAAGAGAAGTGTTGTTTCAGCGCGCCGAGCGTGAGAAGCTTTTGCCGAGCGAGGATCAGGTTTCGACTCTTATCAATCAGCAGAAACAGCAGAAGGGAATGACTGACGATGATTTTCAAAAGAATCTAAAGGAACAAAACCTAACCATGGAATCTTTGCGAGAAGAGGCACGCAAGGACATAGCCATAAAGAATCTTCAGGATAAATACAGCTCGAAGATCGCAGTCAATGACAAAGAGGTGGAAGATTTCTACAACAGCAATCGGCAACAGTTTGTTAGCGCACGCGGCGCCGCCCTGGCCGTGATCATTGTGGATCCCGCGGATAACGCCGCTCAGGGGATCTTACCCGCTAATGATGCGAAGAATGACGCAGAGGCGAAGTTGAAGATTGATAATCTGTATCAACAGCTCAAAGGCGGCGCCGACTTCGCGACAGTGGCCCGCTCGAAGAGCGAAGATGCCAACAGTCTGGTTCGTGGTGGAGATATCGGCTTCTTTAGCGAGGACGGAATGAAGCAAGCGGGTTTGCCGAAGGAGGTCATGGACCTGCTGATGGGACCCATGCAAGTTGGCGACTTCACGGAACCAAAACAGGTCAATGGCCGCTGGTATGTTTTCAAGCTGGCAGAGAAGCGGTTGCAGACTGAAAATCTAACGTTGGAAAGCCCCGGCGTGCGACAGCAGATCACTCAGGCTTTGACAAATCAACGGAAGGAAATTCTGAATGCCGCGTTGCTTGAAGTGGCGATGAACGAGGCAAAGATCATCAACAACCTGGCCGCCAACATGCTTTCGAATCCCAGCAACCTTGGCCTGCGCCCGGCTTCGGCCAGCCCGGCGACGTCGCCAGCCGCTGCCCAGCAGACAAGCGCAAGCCCGGGACAGAGTTCCAATTCGGCTGCGCCTTCAGCGGCCAGCGGTAGCCCAAAGGCTAACGGTTCGGCAAAGTAGTTGCTCGAACCGCGGTATTGATTAAGTTGTTATCCTAGGCGGGTGCGGGCGGCTTGACATAGCCCGCGCCCGCTTCGTGCGTCCAACTGGAGCGCGGGCATCCTGCCCGCACTGAGCCCGGCGCAAAGGTCTGTGCCACGCCCAATGCTGTTTCGTCTTTCAGATGTCTACAAGTCCTACGGCACACAGGACGTCCTGCGTGGCGCATCGCTGCAGATCAATCCCGGAGAACATGTAGGGCTCGTGGGCCGTAACGGCGCCGGCAAGACCACAGTCTTCCGCCTCGTCAGCGGTGAGGAGAGTGCAGACCGCGGAGACGTAGTGCGCGCCCGAGGCGTCAGGTTGGGCTTGCTTGCGCAACATGTACACTTCGAGTCGGGCACGACGGTGCACGAGTCCGCGCTTGCGGCTTTCGGGCGATTGCAACAGATCGAGCACGAGATGCACGAGCTCGAGCACCGCATGGCAGAGGCGGGCGCCGATCTCGAAAAGGTCCTGGAACGGTACAGCGATTTGCAGCACGAGTTTGAGCGTGAAGGTGGGTTTGAGTATGCGGCCAAGGCCGAGGCAATTCTGCTCGGACTCGGTTTCGAACGAGACTCCTGGTCCCTCGAAACTGAAAAGCTTTCTGGCGGTCAACAAAACCGGCTGGGCCTCTCTCGCTTGCTGCTTGCCGAACCAGACGTGCTTTTGCTCGATGAGCCTACAAATCATCTCGATGTAGCCGCAGTCGAGTGGCTCGAAGAGTTTTTGCAGACCTACGCCGCTGCGTTTGTCATCATAAGTCACGATCGTTATTTTTTGGATCGTGCTTGCAATCGCATCATCGATCTTGAAATCGGTAAGGCTTCCAGCTACACGGGGAACTATTCCGACTATTTGGTTGAACGCGAAGAACGCCGCGAATCACAAAGGCGCGCTTACGACAATCAACAACAATTGATTGCCAAAACCGAAGAGTTTATTCGACGAAATATCGCCGGGCAGAAGACGAAGCAGGCTAAATCGCGTCGAAAGATGCTCGAGAAACTTCAACGCATCGACGCGGTGCGATCGGATCAGTCTTCAGGGGACTTTCGTTTACGGTCGATCGAGCGCACCGGTAACCACGTGCTGACTGTGACTCAGGCGACAATCGGCTACCGGGACAAAACGCTCGCCCGCGACATCTCGTTTATTCTCCGCCGCGGTGAGTGTCTGGGAATCATCGGTCCGAACGGATCCGGCAAAACCACTTTTCTGAAAACGATTCTTAAGAAGATTCCCACGCTGTCAGGTGAGCTGCAGTGGGGCACCAAGGTTCAGATCGGCTACTACGCGCAACAACTCGAGGATCTCGACGACCGAAACGAGATCATCATGGAACTTCGTCGCGTGGCTCCGGCCAGCGCAACTGCTGGAGAGCTGCGCTCATTTCTCGCCAAGTTTCTTTTCACCGGTGATGATGTTTATAAGAAGGTTCAGGATCTTTCGGGCGGCGAGAAAGGACGTCTCGCTCTGGCGAAGTTGATATATTCTCGTGTCAATGTACTGGTGCTCGATGAGCCAACCAATCATCTCGACATTCCGTCTCGCGAGGCATTGGAAGAGGCCCTGGACGCTTACGAGGGCACGATCATCACAATCAGCCACGACCGCTATTTCCTCGACCGGGTTGCCACGCAGATTCTTGCGCTCGATGGGGAAGGGAATGCCGAGCACTACGACGGCGACTACACGGAGTATCACGATTGGCGTGCGGCATATCTGTCAAAGGGAGAGGTTCCGCCCGTGATGAGTAATGTGTTGGCTAGCAATTTCGTGAGGACTGATGGTGTAAGGACCCGTTCAACGAAGGAAGATAAGGGAGGCATCTCTCCTAAGTCCGAGCAAGCAAAGCAAAGGGGAAAGGCGGCACCGGCAAAACCCTCTGTCAAAGTCATTAAGAAGAAAAAATCCGAGGCGCGCACTCCGGAAAGCCTGGAGGCGGAGATCGCGCAGACCGAGAGCAAGTTGAAGGAGATTTCCCAACAGATGGGCGAGCCTGAAGTCGCGAGAGACGCAAGCCGCCTAATTCAGCTCAACAATGAGTACCTGGAGACGGAGAAAGTTTTGCAGTCGTTGTATGAGGAGTGGGACCGGCTTGCGGCAGGAGCTGCGAATGTCTGAGTCATTTGGGTTGGTCAGCAAGGCGAAGGTGCCAAGCAGAGAAAATCAGATTCAGATTTTCGCGGATAAACGCTGATCAGAAATGACACAATTAGGAAATTCGGTAGTGGCCTAATTTCAATTTCTCCCGTGGTCTCCGTGTCTCCGTGGTGAATGTTTTGCTAAGCATATTCACCACGGAGGCACAGAGGACACAGAGATCTCATAACAACTTAGGCCACTACTGGAAATTCTGCTCAGTGAGAACTGCCCACGACCTGCGAGAGGATAATCGTAAATTCATTTTCTTGAGGTCCCTTGAGGTAGGCGCGCGGATCCAAAATGATCCACGAAGCATCACGAAGGATCACGAAGTATCACTAAACAAGTTCGTGTTCTTTGCTGTGGTTTCGTGGATCGTTTTGTTTCCACCGACCAACTCAAACGGGACACCGCCTCTGAGTCTTGTTAGCTTGACAGCAAATAGAGGCTTTGTTACTTTCGGGCGTCACTCGTTAGGTACTCCGAAGTGACTGCATTGAAAACAGTTGTAGGCGCGTAGCTCAGGGGTAGAGCACTACCTTGACACGGTAGCGCTTGGCAGGTTTTCGGTCCTCGAAAATCTCAGCATTTCAAAAACATTGAGCAAATGACATAAAGTGGCATTCCTCAGTTGCTGCCTATTCCTCAGAATCCTCACCGAATTGGTCGGGTAATTGGTCGGGTGGGTTAGCATTGGGTTCTCTGCTGTACAAGCCGCCAGATTTTTCTGGTAGGCGCGTGGGGGCTCGAACCCCAGACCTTTGCCGTGTCGAGGCAACGCTCTACCAACTGAGCTACGCGCCTATTTCAAACCTTAAAAAAATTAGAACTGCTCGGAGGCGTAATCTTACGCTAGGTCGCCATTGGGGAGCAAATGGAAAGGGTGCGAACGTCTGCTGGTGTGTCTTAAATAGTTTCAATTTCGAGCGCGCTGTACTGATGTGGATTCGACGTACATAACACCTCAGCGCGGTTACTTGATTTCCAATTGGACCAGCCCTCATAGCCTAGTCGTTTTAATTCGAGATAGATGGCGTCAACGTCGTCATCTGGAACTTCGTCACGAAGCTCCTCGGCGATTCGATAAACTTCTCCAAGGTATGGACCGAGACTCATGACTTGAGATGCTATCGCTCACCCTTGAAATTGTGCCAGCGTAATAGTGCGACCAATAGGATCCTAAATCCGGAACGAAGATTGAGTCTTATGCAAGGATAGGAGATATTAATCTAGGGTTCTCATACAAATGGAGTGGACTATGCCTCCAAAGTAGCCTGAAATGGAGCCGTCTGAAGGTAGTTCGCTGGGAGGGCTGGAATGAGTGATTACCGCACAATCAAGGAGCTCGTCATTGACGCTTGCGTGAGTGAAGGACAATTTCCTTCTTACGAGAAACTCACGTCCTTGGTACGACAACATTTCCCTACTAGCAAATGGAAAAAAACTCATTACGCTTGGTACAAATCCAAGATAAAAACCGGGGAGATAGTAGTGCCGGGGATTTCTTCCAACGAGCGTGAAGCGGCTAATGGAGATCCGATTGAGGCCGAAGTTGAAGAGTCCATTGAAGCCAGTTTGTCTTTGGAGAGAGATTTACACTCGTATTTGGCGACGAGAGTAAGTGAAATCGAAAGTGGTCTCATCCTTGTCGAAAATGGGGTAGAGCACCAAACCGAGGCTGGCAAAATCGATCTATTAGCCAGAGACAGGGAGAGTCGCCTAGTGGTTATTGAATTGAAAGCCGGCAAGGGAAAGGATGGTGCGCTGGGACAGTTGTTAGGATACATGGGTTGTCTTTCAGCGTCCGAGCCAAACGTGCGTGGAATCCTTGTAGCATCTAACTTTGACTCACGAGTAGTCTTTGCAGCGAGAGGCCTGCCCAACGTTAAGTTGGTGCGATATCAGCTCTCTTTTAATCTCGAGGAAGTCTTATGAATTCGACAAGCAACCTGTCTCAGGGAGGCACAAAGCTGCGCCGCGGAAGAAGACGGTGAAGCGATCAGGCAAACATGAAACGAATCATTAGACACGAAGGCCCGAAAGCTACGGACAGGGCACTAGCCCTGCAAAAACTAAGAGAATCTCAAATGGGCCTCTCAGCCCTCAGTGAGGAGGAAGCTAAAGCGATTCATATAATTGACTTTCACGACGACCGATACGAAGACACGATTAACTACGCTTTGTCCAGACGTTCGTTGGACCTACTTGAGCAGTTATCCGAGCTCGGGATCTATGGAGAGAGCTCTGCTGAAGTTGGCGCCCGTTTCGTGGATCGGGCGCTCAAGGGATTTATCCAGCGCAACATGGAACCCCCGACGATGACGCTTCAAGAAAGAAGCGCAAAGATGGAGCACATGACGGATGAAGAACTGGTAGCGCTGCAGCTTCCTAAAACTGACTTTCACGGCGACGGTAAATACGAAGACACGATCAACCACAGCCTGTCTAACCAATCGCTGTACCTGCTTGATCGTGTAGCTGAGTTGGAAATTTATGGAGAAACCCCTGCTGAAGTTGGCGCTCGCTTCGTGGACCAGGCGCTCGAGGAATTCGTCGAGCGTCCGCGCTTTGTCATAAACCGCACAGAAAAATGACGAAGGTTTCGTCTTGAACAAGCTGAATAACATGCGAGCGAGCCCGCCGCCTTGGT
Source organism: Pyrinomonadaceae bacterium (assembly GCA_050748205.1). Classification (GTDB taxonomy): domain Bacteria; phylum Acidobacteriota; class Blastocatellia; order Pyrinomonadales; family Pyrinomonadaceae; genus PSRF01. The sequence continues at coordinate 2,321 of JBOGOU010000581.1, read as the reverse complement.
GGCCGAATTGGTTGAGTGGGGTGAGGACACGTAGCCCAAGGGTGAGTTTTGTGGGAGGGCCTCACCCGTTTCCTTTGGAAGTTCTGGTGTAAATGGAAAATCCGATTGAATGGTCATGAAAAGAAAGAAAGAGCACTGGGCATACGAGGAGCTTAGGAAGCGTTTAGAGGAGAAGACCGAATCGTGGGTTCCTCACCTGCAGGACGCAAGCGAGCCGCAGATCGGGCGGGTAATAAGAATTCCTGATCATGAACGGGGAATCATTTTCTTGATGGATCCGCAGGCCCGGGTGGAGATGGATGAGGTTTTGTTAGAACGAATTTACCCGCACATTCTGGAGACTATGGAGGGTCAAGTCTTAGCTGTTCCAAGTGTCGAAAAGATTCAACAAACGATACAAGACGGGCGTGAGTGGGAAGCCAGTCGCGTTGTGACCTTCCTGATGGAAGATCCAGCGAGACCTGTTTTGACAAATAATCGGCCTCTTTGGAGTTTCCGATTTACGCTGTCGGTGCGCCTTCTAACGTATATGTTGTCGTGTGATTGCTTGATATCGATTCCCTTCGCGGCGGCCGGTTCGTGGTTATTGGATGTACTAGCTGATTCCCGTATTCAGGAGGCGGCTCCACAGTTGAGTACTGATCGGGATGAATTCGTTTTGAACGTTTCATCTGGCGCAGGCCAGACTTTTTTGGGCGAGGATTGGAAGTATCCGATCGCTGCTAGATTGACAGGTCATCTAAGGATCGCCGAATCAGTAGACCGCTTTGAACGTGAGCCTCATAACTACATCGTTCGGAGTGAAATGGTAGAAGCAATAGTTTCAACCTACCCGGAGCGACTGAGCCCTAATTAGCCGGACGGACGTGAGGAAGCGGTCGTGCATTAAGCACGCTCGGTCCTTGGCATTATCTGTGCCACAAAGTCTAATTGCAACACAGATCCCTATTACCCGCACGACGGGTGTCAATGAAAAAAAGAACAAGGAAATGCGAACCAACGTGGCTGTTGACCTACGGCTAGGATGCGCGGGCGGAATTCGTTGAGAGCGTCGGCTGTCGATCGGTTGCTTGCCATAATGCTTCGATAAAAGCGAAGGCTGAGTCAATGAATTGATAGGCTCTGTCTACGTCTGCTTGATAGTGTTCAGGAAACCTGAAGTCTTCCACAGGCCGGTCTCGGAAATCAATCACTCCTTGCCGGTGCTTGAAAGCATTGACCATTTCTCTCATCTCGAAAAAGGCGTCCCCACCCTGTAAGCGTCGTAGTTCTATTCCGTACTTTTCTTCGATCAGCTGTACGATGTCAGGAAAGGAAAGCTTTTGGATCATCTTTGCAGAACGAATCAACTCAGATGTCAGGGTTGTACAAGCTTGGGGACCGTTTTACGGACTCACGCGCGTTTTTCCCGTTCGCGCCTTTCATAGGCAAATACATTCTCTTTGGGGATCACTATTTTCCTTCCGATTCGCCACCAGTCTTTACCAAATTCGCCGCAATGAAGTAGGCGTTCGACCGTTGATCTGTGAACGCTTAGATGCTCTGCGATCTTGTTGATGTCGAAGTTGCCGATAGGTTCGGTGACTTCGCTGGGATGGTGATTAGCAGACATGATTTGTAGGCGCCCGGCTGGGAGTGTTTGAGAACACAAAGCTCGCCTGAGTAAGTCAGGCAACTGGGCTAATAGCATGTCGTGTGCCATTTGGAGCTAATGCGTCTAGGGCCGATTAGACTGGTGTTTTGTGGGCGATCTGGTTAAAAGAAAGGGTTTAAAAGTGGGTATCAAACCGCCAACTAAAGAGAGGGGATCTGGGTGAGAAAGCCGCGCTGTTCGCGGTTGCGGACAGTTAAGGGAGGAAGCTGTCTGCGTTCTCGGCGAAGGTGCCGTATCTGGAGGGCATAAAGGTAGATGAGGGAGGCTTCGACCAATTGGCGAAAATATCCGAAAATGATATTCTCGCGCGGAAATGGCGGCATGTCGGGTTTCTTACGTCGATCTGGAGGGGTTTCGGCACTCAGTCGAGATCGAGGCCGGGAGTTTGTATGAGACGGCGGTATTAGCTGTAAGTACGTTCAGGCAGCATCATTTTGAGCCTGGGGATCTGACAAATCTTGAAGTTGAAATTCGGACTGCTATCACTCACACGGTTACGTTGAAGAAAGTGCGGTCGTGGTTACAGGGCGGTTCAAGAAGTCCAAAAGAAGCGATCGTTAAAGATAGGTTGCGTGCACTTCTCTAAGCTTACCTTCGATCTTGATCTGTCATTGTGTCTGTAGGCAGGCTAAAGAACCGAAAGGCCGGATTGTGATCCGGCCTTGAT
>JBOGOU010000580.1:0-1463 GCA_050748205.1 Pyrinomonadaceae bacterium | reverse complement strand
AGCGTCGGAAGCAGATCATCCCAGTCGCCCTCGTCATCTTTTTCGACGGTGATCATGCGGTCCATGTAAAAAACGGAAACTACGTGGCCCACATCAAAGAGTGCCTGCGCGAGAGGATCGTCCTGAGCCTGGCCGGCGGAACTGTAAGAGTGCACAGTACCGTTGCTTACGGCCTCGCGGAGAATAAACTTGACGGCGTTTGGGTTCGGCGTCTCTTCAATATCACTAATCTTCGGCATTTTTGATCTCCATCTGTTCGCTTTGTTAGATGCGAAAATAATCACAGAATGACGTAATACGTAGCTATTATAACCCGTTTGCTGATTAAGCGCAGTGAGGGAGGGGGAGTTCTGGGAGGGGATGAATTTGTTGGTGCAAAAACCCTCAAAAGCGCTAGCAAGAGTTGTTGCCAAACCCTGGAAGCGGGCATATACTCCGTGCCCTCACTTGCCCCCGCCTCACAAGAGGTGAGACAAGTTGAGATAGAGGCAGGCGATTGCGAGGGTCGCTTGCCTCTCCTTTTTTTCTGCTCCGTTGTCAGTTGTCCGTGGTCAGTGATGCGTCTTCAGCGGTCAGTAACCAGTGGTCAGTGGTCAGTGGAGCTACCCTCTGCGCGACCTTTGATCTTTAGCTGGGAATGCTCGATCCTATGAGGCAATATGTCACGCGAAAACGAGAAACCGAACGTCAGCTCTGCGAACAGACCACTGCCACTGACAACTGACCACTAACAAAGTTATGAAAATCGGCATTACGGTCTATCCAACTTACGGCGGGAGTGGGATCGTCGGCTCTGAATTGGGAAAGGAGTTGGCGGAGCGGGGACATTCCGTGCATTTCATCGCGTCCTCGTTGCCAACACGCCTGACCGAACTCAATGAGCGCGTGCGGTTTCATGAAGTCGAAATGATGTCTTACCCACTTTTCGAACATCAGCCCTATACACTGGCACTGGCAACGAAAATGGCGAAGGTAGCAGAGAGCGAGAACCTCGATCTGCTGCACGTTCACTACGCTATCCCTCACTCAATTAGCGCCATACTTGCTCGCGAGTCTTTGAAACCAGGTAGGCGCCTGCCGGTCATCACAACACTTCACGGAACCGACATTACACTTGTCGGAGCCGACCGTTCCTACTTGCCGATCACTCGCTACGGCATCGCGCAATCAGATGGCGTGACGGCCATCTCTAATTATCTGAAGGAGGCTACAAGAGAGATCTTCCAGTTTGAGAACATCACAGTCATTCCAAACTTTGTTTGCCCTTCCGACTACACCCGACGCCCGGTTACTGAATTGCGCCAGAAACTGTCTCCCGATGGAGAACCGTTGTTGGTTCACGTCTCAAACTTTCGCCCCGTCAAACGGCCGGTTGACTGCGTTGAGATTCTCGCGCGCGTGCTGAAAAAGAATATCAAGGCCAGGTTGGTGATGGTGGGAGATGGCAGCGAGCGAACGAATGC
>JBOGOU010000579.1:0-43584 GCA_050748205.1 Pyrinomonadaceae bacterium | reverse complement strand
CACCATTCGCAACTACATCGACCTTCACAACGAAGCACCAAAGCCGTTCATTTGGACCAAAACTGCTGATGAGATCCTCGCAAGTGTTGCCAGATTTTGTCAGCGAACTTTAGAGACAGGACACTAGGTAGTTGAGGTCTATGGCGACTTTGGGATGCTCCGGGCCGTAGCTCTGTTCGTCAATAGCCAGCGCCCGCCGAATCAACGGCTCGGCCTCCGTCAGGCGGTTCGTGGCCTGGAGCAACTGCGTCAGGTTGTTGAGGTCTCTGGAGACGTTGGGATGGTCCGGGCCGTAGCTGGACTCGTCAATGCTAAGCGCCCGCCGAATCAACGGCTCCGCGGCGCTCTGTTCGGCTCGTTCGTAATGGATGTAGCTAGTTCGTTCAAGGTAACCGGCAGGTCATTATGGGAGGAGACACCGCTTTCCCAGTGTATCAGCGCTTCACAGTAAGCATCGCAGGGATCGTATCGCGACGATAAGGCGACCCAGTATCTATGAAGCTCCCATTTCCATCGTTCCTTCGAGCGGAGCTTGACGAAGATTGGTATTCCAGCGAGGAGTTTCTTCTGTTGTTCCCAAGCCGCGGCCTCGTGCAGCAGCCACGGCTCTTCATCAAGTTTCCGATCTGTGAGTTCCGCACCGCGGTCGAAATAGCTCGCCAACCGAAGACGCACTTGCCGCTCGTGCGTCTCGGTTGGGAAATAAGCTTCGTGGACCGCATCTCGCAAATACTGGTGCCCGAAATTCAGAAGACCGCCGCGTATGACGAGGTTGTAGCCGGTAGCCAGGAAGATCGGGGTCCATTTAGCGCGCGGCAGCGGCTGGTCATCTGGTCCCAACACGCATAAGAGTTCCGCCTCGGAGAGACCAAACCGGGAGGCCCAGATCAACGAAAGGCTGTCACCAACCAGATCCGTTTCTCCCCCAAAGTCTTCCTCCCACCGAGTCAGCACTCTCTCGAAGAGCTCGCGAAGATCGGTTGTCTCTAAATACCAGGTCAGCCTCTGTTCGAAAAGCTCATAACTCCCGAATTGGCGCAACTCATCCAGAAGCGTGCCCAGATATAGCGGGTTGGCGGTTTGTTCCGCGGACACGATCCGTTCGGTTTGTGACGCCGTCAATTTCTTACTGAATTGTTGGAGAAATTTTGCGAGCAGTTCCTTGCGCTCCGGCACCGTCAGCGGTTGCAAGGTCATCTCGGGCCATTGGCGGCGCTGGATAGCGTCAAGGCTCCGGCCCGGCAGCGTCGAGAGGAGCACGCGGCAGTTGGGCATGTGATAGCTGCGCCTCAAGCTGCACAGTTCTCACCTGACCTTCCCGATAGCTACGGTAATAGCTATATGCATAACTCGACAGAGCTATCAGCATGTAGACGCCGATGGCCTCGCTGAAATTGCCGACCACAAAATTGGTGATGCTTTCAAAGGTCAGGGGCCTTCCTATGCGGTAGCCAAAAATTAGCCAGATAACTACGCGTGCCAACGCCGTCAAGACTACGCTCAGAACAATGCTTTATCGGAACGTGCAGCAGGGCGCTCTTTATCCAATTGCTTCTCTCGATCGGTAATCGAGCCGACGCCCACAACACCAGCGGCGTGCCCAGTGCCCAAACGTACGACCAGGTCATCTGGAGGTAGAGCGATTCCGTCAATGGCATGGGTCGCTCGGAGCGATAGGAAGTGAAGTAACCCTGGAGCGTAAAGACGATGCCAATGAAGGTCCAGATTCCCCAGATGGCCGCCAGGTGGACCCAGCGCCGCCGGCGGATCTTGACGGAGCCTTGACTCTCGAGGTCTCGAAATGCGGTGTCAGTCATGGACGGAAAATGTTCTGCAAGGACCTTCTACCAGGATTAGCGAGAGAAGTGATAACTGATCCGGCAATGGCCTGCGCGTTTGCTGACGTCTTGAGAGCAACGGAACAGACGATGACGGTGATTGACCAAAAGGCATCATGGTTGCCGCTAATAGTAGACCTTCGTAAGCAGGGGAAAGCAAACCGGAGCAGCAACCCACACGTCATTTAAGGCCCGACGGTATTGGTGCAATTCCTGAACAAGATGAACGACCGGTGCTGCGGGACTGAAGTCAGAATTCGCAAATGTTCACGCAACGTTTGCCCACGCCCTGGTTGCCGCGATTGCACAGTAAGGACCAATGGGAGATTGGGCGAAAGGCACTTCTAAGGCATTGGGTACTGCCGGGACAACCGGATTGTGATGAACTGGCCGCGACCACTGGCCAAGCGGCCTGAAGGAACGACGGCAAAAACTCTTCCAAAAATTCGTTTTTTGGTCGCGCAAGAAAATAACCACAGGTGGCTATTTCGCTTGAAGTTTAGTAACTGTCGCTCCGTTCATTGTTCAGACTCTTGTTGGAACAGGTGATCGGTCGCCGCGGACTCGAGGTTAGGATCAACATCGGCAGGGGTTCCCGCGTGTTGAGTCGCGTAATCGGTGAGTGCCTGATGAAGACTTATTCCATCGCGACTATGCTCACGCTCCAGAGATTCAACAAACTCAGCAACCTCAGCGATGCGATCATGAGGTAGTCTCTTGATTCTGTCGATTAGTTCCTGCTGTTCCATGATTCAGAGTATATCGCACACAGAATCTGACGCTGAAACTCAGCAAGGGCAGGGCTAGAGAACTCGACGCCGCTGCCTTACTTACGAGCAAAGTTACAGAGATGGTAGACTGAAGCATCAGAGCGACTCAGAGAGGCTGGGAACATGGCAACACTAGAGCAAATAATTGAAGAAGCAAGAAAACTTCCGGCGAAAGAACAGCAACTCTTACGCGCCGCGCTTGACGGGCTTGACTCCAATGGCGACGCCCAACCGGCTTACAGAACCCACGAACGCGAACGCGCCTGGATTAACGCGCACCGCGATGAATAGTGACGCATCTGGGATATTATTCAGCGATCTGCTATTCTCCGGCTAACAAACGAGGCACCCAATGAGCCGAAACTTACAAAGCGTATTAGAAGCAGCGCGGCAACTTCCACTTGAGCAGCGGCGGCGTTTAGCCGCGCAGCTCTTGGAAGAAGTTGAGAAAAATGAACCGTTAGCGCCAGAGCTAGCTCGCAAGCAAAGAGCGCTGTCCATCGTTGAAGAAACCTTCGGCGCTATCAAGGGACTGGATCGAGTCACTCTCGCACAACTGGCTGAGGACGAAGAATTCAGTGGATATTAAGTTGCTCCCGGCGAATTCGACGTGCCTGGTTGACGCCAACATTCTCCTCTATCACATCGCGGGAACATCGGCTGATTGCAAAGGCTTCCTCCAGCGCGTAGCCAACGAAGAAGTTCAAGCGTACCTGACAACGATCATCATCGCTGAGGTTCTGCATCGCCAAATGCTGATTGAGGCTGCGATCAAAGGCCTGGTCACACCCGGCAAAACGCTAAACAAACTGAAAGCAAATCCAGCCCTCATTAGCACCTTGACTGATTACATCGCTGAGGTTGAGAAGTTGCTCCAACTTCCATTTGTGATTGCGGAGGTCACCGAAGCCGACATCGAGGAGAGTCATAAACTGCGCAGGGCTCACGGCCTCTTTGTTAACGACTCCATCAATCTCGCCTGCGCTCAGCGGCTGGGTATTGCAGACATAGTGACTCATGACCGCGATTTCAATCGCGTGTCGACAGTTTCGGTGTGGGAACCAGCGGACGTTTAGAACTAGATATCGACAAGGTAGCGCGTGTCAACGAATGCGATTCTCACACCTGCTGCTTCGGTGCTCCGTAGAGGTAATGATCAAGATTAATCGAGCCGTTGGTCGGGACGTTTTCCCAAGTGTCTGCGGGTAACCCAGCGTTGACCTCTTCAACAATCTCCCAAATGGGTCTGCGTTGGTCACCTGTTCCTTGAGATTCGGAGCCAGGCTGACTGGCAAGAGTGTCAAGCAGTCGTAGCGCTTCCTGTTGTTTGCTGGGCGGCAGCGCTCGCACCTTATCAATCAATTGGTCTTCCAGGTTTGCAGCCATGATCCTTCTCCCGTTTCGTCCCCAAAGGTATCTTTTCTCAATCGTCCAGATGACTATATAAGTGTCGAGTCTACTGTTGTAATACGACGCGTTAATGGGCAAGCCTCAAGACGAGTGGGAAACTGATCGTCCATACAGCCGGTCTAATCCTGGCGCATGGACCTTGTAGCCTTCGTGTTCCAGAGCCGCTCTAAGGCCCAGTGCGCGCTTAACCTCAAGCTTCGGATCACTCGGGTCGAATGCGATCGTAGCGCTGCGGTTCGCTTCATCTAAGACAACAAAGCCCTCTTCTACTGCTCTCTCTATTTCCTTCTCATTTACGTCGTCAGTCATTTCTCTCCCTTCACTACCGCGATTGAATCTTCGGTTTACCTGAGCTTAGGATTTATTATTGTACGGCACCTTAGAAGAACCGCAAAGATCCGCAGTGGGCGCGGCGTGAGCTAACGAAGCAGACGCAGACTGACAAGACTAGATCAAATCAGGAGAACAACAGAGTCCGAGCACGTTGGCCTTTAATAGCAAGGCGCTCTGCTTGTAGCGCCGAAAGCGTCTCCAGAATACTCGGAGCGCCGACGTGCCACCCGGTCCTGCCGGCGCGACGTGATAAGATAAAGGCTGAAAGCGAGGAAGAATAATGCATCAGTATCAAGCATGTTGTCGAAATTGCGGTTGGCAAGGGCGACCGTACCAAACAGGCGAACTTGGGCAGGATGAACAGATGAAAGTTTCGGCGCGAGCCGAGGCAGACCAGCCCAATAGTAATAATCCGGGTCACAAGGCAGTGGTTGTAGAGAGCCGCGTATAAGTTCACCTTGCCACTGCTCGCTTGAAGAATAATGCAAGTCGAAATCGAAACACTTGATCGTCAGTTGGCCTTTGACATTATTGAATCTGACAGGCTAAAGGCTGGCACCACCAGGAACCTCCCAGGAGGAGCAACGCTGACGTTTGAAAAGACCTACACCGGCAAAACATTTGGGGCTGAGGTTGTTGTGCTTGGTCTGGACTTCGGTGTAGGTGTCGTGAGCGGCGTAGTTGCGAACTGGCTTTTCCAGAAGCTGAAAGGAAGAGCGACGAAGCTGCGAATCGACCGCACCGAGATCGAAGTTGAAGAAGCAGCCATTAAGCGTGATCGAAACACATATCGAGTTGAACGGTTGATTGTTTCGGCTTCGTTTGCTGCTGCTTTCAAAAGGAGGAACCCGCCATGCCCTCAATTGTTTTGCTTATCACACTGGCTTTCACGCTACTAGTTAATGCCCAAGACCGGGATTTTTATAAAACCGTAGCTACACATGAGCCAGTGTCCTTTAAACTTGAGGGTGGAACACTTGATTTAACTGATTTGAGGATTAGGGAATACGGTGGCTCTCTCTCGCCTTTTGATGGTCTTGTCACAAATAACTCAGACAGAGATTGGAAGAATCTCGTGTTCCTTGTTACTGCTTATGACAACACTGGAGCTGAACAGGACGTCAGAGAAATTCGCGTTGAGATTCTCCGAAAAGGAGAGACGCTCAAGCTATCAACTGAGCTAGTTTCTGTTAATTATCACGTCGCGCGTTTCTCAGTCGCGCTTAAATCGAGCATTTATGTGCCTCAGTACAGGCTTGCAATGTTGAAGCCTGGGGAGAGTAAGGACTTAGTCTTTGAAGATTCGGACCTGCAGATTTCCTTCTCGGTTTCAGCCGCAGGCATGGCGTTCGTGCTTTACAATAAGACTGACGCTCCAATTAAGGTGGACTGGAACCAAGTCTCCTACATAGACACGGACAGCGAGTCGCACCGGGTCATCCACCGTGGCGTTCGCTTGATACAGAGGGATGAATCTCAAGCCCCGTCTATCATCCCGCCAGCGGCAAAACTTTCCGATTTCATCCTGCCTTCAGATTATTTCTCTTACTCCAGCCTGAAGACAGAGTGGATCCAAAGGCCATTGTTGCCTGACGGGCCCGCCTCGCGGGAATACAAGGATCGCTCGATTGGCGTGTTCTTACCGCTTGGAGTCAAAGGCGCCACAAAGAATTATAGTTTTGTTTTTAAGATCCAAAGCGTCGAATAGAGAGTTCAGTTCGCCAGACGTTGTCATCTGCCATAGCAACTTCTAGGGACACAAGGCCATCTCCCTAACGTGGCTCATCCGAATCAAAGTCGAGTGAAGGCACAGTAGGTGCTACGCACTTGAGATGTGTAGGACACGTCACCCCTGACATTCAGGGCTGAGTCGTCTACGTTGTAGACGCCGCGTTAACTTTGTCGTCTTATGCGGATCTCGGCGACAATGAAGCAGCCGTGTAATGGCCACTGGCTCGAATAGCGCGAGGATTTGTTAGCGTTCTATGACTTGCTGGCGGGACGGATCGGTCGTGAGTTATATTCTTGTTAAGCGATCAGAGTCCGTTGCTGCGGGCCCTGGGCGAAAGGAGCGATGACAATGGCTGATATTACACTCGATAAAATCATTCGAGATGCGGCGACGCTTTCTCAGGAGGAGCAGCGCCGTCTGCTTGAATTGCTGACTGCTCGCGATTCCCAGGCTGGCTGTCGAAAGACAATCGAACAGCTTGCCGCGGAACAACATAAGAGTCCGCTCGATTTTGCCGAGGTTCGCAGGCTTGGCTCATTCTTTCCTGACGAAGAAAGTGTGGATGATCTAATTGGGACCGTGCGAAGTCTTCGCCAGGATGAATCAACGAGGATGCTTGGCTGATGGATTCAGTTGTAATCGATACCGATGTCCTGTCTTACCTCTTCAAGCAGGACACTCGCGGGATCGCTACCAACCGCACCTCGATGGAAAACTTGGGGTCCTCTCTTTCATGACTATCGCGGAATTGGATTTCTGGGCTAACTTGCGCAACTGGGGAGCGAAGCGACGGGATGAACTTTCTGCGTTTCTGCAGCCCTACACAGTGATTGACTCGGACCGCCGTCTCTGCCAAGTGTGGGCTGAAATACGAAGCCAAGTTATGCGCGACGGTCATCACATTGATACAGCCGACTGTTGGATCGCGGCTACCGCCATGCTCTACGCTACCCCACTTGTCACGCATAACGGAAGCCATTTCGTTCACGTCAGCGGTCTTACAGTTCTTTCCGAATCGCAAGCGTAGTCGCCTTCCACAAGTTGGCAAAGAGAAAAGGCCGCCGGAGCTAACTCCAGCGGCCTTGGTCGAATTTGGCTCCGCAGGTAATCCCGATATATCGGGAGAACTTACAATCCCGATTCGTCGGGATTAACAGCCGCAGAATCGCCAGCCAATAGATGGGTGCGAATCCACCTCGCCGATTTCATCCGCTTGATTTGCCGTTCGCGCTGCACCTAATGTTATTTCCACAGTCTAAGAAGACTGGCGCTTCATTCAGGGCGTACAGCGGCTGATGACAGCCGCCAGTGTGAGGCAAGAAGACTGACGTCCTACTTACAACCCATTTCTCATTTAGGTTTGTGAGGACGGCCCGGCAGTCAATCAATAAGGAGGAGAAAATGAAGATCAGAAACTTGCTCGTAATGGGAATCACAATAGCACTTGGCACTCTATGCGCTGCGGCGCAAGATCTCGATGGGTCTATGACCTTTACCGATAACTTGAACCAAAGTATCACCATCAGCCGTTACGGCGCGGTGCTTAGCTTCAAAAATAGTAAAGGACTGGAGAATGCGACGAACGACGCCTTCCGGATTTGCACGACCGACAGCAAGTGCATTGAATCAGCCATTGCGCCCACTGAAGGAACCAGTGCAGAGTTGAAGATCAAACTTCCGGAGCAAGGTGTGACTATCGAGATGGGGCAAAGATTGGTCGTGACGGCAACGGTTCGCGGAGCCGATTTGACCGTCACTCGCAAGCTGGAATGGTTGGCCGGCTCAAGCGTGGTCAATGTCGATGAAACCATCGCCGTGTCCAGCGCGACCACTATTTCCAGCTTCATCGAGGGCGGAGAGCATTTCCTCTCTCTCGACAAACCTTGCCCTGTCCCGCCGGGCGGCGTTTGTCCGTTTGGGACGCGCAGCAAGTGGAAAGTTCAGCCAGGAAAGATTGAACTGACCAAGCAGCTTTCGATTAATCCCCGCCAACCACTCCGTGCACGGATCAAGTATGACTTCTCGACTTGGCGATAACAGCCCCACCCGACTAACCAGCGCGGTGAGCCGCGGCTGCGATCTCGGCGCATCGCGCGTTCAGCCTTCGAAGCTATGAGTGACAGGGCCACCCACTCGAGGATTCTTCAATGGTTGCTGTTGGCTGTGCTGCTCTGGCAGCCAACCGCTGTCTCTGTCGCCCAACAAGCTTCTGTTTCAACGGCTACCGCAAATCGTTATCTCAACATCCTGGACGCGCTGGGCAAGAAAGAATACGGACGGGCGATTGCCGATAGCAAGGCCCTCATCGTTGATGATCCCGCTTTTCCCCTCGTCTACGAAAAGCTAGTCAACGCGGCACAACGTCGAGGTGATTTGGAACAAGCGCAATTGTTCTTAACGGTACAGCTTGCACCGCCATTCAACAACGCGCACGCGCACTTTGGCCTCGGTTTGATTCAGCGGGAGCGAGGGGAGCAGGCGGCGGCAATCGAAGAGTACAGACAATGCTTGCAGGCACTCCCGGATTTCGTGCCCGCATACACAACGCTGGTAGATGCATCTCGAGCCCTCAACCGGCTTCCAGAGGTGGAGCCATTCATACAATCACTGCCCCAGACTGCTGCCTCACGCTACGGACTGGGCTACCTTCGTTACGCACAAGCCGGCAAAGCGGGCTATGAACAAGCTATTGAATTTAGCGAGCAGGCGCTGCTTCTCGACTCGCATTTGTCGGAGGCTTACAAGACAAAAGCACAGGCTCTATTTGCTTCGGGCCGTTACCCCGACGCAGAGCACGCGGCACAGACGCTCGTGCAGGAAACAACCGAGCCCGAAAAAATCGAACTTAGACTCTATGGCTTGAACATCAAGGGGGCCGCCGAGGCGGCGACTGGCAATCTCTCCCTGGCTCTCGACGATTTACTCTCCGCGTACCGGGGTAGCGCCGCGGTTGGCAATCTGCCGCTGGAAGAGAACGTGCACAGTCAGTTGCAGTACGTCTATGACCGTCAGAATGATTGCGCGCAGTCGCTTTTCCACGCGAGAGCTGCATTGACTTTGGGGAACGAAATCAAATCGCGCAATGTCGGCCGGCACATTGGCAACATCGGCGTCGCCTACGCCTGCTTGGGCGATGTGCCAGAGGCCCTCAACTACTACCGGCAGGCTTTGGAAATATCGAGCAATCCGCAGACACTCGACAAAGGCAATCTGGTTACGCTGCTAACCAATATCGCGAGCCACGGTCTGGCAAACAATGCCGAAGCGCTGCCTCTATTGGAACGGGCTTTGACGGTGGCGCAGAGCATTACGAACAAAGTGATGGAATTACGTGTGCGGCTCGGTTTGGGGGCGCTTCACCAGCAGAACGGCCATCACGCGCAAGCGCTCGAACAGACCAGAGTGGCACTGCAAATCGCACAAGAGACGGGCGTCGCGGTCCAAGAGGGCAACGCGTGGAATCAATTGGGGAGAATCCACCTCTCAATGCTCGACAACGTGGAAGCGCTGGAGGCTCACCGCCGAGCGTTGGCCATTGGCGAGCGAACGCAGGCGCCGCAAGTTGTTTGGGAAGCGCTAGCCGGACTGGCCGCCGTCTTTGAAAAGCAAGGCAACCTCGAACAAGCCGCGCAATACTATCGGCAAGCAATCGAAACGATAGAGGGAGTGCGAAGCCGAATTGGTATCACCGAGGATCGCGCCGGCTTCCTTGCGGACAAGGTCGATGTGTACAAGAAGTTACTCGGCCTACTCGTTGGGTTGCAGGGCAAAGGCAAGACTGAACAAGCTGGCGCCGAGGCCTTTCGCTACAGCGAACGTGCACGCGCTCGCGCCTTTCTCGATCTGTTGGCCGAAGCCAAAGTTGATGTCGACCAGAACGCTGCACCCGATTTGCTGAAACAAAAACAGGAACTGCAGCAGCGCATTTCGCAACTGACTGCACAACTCATCAAGGAACGTTCGCGGGAAACGAACAAGCAGGACAAAGAAGGGATCGGCGAACTGGAAAACGCCCTGGCCAGGGCCGACACGGAGCTGGGTGATTGGCTGCGGGAATTGCGCAGGCGCAACCCGCACTACGCGGCGTTGAAGTATCCCGAACCGATGACGCTCGCCGATACGCAGCGGATGCTGGATGGCAACACGGTTCTGCTGAGTTATTCGCTGGCGGAACCTGACTCCTTCCTTTTCGCCGTCAGCCACGATGATTTTCAAGTAAAGCGCCTGCCATCGGAGGCGAAGATCAGCGCGGATGTGCAAAAGTTGCTGGTGGCGATTACCGACAAGAACAATCCCTCGCCGGGGGAATATGGTCGTCTGGCCACCAGTTTGTCGCAACAGTTATTGCAACCAGTCAGCCGGATGCTCGTCGGCAAAAAAGCGCTGGTGATCGTAGCCGATGGAGCGTTGCATCGATTGCCCTTCGAGACGCTATTCTTACCGGGTGTGAAAGCCTCGCGCGATTTGCGGCAGTTGCCTTATCTGATTCGGAAATTCGCCATCAGCTACGCGCCGTCGGCGAGCGTGTTGGCTGAGTTGGAGAACGAGCCGCGCCAGGCGGCACCGAAAAGCTTCATCGCATTCGGCGATCCAGTGTATGAACCCGGCAACAACGACCTGGCCACCACTACCCTGCGCGGGATTAGCCCAGGAGGACGACTCACTTTCGAACCCTTGCCCTACAGCCATACCGAAATCGACGGCATCGCGAAACTCTTTCCTGCTGAAGACCGCGAACTCTTCTTTGGCGCCGATGCGAGCGAAGAGAACGTCAAAGCTCCAGAACGATTAAGCCCCTATCGGATCGTTCACTTCTCGACCCATGGCTACGTCAATGAAGCGAGGCCACGCTTTTCCGGATTGGTACTCTCATTGCCGCGATCAGCAAGCCGCAATCCGCAAGCGGACGATGGGCTGTTGGCTGCTTACGAGATTTTCAACTTGAAGCTGAAGGCCAATCTGGTGGTGCTCTCGGCGTGCGAGACCGGGCTGGGCAAAGAGGTCAAGGGTGAAGGGTTGATGAGTTTGACACGGGCGTTCATGCACGCGGGAACGCCTTCGGTTGTCGTTAGCCTGTGGAACGTCAACGACGAGAGCGCCTCTGATTTGATGATCCGGTTTTATCGTAATTTGAATAGCGGCCGGATGAGCAAGGCTGAGGCTCTGCGACAAGCGCAGTTGAAGACGATTAACGACAACGGCTTTCCGTTCTACTGGGCGCCGTTCGTGTTGGTGGGCAAACCGTGATCCTGGAGCGCAGGCATCCCTGCCTGCCGAGCGTCATCACCAAGCGCCGCATTGCGAGAAGCCAGCATGCCAGGATGGGTGCGCCCCCATTTCATCGCATCGTCACCGTCAGCCCGTACTCACCAAGCGGTTTTCTGGTCCTTCCATCCAGGCCGGACAGCCGCAGCTTGTATTTCCCTCTGCTCAACTTTGCGCGGTTGACTCGGACGCTCAACGCGCCATCACGGCGTGCGGGTCTTAGTCCGGAAGTCTCCCACACTACCTCGCCGCGTTGATCCAGCAGCTCGATTGTGTACTGCTGGAATTCGTAAGGTTTGCTTCTGAACAGCCGCAGCCGCACCGTTTGCGCCGCAGTGGTCAAGGGCAATTGCAGCTCCTGGTCCGAGCCGCGCTCGGAGGAGAGCGTGAAGGAAAAGACCTGGACGTCGTCCCGGCCTGAATGAACGGCCGCGAGGAGAGCGTCAAGCTGATCGCGTTCGGCTTCGGCGGCGATTCGCTGTTCGCGTTCCCGTTTGAGCTCCGCCACGCCACTTTGTTCGACCTGTGACAGCCGCTGTTCGAGTTCGCGTTGCTTGTTTTCCAATTGCAACGCCACCGCTTGCGATTGCCGCCGCGCCTGTCGCTCCTGCCGGAAACTCCAAGCCATCCAGCCGAAAGCGCCGAATGAGATCAACAGACTGGCCGCCAGCGCGAGCGTGATGCGCGAATCGTAAGAAGACTTCTTGTCTTGCCGGCGCTGAAAATCGATCGGCATGACGGTTGTTGCGGCGTTGCGGGTGTCTCTCGGGGACGCTGTTTGCACACGCTGCCCAAGCGATTGCCACGCTTCCTGGGTCTCCGCCGCGGTAACCTCCGCCTCGTTCGCACCGGCGGGCTCCAGGAAGTCGCCGGCGCTACGGAAAAGCGCGATGCACTGTTCGCACCCGACCAGATGTGCTTGAGCCGTCTCGTGCTCCGCTTCAGACATTTCGCCGCGGTAGTAAGCAAGCATCCGCGCCTCGCTCAAGTGGCTGTCGTCATGATTGCCTTCGTGATTGGCCGATTTGCGATTGGCGGCTTTCATATAGGTGCGAAATTCTTCCCCGTGCGTCATACGATCTCCCGAGCTTCAGACATTCAACTCCTCAAAGTAAGAACTCAACTGCGCGCGCAGTGCCTTCTGGGCCTGATGCAGATGCGCCTTGACAGTGTTAACCGAAATGTTCATCAATGCGGCGATCTCTGCATATGACAGGTCGTGAACAACGCGCAACTGTGCGCAGCGGCGCATCTGTTGGGGCAAAAGCTGCAAGGCTTCGCGGAGTTTCTCCAGCTTCTCTTTTTCCAACGCGACAGTGAGCGGATCACCGCCCCCGACGGCAAGCCGCGCCACGGGCGGGGGACGACCGTCAGCTTCCACCTCTGCCTCGAGCGGCAGTACAACAGCGGCGCGTTTCTGCGCGGAGCGACTTTCAAGCAGACTGCACCAGACGTTGTGGGCGATGGCAAACAGCCAGCTCTCAAACTGTTCTTCCTGACGGAGTGCCCCCAAACCTTTATAGACGGAAACAAACGTCTCCTGGGTGAGGTCGCGGCAATCTTCAGGTGGAAATCCCTTGCGCCGAAAGAAGCGCAGTATCTGGGCGTAATGGCGCTCAAAGAGCCAGTGGAAGTTATCTTCCACATTCAGCCCCTGTTTGATCTCGCGGATTAACTCAACTGAATCTCTGCCGGTGCTGCTCACGGGCAGGATTATAGACAGCGCCGTCGAGCCCGACCATAGCTGGTCATCAAGCTCGCCCAAATATTTCTTTCAACGGCTAAACCTTTCCCGACCGAGTCCGACTTAGGGATAAGGAAACGAAAAACTGTCGAGGCTTACAGAGATTGCTGAGGTCGACTTAAATCTGTTGCGATCGATCCAGAAGTAGAGCCGAACAACTTTCTCAACCCACGCTTCAAGAATCCTTGAGAACGACTGACAGGAGAAAACGATTATGCGACGCAAAATGAACGTATTGATATTGATCGCGGTTGCCGGCCTTGGCCTAACGCTGCTGCTGGCAACTCTTACTACTCCGGTAAATAACGTTCTGGCTGCGCCAGTGCCCGCTGGCACCATTGTTCAGGGGAGAGATCTGTACACCACACCCTGCAACGGATCGAGTTACTGGGACTTCGACGCCGGGGGGGTTGGCAACGATTTTTTTGATTCAGGGTCGGATCCAATTTCTGGTCGAGTGAACCTTAGAGGCCTCCCTTTGTGGATCGTCGATCCGGGAAGTTATCCGTCAGCGACATTTGGCGAAACAGACACGATTATGCATCGAACCCAGGATGCGGTGGTGCCCAACCCGGGCGACAACGCCCAGGTTCATATCGAGGTCGAAGCGCTATCGCTGGTTAGTTGTGAGCCGCTCGATGTGACTTACCATAACGGTCAACCTCCCGAGACCTGGATATTGAAAGTTTCGGTCCCGCCTGTTGTCTCACAAGGCAGCATGAACATCACCAACGCCTGCGGTTTCGACAAAGGCGGAACGTTTAGTGCAACGATACGGACGTTTCCGACACTTGAGTTCGTCAGACTGAGCGATAACGCATCGCGCACAATTGACTTCTCCAATTTCCAAATTCCCTGGTTTCTGACTAGCTTCGGTCAGTGGTCATCAGCCGCTCCGGCGCGTTTCAATTTGATCAGAGTGACTGATTCTTCAGACAACTTCTTCCCGGGCATTTGGACGCTGCCTTGCAGCGAGGGTGATTGCCTTGGCGGATCTAAGACGACTGAGGTAATGATTCCGGAGATTTTGAGGCAGATCGGCGGCCACGCAGTCGCCGCTCACGGTATGCTGCCGGCTGCAAAGCCGCTGTCTCCGGATACCGACGGCGACGGCTTTCCTGATGATGCGGACAACTGTCCCAACGTTCTCAATCCGCTTCAGGAAGACAGCGATAGTGACGGCAAAGGAGACGTATGCGACGCCCGGCCGAGCACATATGATCCGTGTGCGGTGGGTACAGTAGTCATCGACGGCTGCGACAGCGGAGTACCCAATTACACTTTCGGCGACGGCACGAGTTTTAGCGACAAGATTGCTGACTGCGCGGCCCACGCTGCCACCCACGGTCAGTTCGTAAGTTGCGTCTCTCATCTGCTCAACGAGTGGAGCCGCACGGGGCTGATTAGCGAGCGACAGAGGCGCGCGATTATGAATTGCGCGGCTCGCTCCCATATCCCGTAGTTGCATTCAGCATCCCCCGCCAGCGCGAGGGCGGCTTCCCGGCTGCCCTCGCCCATTGCGCTTAAATGGGCGGGATCATAACAAGTCTATTCAATCTGTCACGCAACGGACATTACACGATCCAGCCGCGCTTGGTTGGCTACGTGCCGAGCCAGGCTGACTTCGACGTAATCGTTCCTGGCGCTGATTTCATCCGGCCCGTAATTTTTGATCTCTACAAGCACGCATCACCCGAAAGGAGTTCGATCATGAAAAACAGAATTAGTCTCTTGCTAGGTCTCAGCCTTTTCCTAATCGCCACATCTGCGCACGCGCAACCCGCACGAACCTGGGTGTCCGGAGTTGGAAACGATGACAGCTTCGATTGCAGTCGCACCAACCCGTGCAAGACTTTCGCCGGTGCGATAGTGAGGACTGCCCCGCAGGGGAAAACTGCCGGTTCGAGAACAACATTATCGGCTTCGAAGTTTCGCAAGGAGCCAAGGCGACGCTGCACAATTCTGTGCTGGCGGGAAATGCTCTTTATGGATTGTACTCCGTCGATGCCGGTAGCCAGGCTATGGTCGATGTTTGTCAAATCTCCAACAACGAGATCGGTATCAGGGCAGATGCGTCTGGCCAAGTCCGCGTGTCGAATTCAAACATCACCAACAATACAACCCGGGGTCTCTCCGCTTCTGGGGGCACGATTCTCTCGCGCCTCTCGCTCCTGGTGCTTAGCAACACGGTCAGCGACAACGGCGTGGACGGCGCTTTCACTGGCTTTTACTCAGCCAAGTGAGCTGAATTTCGCGGTGCGAAATTCAGACTGCGGATTGCGAATTCAAGGTTGAAGTGATCCGCGTGGCATTTGAGCTGGGTGCATCGTGATGCGGCACGCATCTTGGAATCTTGTATAGCCAAGTCCCCCGAACGTTACCAACTGGGCTTCACGTCCAATAGGTGCGATCGAGCGAACGATAACCCACGGCTTCGGCGACATGCGCGGAGCGGATTTCTTCGGAACTCTCCAAATCTGCAATGGTGCGGCTGACTTTTAAGATGCGGTCATAGGCCCGCGCTGACAAGCCCAGCCGCGTCATCGCCCGTTCCAGCATTTGTTCGCTGTCGGAGTCGATGCGGCAGTGACGGCGAATCATGCGCGGCGTCATTTCGGCATTGGAAAAGATTTTTTCTTCCGCCAGGCGCATGCGCTGCTTCTCCCTGGCAGAAATGACGCGCGCGCGGATGGCTGCCGAGTCGTCCGTTTCAGGCGGCGCGTCGCCGGTCAGGTCGCGAAACTTAACCGCCGGCACGTCGATATGGATATCGATTCGATCCAACAGTGGTCCCGAGATGCGACCGACGTAACGCTGAATCTGTAAGGGCGTGCAACGACACTCGCGGGTCGGGTCGTTCCAAAATCCGCAGGGACAGGGATTCATAGCCGCGGCCAGCATGAATGAAGCGGGAAAAGTAAGAGACATCGCGGCCCGGCTAATGGTTACTTTCTGATCCTCCAGAGGCTGGCGCAGTACTTCGAGCACGCTGCGGTCAAACTCCGGCAGCTCGTCCAAAAACAAGACTCCCTGATGCGCCAGAGAAACTTCTCCGGGACGCGGAAGAGCGCCGCCACCGATTAGACCTGCATCACTAATCGTGTGGTGAGGCGAACGAAACGGCCGCTCAGTCACCAATCCTGCCCGCCCCGTCATACCAGCGACGGAATGGATCTTTGTCAGCTCCAACGCCGCTTCAAACTCCAACGGAGGCAGAATCGTGGGCATGCGCTTTGCCAGCATCGTCTTGCCAGAACCTGGAGGGCCAATCAACAAGATGTTGTGTGAACCGGCGCTCGCAACTTCCAGCGCGCGCTTGGCGGAGAGTTGGCCGCGCACCTCCCGAAAGTCCACACTGTAATGATCAGACCGCACCAAAATCTCAGCCGGATCGATCCGCAGCGGTTGCGGTGGGTCCGAAGAACCGAGCGCCGCTACCAGATCCACCGCGCTGCGCAGATCGGCTACGGGATAAACGTTCACACCCGCAACTACGGCTGCCTCTTTAGCATTCTCGTCAGGAAGAATGACGTGTCGAATCAAAGCGTCGCGCGCAAGGATGGCGATCGGCAGCGCTCCTTTGATCGGCCTTACCCGGCCATCGAGCGAGAGTTCGCCGACACAGAGCAGGTGAATGAGATTACTTGACCCGGCCAAGTCACCGTTGGCACCGAGGATGCCCAGCGCTATTGGGAGATCGAAACTTGCTCCCTCCTTGCGGACATCAGCGGGTGCGAGGTTGATCGTGACCTTCTCAAAGGGAAAGAAAAATGCGCAGTTGGAGATGGCGGCACGAATCCGCTCGCGCGATTCCCGCACCGCGGCGTCTGGAAGTCCAACAATGGTAACGGCTGAAGGATTGTCTGACTCACCCCGGACAGGCGTCAGGTCGACTTCGATGTCCACCAGATCTGCATCGATACCGTAAACAGCGGCTGAGAGTGTGCGAAAGAGCATGTGAGGGCTCCCGTGTGAGAATGGTGAGGTGGGAGAACATGATTAACGGCGATTCAAAGTTAAAAGAATCGAGCGCGCTTTCGGAAATCCGATTCAAGCGCGCTCGCTGGATTTCTTCAGACGCCAACGAGAATGCGGAGGCGTCGACAGAACCAAAAGTTACCGGCGCCGCGAAGGCGCTGCACCTGCTGTTGCGGGCAGCTTGATCTCCTGTCCAGCACGCAGCTCAGCTTCTGGTGTTACGCCATTCAACCGAGCAACTTCATTCGCATCAAGGTTGCGTGCGGCAGCAATCCTGGAGATCGTATCGCCTTTACGGGCGCGGATCTTCGTTAGTCCCGAAGCAATGGGTTCAGTAGTTCCGGGCTTTGCGCGTCGCCAGCTCGTCAAGCGAACGTTGCTGCTCGGCACCACTAGCTTGGTTGTAGACTTCAGGTCCACACCAGCATTCATCGCCTGCAACTGCGCAACACTCACGCCAGTGCGACTGGCAACGTTTTGCAAGTCTTCTCCTGGTGCAACTGAGATCACTCGGGCAGTTTCTCGTTTGTCTCCGGGAATTCGCTGGAGAATCGAGACGAACTGTTTGGCTCTTCCACCAGGGACACGAACGTTATAAGCCTCGCCTCTGGGCGTAACGTCTCGCTTCAACTCCGGATTGATGCTGCGGATATGGTCGATGCTCGTGTCAGTCGCTTCGGCTACCAATTGCAGACTGGTGGCCGTTGACACCTGAACAATGTCATAGGCTAGCGCGGGCTCCGCCTTGATTCCCTTAAACCCATACTTCTCCGGGTTCTTCGCAATCAGGATGGTTGCCAGGATGTTAGGAACGTAATTGCGTGTTTCCTGCGCGATGAAGGGATATATCTGCCAGAAATTTGCTGTGCCGGCGCGGGAAATCGCCCGGTCGACATTTCCGGCTCCGGTGTTGTAGGCCGCCATCGCCAGTTCCCAGTTACCGTTGTATCGAGCAGCGAGACTCTTCAGATAACGAGCCGAAGCCCTCGTCGCCTGTTCAAAGCTGTTGCGTTCATCGATCCAGGCTGTTTGTCGCAAACCATACTCGCGTCCAGTGCTGGGGACGAACTGCCACAGGCCGGAAGCTGCGGCCCAGGAAACGGCCCGGGGTTTCCAGGCGCTCTCCACCTGGCCCAACCAGGTGATATCGATAGGCACACCCTCTTTACCAAAAATCTGGCGCGCCAATTTCATGTACTGTCCAGAGCGCCGCAGCCCAGCCTCCATAGTTGCGCGCCCACGTCCCTGGTAGAAATTAATGTACTGCTGAATTAGTGGATTGATCGTGAACCCGAAGTTGACGTTTTGTTTAGCCTGCTCGAGAGCTACAACATCCGCGTCGGAAACATTCTGTTCGTCAGGTGTGAGTACCAGTTTGCTTAGCTCGTCGAGAGGAGACGGCTCAAATCGTTGATCGCGAAATCCGATTTGCAGCGGCTGGCTCTTTTGCAGTGAGCCCGATGGCGATTGAGTGTTCTGCGCGACAAGCTCAGAAACGCTTGCTTGTACTGGGCCAGTCAAAACCGGAACCTCTTCCCGGTATATGCGCTCAACCAATTCGAGATAGAACGTTTGGAGTCGTTGACTGGCGCGAACATCAAGACCTGATTCAAGAATCGCATCTACCGCACGGTCAAACTCGTCGCGCGCCTGATCGCGCTTATTGTCTTCGAGATTCAACTTACCCTTGCGGAAGTGGTCCTCGGCCTTCGCGATAACCTGAGAGACGCGCGGATCGGATTTTTCGACCTCGGTTTGAATAGTACGAGCGGATGAGCCGGCCGGTATCTGTCCAAAAATGCTAGCCGCGGGGGCGAGCAGCGCCGCAAATAAAGCCGAGCGCGCTATCAAACGAGGGAAGCTAGTCAAAATCAATAGTCCTTCTCCTTCACCGGGCAGAGTGCAAATTTCCAGCGACTCTTCGGGTCAGCCCCGACTAAGCGTCGTTCATAGTTATTTGCGAGGTAACTAAGGCTCTCTAATTGAGCGTCCGGACAACATTGAAGCTCTTGCGAAAGCAGAGCCAAAATCAGACCGGAGGTTATCACACGGTTTTCCGGGGTGTCAAACAGTAGCCTACCTCAAATAAAGGGCCAAACAGTGAAATTTTCCACTACATTTGTACCTGAAAGCCGCCCTTAAGAGATGCTCCTGCCTCTATCGAGGTTGCGTTCTCAGCCAAACAAATGGTCATTTCAAGAACTGGGTCATTGAACGCTCGAAGGTCATGGTATGTTCCCCTAAGTCGCGGTTACAGAACCTATGCTCGAGATGGCCGATTCCAACCACGGGACCCTCCTTCAGGATGGAATTTGGCAATTTTCGGTGAATAATGTCACGAACAATAGTTATTGGCGATATTCACGGGTGCTTTGACGAACTTGTCTCGCTTTTGGACAGTCTGGCTTTCGCGGTAACTGATCGCGTTGTAAGCGTCGGTGACCTCATCGTAAAGGGCAACAAGAGCAAGGAAGTGCTTGACCTGTTCGCTCAAGACGCGCGGTTCCATTCAGTTCTTGGCAATCATGATCGAGCGTTGCTTCGCTTCTGGGAAGGAGCAATTACAACACTCAAACGCTCCCAGATACACACTTGTAATGAACTCGAGGCTGACAAAGAACAATACCGCACCTACCTCGGTTCTCTGCCGCTAAAAATTGACCTCGGCTCACATCTGGTCGTTCACGCCGGGGTTCGACCAGGTGTTCCATTGGACTCACAATCGGTGGAAGACCTGACGGAGCTTCGCACTTTAGGAGAGGATCGTACGAGTCGCGAAGGCGTCCCCTGGTATGACGTCTACGATAGCGAGAAGCTGATCCTTTTTGGACACTGGCCTTCGCGTGAACCGCGACTGGCCAAACGCGCCATTGGCCTGGATACGGGTTGCGTTTACGGGAATCGCTTGACAGCTTATGTGTTAGAGACCGGCGAATTCACGAGCGTCCAGGCCAAACGAGCTTACGACCCGCCGAAAACAGCGCTTGCTTGAACTCTCCCGATAACCGGTCGATCGCCGAACTAAAAGAATTGTTGGAGATAATGCGGCGACGTGCTTTTGGAATTTTCGCCGCGGTATCGCTCGTTCGATTCCGCACCAACATTCGCGATCCCAAAGAGATAACTGTGCTGCTAATCAGTCTGGCGATTGGCTTAGGTACAGGGGTACAGGCGTTGGCCGCTGGAATCTCTCAATAATACTGAAATACTGACCGTATTCTCCCTCATCGCTTTGTGGGTTCTGGAGTATCGAGAGCCGGAGCAGGGTTCCGGTCAATGAATTTAAAAGTCTCCACGAGGAACACGGAAGCTATTCAAGCGGCGCTCAGGGAGGTGCTGAAGCGTCATGGTTTTGATGCGGAGCTCAGGACTATCAGCGGCCCTCCCGAAGAGGGCAAGCCAGGAAGTCTGATCTATTCCATCGATGTTAGTCCGACAGTAAGTACGGACCAGTTAAGCGAGGAGATTATCGCGCTGGACTCCCAAAGCATAGATGGTATCGAATGGGAGCAAAAGAAGAGCTTTTCGGCTTTGCCTCAAAAGTCATAAGTTAGGGTTCTGCTGTTTTGTTTTAGACAGTTCGCCCTGAGGCCGCCTGAGGCACACGCTGAGGTTGAGCGCCCGAACTTACCGGAGGCATAACCCTCTCCTTCAGCGCCTCACGAAAAACTTGCCGCATATTGTCTACAAATACAAAACGAATATCCTTAAACGGCTCTTTCGGAACTTCATCCAAATCCCGACGATTCTGTTGCGGAAGAATAATCGTCGATACTCGCGCGCGACGCGCCGCCAGCACTTTTTCCTTGACTCCGCCAACCGGCAATACATTGCCTCGCAGAGTGATTTCGCCAGTCATCGCCACACTCTTTAAGACCGGCCGCGAAGAAAGAGCAGAGACCATAGCGGTGGCCAGTGTGATTCCGGCTGAAGGCCCATCCTTGGGAATCGCCCCTTCCGGAATGTGAATATGAAGGTCGTAGTTGGCAAAGTCCTCTTCATTGATCTCGAGTTCCCTGGCTCGCGATTTCGCGTAAGAGTAGGCAGCCTGCGCCGACTCGCGCATCACTTCCCCAAGCTGGCCTGTGAGCACCAAATTCCCTTTGCCCTTCATTCGCAGCGCTTCGATGAACAGAACATCGCCGCCGACGGCAGTCCAAGCTAAACCGGTGGCGACACCGACCTGGTCTTTCTTGAGAACTTCCTCCGGAATGATCTTGGGAGCACCGAGAAACTCGTGCAAATTCTTGAGTGAGATTCTCACGGCACCCTTGTGACCCTCAGCAATACGCCGCGCGACCTTGCGGCAAATTCTACCGATCTCTCGCTCCAACTGTCGCAGTCCCGCTTCCTGCGTATATTGCTGGATGATTCCCGTCAACGCCGTCCGGGAAACATGCAAGTCCCGCGAAGTGATACCGTTTTCTTCCATCTGTTTGGGAAGCAAATGGCGAATAGCAATTTCCAACTTCTCCTCTTCTGTGTAGCCCGCCAGTCGAATGACCTCCATTCGGTCGCGAAGCGCAGGCTGAATGGTATCCAGGATGTTCGCCGTGGTCATGAAAATGACATTCGACAAATCAAACGTGACACCCAAATAGTTGTCGCGGAAGCTGTTGTTTTGTTCGGGATCGAGTACTTCGAGCAAAGCGGATGACGGGTCACCACGGAAATCTGCTCCGACCTTGTCGATCTCATCGAGCATGATGAGCGGATTGTTAGTGCCGGCTTGCTGAATTGCTTGTATAACGCGACCAGGCATCGCGCCGACATATGTTCTTCGATGACCGCGGATCTCAGCTTCGTCGTGCACTCCTCCCAGCGACAGTCGAACAAACTTGCGCTCCAGTGCCCGCGCGACTGAGCGGCCGAGCGAAGTCTTGCCGACGCCCGGAGGTCCCACCAGACAAAGAATCGGTCCCTTGGGTTTTTCTTTAAGCTTGCGCACTGCCAGCGCTTCAATTATTCGATCTTTGACCTTTTCCAGGCCGTAATGATCTTCGTTCAGAATCACCTCGGCTTTTCGCAGATCCAGATTGTCGGTGGAAGTCTTGGACCAGGGAAGATCGGTCATGATTTCCATCCAATTTCGTAACGTCGCGGTCTCCGCCGCATCTGGATGCATTCGCTCGAGTTTCTTTAGCTGCCTTAGAGCTTCGTCCTCGGCTGGCTTCGGCATGCTGGCGCTCTCAATCTTCTCTCTGAACTGTGCAATCTCTTCCGCCAGTTCATTGCCCTCTCCCAGCTCGGTCTGAATGGCTTTCATTTGCTGGCGCAGGTAAAACTCCCGCTGCGAGCGATCAATATCGGCGCGCGCCTGAGTGTTTATCTCCTGCTGAACGGTCAGCACTTCGATTTCCTTGTTGAGCAGCTCATTTACCCGACGCAACCGCGCGGTTGTATCCGCAATGTCGAGCACCGACTGGGCGTCTTCGACTTTTAGCTCCAGATTTGAGGCTGAGAGGTCTGCGAGTCTTCCCGCATCATCCAGATTGGCGATTATCGCCATGACTTCAGGCGAAATGTTTTTTCCGAGATTGATGGCTTTCTCCATCGAAGCCCGGACGTTTCTAATGAGCGCTTCAACTTCGAGAGAACGCTCGGGAGGAAGCACTTCCTGCATCACGTGAACCCGAGAGCGGATGTAAGGACCGTTTGTGTCGACTGACTCTATTTCGGCCCGCGCAAGGCCTTGTACCAGTATTCGGATGCGCCCGTCAGGCAGCTTCAGCATGCGCATGATTACGGCGGCCGTGCCGACTCTATAAAGATCGTCAGAAGATGGTTCTTCCTTGTCGAGATCCTTTTGCGAGGCGAGGAGAATCATGCGATTCTCGCCTAACGCTTCGTCAACCGCACGGATAGACTTCTCTCGGGAGACGAAGAGCGGGACGATCATGAACGGATAGATAACGATGTCGCGGAGCGGCAGGACTGGTAGCTCGCCTGGAATCTGTAGTTGCTGCTCGCCCTCGGTGGTATCGAGGCCCTCGGTAATGTCTGCTTCTTTGATAATTGCCATAAAGTGATTCTACTTGATCGGTCAGCAAAAGTTTCGCTTACGCCGAAATATTTTCATTCCTCAGATGCTTCCTCGACGGCCAGCCGGAACTCGGCACCCCGGCGATCTTCGATTTTGGGAAGACGAATGAGCAATATGCCATTCTCCAGGTGTGCGGTCCCCTCACGCACGCTGACCGTCCAGCGAAGCGGAACGATGCGACTGAATCTGCCATAACTTCGTTCGGAACACAGATGAGAGATGATGCGATTACGCGGTACGCGTCTCTTCTTCTCGCCCCAAATTCGCAGTTGAGTATTGGTCACACCAATGTTGATCTGGTCAGCCTTCAAACCAGGCAGTTCAGCTCGGATATAGATTGCGTCATTCGCCTCACAAAGGTCGACGGGCGGAGCCCAGGCACCGGAAGCCAGAGGATCTTCCGCCACGGTGGCTTCCTGCAACGCTGCGAACAGCCGGCCGACGCGGTCACGCAGACGTTGCAATTCCAGGCGCTCCAGACCCGTTGTGCGAATGGGCTTCATCATCTGGCCAATCGTAAAAGGACTCTCGTAGGGTCAGGGCTAATCATAGAGGAGCCAGCTTACGCTTTTTTGCTTCCGGAAGCGCTGGCGCGCGTGCGTACAAGATGCTTCAGCTCTGTCATGAATTCCGAAACGTCTTCAAACTCTAAATAGACTGACGCAAAACGAACATAAGCAACTTTGTCGAGCTCTTTAAGGCGACGCATGATCATTTCGCCTATTTTGCTTGTCGGCCGCTCGCGCTCTGAAGATTCCTGCACATATTTCTCGATCGCATTGACTATTGCGTCGAGCTTCGAAGAAGGAACGGGTCGCTTTTCACATGCCCGAAGCAATCCCGCCATCACTTTGTTGCGATCAAAGGTCTCTCGCCGTCCATCCTTCTTGACAACCATGTATGGTATCTCATCGATGCGTTCGTAGGACGTAAACCGACGCTCGCAGCGCAAACATTCTCGCCGACGGCGGATCGCTTCGCCTTCGCGAGACTCGCGCGAGTCAACCACCTTGTCTTCGAGATAGCCGCAGAATGGACACTTCATATTTAGTTAGCCTCAAGAAGGAAATTGTGGAAGCGGCATCCATCAGAGACGTCAATCGCTTGTGACCACGGTTTCAAGTCGCTGCTGCATCAGTGCTTCATCAGGAGCGATGCTCTCATCCTCTACAGCGTGCTCGACAGCTTCAGGAGAAGCCAGCGACCGTAGTCGCGTCAGGTTGAAGTCTCCGCGAACAAAATAAAAGAAACCAAAAACCACAGCCGGACCAAAATCAACTACATGCATCACAATCGAGATTGCCGCCGCTGTCTCACGTGGTACCCCCAGGAAAATCAGACCGGCGGCCGTGGCCGCGTGAAAAGCACCCGCTGCTCCTCCTGGTGTTGGGACCAGCGATCCCACCAGCGACCAACCGAGCACAAAAACAGTCTCGCCCAGTCCGAATGGAAGTCCAAAAGCGCGCAGGACTAGAAGGTTGGCAACAATAATCCCAGCCCAAACCATTACGGTCCAGGCTATCGTAATCGCCAGCTCCCGCGCATCGACTAAGACCCTTAACGCCCTCGCAAGCTGCTCGAGAATACTAATTGTGGCGCGCCTCACGCGCACCGGCACGAAGCTCCGACCGATGAGACGTTTGTCTAACCATTTGATAAAGCTGTCGGAGCGCCTTCTAAACCAGGTAAGGCAGACGATTCCGGCAACGGTTGCGACAAGCAGGACAACTCCGGCAATCCGAACCTTCGAAAGTTCCGTTGCGCCGTTGACCAATGGCTTAAACCACACCAGGTTCACGGCAAACAGAAAGACAACGGCCATCATGTCGTAAATTCTTTCAACCATGATGGTGACAAACGAAGCACTCGGACGAACTCTCGGGTCGCGCATGGGCAATACCACTGGGCGAACCACCTCACCCATCCGTCCCACCAGGAACACCGCAGCGAATCCGACTGTGGTGGCGGCAAAAAGATGGTTCAGACTTGTCGGACCGAGTGGCGCCAGTAGTGCGCCCCAGCGGTAAGCTCGAAAGACGTAAGCCAGGCAAATAACAAGTATTCCTAAAGCCAGCAGGTAGGGATCGGTCTGACTAACGGACAAACGCACCTGTTCCCAATCGAGCTTCCGGCCAAACCACCACAGAATGGCGATAGCAAGGGCACAAAGCGCACCAAACTCCAGGTATTTGCGTAAAGATGGTTTCAACTTAAGCGAGTGCTCCGACTGGAGGCGTGCAGAAACTTGACTTCGCCAGAAAGTAAACCACAAGATATGGGGCCGCCGGAAGAGGCTACTACAGTTTCCAATGGGCGGCAAGAATGGTGGGAATGGCGGACCCAGTGCTCATTTCAACACCCTTTCGCCACTCGCCAAGGCGCTAAGGTGGGCTTGCAGGCTTTGCCGGAACTTTCGCCTACAAGTCATCGTAACCGCTCTCGACAAGGTAGCTTTACACCTTGCGAGATTACAGCTCGGAGCTTGAAGAGAGGTTAGAGGCCGGAGAGACGTCAGGTGGGGGCTGCAAGAACTTTGGCTGCCAGCGAAGGAGCCGAATTGGTTCGCAGGTGTCGCGCAGGAGACGGGGCGGCGTGGGAGGAGATTGTTCAGAGCTATTCGCGTCGCATTTACAATCTCGCCTATCG
Organism: Pyrinomonadaceae bacterium; assembly: GCA_050748205.1. Lineage (GTDB taxonomy): Bacteria > Acidobacteriota > Blastocatellia > Pyrinomonadales > Pyrinomonadaceae > PSRF01. The sequence continues at coordinate 17,825 of JBOGOU010000579.1, read as the reverse complement.
CTTTACGTCGCGGGCTGATGCTGCGGAGGATCTGACGCAGGAAGTTTTTGTTCGAGTTTATCGCTCTTTAGGGCAGTACGACCCGAGACAAGGAGATTTGCAAAATTGGCTTATGCGGCTGGCTCGGAATCTGATAATCGATGACTACAGAAAAAGACAACGGACACCGCATGACAGCCATGCTGACGACCTCGCGGACCATAGTTATCACCTCCATACCACGAGCCGCTCTGTGCAACAGGAAATTGAACGACGAGAGCTGGGCACACAGGTTCAGGCAGGTATCGATAAGCTTTCTCCCGACCTCCGAACCTGCGTCATACTGCGAGACATTGAGGAGTTGAGTTACCAGGAAATCGTTGATCTTTTGAAGATACCCGAAGGAACCGTTAAGTCACGGATTAATCGAGGCCGCATTGAGTTGGCTAAGATCCTTCGACGGATGAAAGTGGTGGCAATGAGCCATGCATAGGGAGTAAAGGGACGTTCACCTGCGCGGGAGGAACGACCCAATTGAGAAAGGACAGAGGGGCGGAAAAGAGAACATCAATGCTTTGTGCTGATTTTGAGAACAGGCTTAGTGACTACCTCGAGGGAGTGCTCGACGCTGAAACGCATGGGGCATTTTCGGCGCACGCGCTGCGCTGTCCTGTCTGCCATGAGACCTTGCGCGAGGTCAAAGACATGATGCAGGCATGTCGCGTCGCGCCGGTGCCTGCGCCTACTCGAGAACTCGAAGCGCGAATCCTGAAGAGTACGATGCCCGAAGCGGCCATGACCTGCGAGGAGTTTGAGGAGTCTCTTACCGACTATCTTGACGGCTTCCTACCCGCGCCTTACTACCATCGCTGGGAACGCCATGCGGCGCTGTGCGATCGCTGCACAGAACTTCCGGGGGAAGTAGTTCGCTCTATCGGAGCATGCTACACCTATATCAGTGAAGAGCAACCAATACCATTTGGTCTGAATGAAAGAATTCTGCAGGCTACGATCGGTACGCTCAGAGCGCAGGAAGTTCGAGCCCCGCTGTCCGCAAGATTAGCATCACGTCTTCGGGTCTGGCTCGACCCAATTGTTTCTCCTCAACTCGCGACCGTGGCAACGATGCTGCTGGTAGTTGTCTTTGTGCTCACGAATACTGTTTCGGCGGATGGCTCGATTAGCGGCGTCTACAGTGCGAGTCTTCGGCTGGCGGAACAGAGCTATGAGTTAGTGGGTGGCCAGGGTCAGAAACTTTCAGACAGCTCCAGTGCCGGGCAGAGTTCCCCAGAACAGAAGCCCCAGCCGAAGGACGAAGGGGCAGCCAACGGCAAGGGGCAGAACAAACATTGATCTTGCAGAAGGACTAGCTATTGGAAATGATGTACTGCACGTACCATCAGAAAAACCCGGCGGTGGTTCAGTGCAATCGCTGTGGCCGACCGCTATGCCCTGCATGCGATCACCGCATCCGTGGTTTTCCATTCTGCCAGGATTGTATCGTGACAGGAGTGGAGTTGCTGCGGCAGCACTCGCCGTCTGATGCATCTCAAGTGATCAGACGACGTAGTTCGCCTTTTGTGGCGACGCTCTTGTCTTTCGTTCCCGGTCTAGGTGCGGCTTATAACGGTCAAACATCGAAGGCAATTGTTCACTTTGCGATCTTCGCCAGCTTCTTTCAAATGGCGGTTCTCACGCAGGGGGTCCATTTCTTCATTCTCGGAGTACTGGGGACCTGGCTCTTCGCGGCGGTTGACGCGTGCCGGACGGCTCAATTGATGCGGGCCGGGTTGACGCCGGAAGCCGAAGAGGATGTCATCGCCCGCCGGCTTTACGGAAATCCTTTTGCCTGGGGCGTAACATTGATGGTTATCGGCACCATATTCCTTCTCCATACCCTCCTGGGCGTGCAACTGCCTATTCGCCAGTTGCTTCCGGTTGCTCTGGTGGCGTTGGGTGCTTACATGCTATTCGACTACATTCGACGACGGAAGTCTGACAGAGTGCTGCGGTTCGATTCGCGAACGCCTCCTCCCTCAGTGGTTTCAACGGGCACGCTTGATGCGCGCTTTCGGACGGGCGAAACAACTCAGCTGTCGCGTAGGCCAACCGCGTCCTTTGAAAGAAGAACTTGAGTGGAAGTCAGCGGGGGCTAAATTATGACGAGCTTTTTAGGAATTTTTACACGGCTGGGTGGCATCGTTGCGCTCATTCTCTTGATTGTCGCGCTGCTTCGCCAGCTCATCACGCTCGTAGGTTTCCTGCTGTTCGTGGTGAAGATTGCCATCATCGTAATTTTCTTTGCGGTCCTCATAATGATCGTTCTAGCTATTCTTCGCGACCGCTCTCGTCGTCGTCGTGAAGCTGAAGATCTCTGAACTGTATTCCCATCCACTACTCTCTCCGCGCGGCCACAAGGCCTGGATTGATGCCTGAGTCAACTTTTTCGGGTTTGCAATGGCCTGTCGCCCTATGATAGGGTCACGATTCTTGCAGCACCGGCCGGATGAGTTAACCCCGACACGGAGAGGTCACAAATTCATCCGCTGCAAATCTCAAGCAGGTTCAGAAAGATCCTCGTAAAAATTTAGTAATGCACATGCTGCCTGCGGCAGCCAGTGCTTTGCCGATTGCGTGCGCCGCCTCCTGTGTCTGTGCTCACGCAATGTGGAGAGTGAAAACATGGCTCGAGATGACCGGTTCTACGCTTTTATTATTGCCCACACTTCCCGTTCCCGCTCGCGCATCAGACGAATTTGTGTAGAAAAGAAGTCGCTAGAGCTCTTTACACTTGCCGCTGCGCTTCTGTTTTGCTGCTGTCTTTATGGCTTTTATGGTCTGACTCAACAGGCGCAACACCTTCGAATCGAGTTTGAAAACCAGCGCCTCCGTGCTGAGAACGAGCGCCAGAGACAGGAGTTGAATCAACTGAGCAATCGAATCGAAGCAGTTGAAGACACTTCCCGCAAACTTGCCGAGAAATCCGGGGTCGTAAGTGAAAACGCGGGTTTACCGGGTACCGGCGGTCCTGCCCTGCCGCTTGAGTATGGGAGCCTCGCATCGCTTGAAAACAAGACGAGCCGTCTTGAGAAGGACCTGCATGCTTACGAAGCGGTCTTGCGCGAGCGAGGCTATACGCCTTCTGTCTGGCCTGTCGTCGGAAAACTTGAAAGCGCCTTTGGCGGTCGGCGGAATCCTTTCGGCGGAGGCTCATACGAGTTTCATACCGGCCAGGACATTGACGCGCCATGGGGTGCTCCGGTAGTAGCAGGGGCGAGCGGTACAGTTGCTTTTGTCGGTTGGCAAAATGGTTACGGCCAGCTCGTCGTCATCGATCACGGCGGCGGCCTGACCTCGCGCTACGGCCACCTCTCACACATTGATGTTATACAGGGCAAAACAGTCGGGAGGGGCGAATTTGTTGGCAGGGTTGGCTCAACGGGCCGCTCGACTGGACCCCATCTCCATTACGAAGTGCGTATCAACGATGAGCCGGTCAATCCATTGCAGTATTTGCTTACTAGCGCGCCGTAACCGCAGTATCGCAGGCAAGGATCAAGTCGAGTTGCCCGAGTCAGATCGTCTCCGCCACCTGTAACTTCAGTAGGGTCGCGTTTTAAGCCGGATTACGCTTGACACGCCGGAGAACTTTCGCTTAGTATGCGCCGTCGTCTCAATGCAGGGTTTTCCTTTGAATTAGCCCCAGCATTTTCCGATCTGCCAGCTTTACAGCAATGAGTTTTGTAGTTTCGCCCCCGTAAGTTATGCATGATGGAACTGCGCTCCTAGCGCTTTCCACCATGCATTTTTGTTGGTTGTGTGTTTCCGAATAACGCTCCTTTCAGTAAGGGCGTCCCGGCTCACAGCATTAACCTCAGTTGGCGCGGACCAGCACGGATTTCAGTCAGACTTCAAACGAAATCAGATCGACGTCTGTGCCACCTTCGCCCGTTTTACCGAATCGTTAGGAGGATTCGTTGTTATGTCTAGAATAACCGGTAAGGTCAAGTGGTTTAACAATTCGAAGGGTTATGGCTTCATCGAACAGCCAGGCTCTTCAGACATCTTCGTTCACTACAGCGCCATTCAAGGCGACGGCTTCAAGACTCTCGAAGAGGGCCAGGAAGTTGAGTTTGAAGTAACTCAGGGCCCCAAGGGACCGCAGGCTGAAAAAGTGACCAAGATGTAAGGTCTCCCCGGCTTTCCAAAGCCACTGACTGCTTCCGGTCTTACGGTCCGGTAAGCGCACCAAGAAGAATAAAGGCGACCAAGTGGTCGCCTTTATTGATTTCCATCCCCTTGAACTGCTGTTCTCTAATCCTTCTCAGCCTTTGCTTTGAAGCTTACATGGCCGCCCTCGACATCGATAGAGAACCACACACGATCACAATTGAGACGTTCCTTTAGACTGTCAGCTTTCGAAGCAATCAAGCGATGAAACCGAGGGAACGAAAAATCGTCGGTTGGCTCTCCGCACTTGGCCTTTGCTTCAACCAGGGCGTTGTAAAGGTGCTTTACGGTTTCGACATCTTTATGAGCATCGGCACAAACGAAAGTGGTTCGTGTAAACCCTTCGACTGCTTCCTGCTTTGCAGTGGCCCTGGCAGCTGAGGCGGGGTCTCGTCCTTCTTCGCGGCCTTGCATTGTGCGCCGCCACAGATCGCGGAAAGCCGTATACCTTGCTGCCAATGAGTTGTAACGATAGCGCTGCGCAAAGGACAAAGTGCGATCGTCTGCAAGGCGCTTGAACTGAGTCTCAACACGGCCTTTGGTTTCGTAAGGTGGTCGTTTTGCTGCACCATTGAAATAGACATCGAATTCCACCTTGAGTCTTCGGATCTCTTCCTCCAGACGCGTCAACTGTTCATCGACCGTAAGCTGGCGTTCTCCTGTCGCATATTTGTTTCTGCCTTTGGCTCTCAGTTGAGCGCGAAGCAGCTTATTGTCTCGGATTCTCACTAGGGGCTTCTCCGTCGGAGGGGTAAGGCAGGGGCGTCAAGATAGACGCTCGTTGCGAGTCTAGGTGTTTGAAAAGCTATGTGTCAACATTTTATTCAAAAGCCCTGGTTTAACAGGCTATTCGGCCTAATCGGGTTTGCGAGAAGGTGGGCTAGCAGCTATTCTACACAACCGTTCTGTGCCGCGAGCTACCAATCATGTCTGACCCCACCAAGGCCAAAACATCCGCCCTTCGCGCATTGCCTTCCGTCGACCAATTACTGAGAACGGAACCTGCCCTGAGACTGCGCGAGGCGGTTGGAGCACCCCGGATTACCGCGTTAGCGCGCACTGTGACAGAAGAGATCCGGGCCGAGATTCAAGCTGGTGAATGGACCACGTGCGCCCGAGAGGCTTTGCTGGAGGAATCGGTAGCGCGACTTGAAACCGCCTGCGCACGAGAAAGAAACTCTGGAATTCGACGGGTCATCAATGCCACCGGTGTGATTCTGCATACCAACCTCGGACGCGCGCCGCTTCCCGAGGTTGCTCGCCTGGCGATCGCGCGGGAAGGCGCGGGCTATTGCACACTCGAATATGACCTTGAATCAGGATCGCGGGGGCGCCGCGGAGCGCGTGTCGAGGAACTGCTGATCTATCTATCAGGTGCGGAAGATGCGCTCGTGGTCAATAACTGCGCAGCTGCGGCCCTGCTTATCTTGAGTGTGCTCGCCCAGGACGGTGACACGATCGTCTCCCGCGGAGAGCTTGTTGAGATCGGTGGCGATTTTCGCGTACCAGATGTGATGGCGAGTTCGGGAACTCGCATGATCGAAGTCGGCACTACAAATCGAACGCGACTTGATGACTACCGGCGGGCAATCACAGAACGCACTCGTTTGATCATGCGGGTACATCCGTCGAACTACAGGATTGTGGGCTTCACTACCTCCCCCACACTTTCTGAACTGGCCGGTCTGGCCCATGAAGCGAACCTTGTCTTGTTTGAGGACGCAGGATCCGGCGTGTTGATTGATTTGGAGGAGCACGGACTCGGTGATGAACCTTTAGTGAGGGATTGCATCTCCGCTGGCGCCGACGTGGTTTCCTTTAGTGGTGATAAACTGCTGGGTGCCACTCAGGCTGGATTGATCGTCGGGCGACGAGAGATCATTGGCCGTTTACGAAGTAATCCTCTTTACCGGGCGTTGCGCGTAGACAAACTGTCTTTGGTTGCGCTTGAAGCAACTCTCGAAGCACATAGCCGCGGCACATCTATTCAGGAAATACCGGCCCTCCGAATGCTCGCCCTCAGCCTCGAGGAGATCCAACAGCGCGCCCGGAGCTTAGTTGAGCAGATTTCTCAAAAACGTCTCGACCCAGCTCTAACTATCAGTGTCGTGATTGGTGAGAGCGCTGTCGGCGGTGGCTCGGGCCCCAATACCCACCCGCCCACCGCCTTAATCTGTCTCGAGCACTCGACTCTCTCCGCTGACGAAATTCAGCGTCGCCTTAGATCGTCGTCGCCCCCCGTTATTGCTCGCATTGCTGACGAAAAGGTCCTCATCGACCTACGAACAGTAGCGCCTGGGGAGGAATTCGAAATCCTCGCAGCGCTGAACCTCTTGAACCTGGATCACTCCCATTCCCCAAATGAGTAGCTTTTAAGTGGATTAAACAATGCTTGACATTGTATAATCTCGAGGTTTTGCGCTCCGCAAGCGCATGCTCGTTATACCTCCCCGCGCTGCCGTCCAGAAATCTTGGTACACCGTTTCTCATATAAGACCACACTGATCTCCGCCAGCCTGGCTTTGCTGGCCGCGATCATTGCTCTGGCCTTGTTTCGCACCAGCTTTCTGGCCTGGATCCAATATGCGCTCGTGCGATTGCCCGACAACAAAGATTCGGGCCTTCGCTTTCCATCATGGCCGACCGCTACGCTGCTAATAGGCTTGACGAGTTTGGTTGCCGCTCTCGTCGTTGAACGAGTGGGAGCCCGCCGGGCTTTCCCCTATCTCGGCGGCGGGTTTGTCGGCTTCGCAATCCTTAGCCTCCTCACATCTCATTTCTTTCGGCTCGACATCTTGTTCACGCCAATGATCCTGGCCTCTGCGCTCACTTTGGCAGTTGTGCAAACGCTGCGTCTTTGGAGCATCGACTCCCGGCTCACCAGGAAGTTAATTGATTCGTCTCGCAAATTGAATCCTCTGCGCGGCGAGCAGGCGAGATCGCGGCTCATGAGTGGCTTGAAGCTCCTCGATGCCGTTCTCGCACCCAAGGAAGCCATCGTCTTTCAAATCAGCCCGGAGCAAGAGCTGGTATCTGCTGCCCGACTTCGCACAGCGAGTACCGGTTCACTTGAGACTAGCCGAAACTCCACCTGGCGCGAGGGCCTCCATCTCTGCAAAAGGGCGATAAGTGACGGCGAGATGATCATTCAACGAGTTGAAGGTCCTGATCCCTCCACCAATGTCGCCCTGCCTTTGCATCACGAGAATCGCGCAGTGGGAGCACTTCTGCTGCGACTTGGCGTCGAGTTTGACGAGGACGACCGAGCACTACTTTCAGCCGTCGGCGCCCAATTGGCGCGGAATCTGCAGAGGGAAAAGGCGGGCCGGTCTGCCACACATTACGGCCGCCTGGCATATTTATCAGCGCGCGAAAACAGGAGAAGGCTTGAACTGGTGGACGTACTCAATGGTCTGATAACGGAGCAGCGCTTCGGTGTCAATTCCCTCTCCGAGATCTCCGACGGGATGGCGCTCGCGTATCTCGACGGGACGCTAGCCTACATCAACTCTGACCTTTTGCGGTTTGCGCATTTGACACCCGATCAAGTACACGAAATTACCCTTTTTGATCTCTTGGACACTTTCCGCACCTCTGTATTTGACGAGCCGGCAATTGCGGTGCGACGAGTCTTACAAACAGGAGAAGCTTACGAACGAGAGTTGCAGTTTACCGATCCAATCGGGACTTTTGGGCTGCGCATTTCACTCGTGCTGGATCGAGCTCCGCAGATTAATACTGAGCCACAACCACTCTGCCTTGCCGTTAGTGTTCGTGACCTGACACGTCTCAAAGAATACGAGGAACTCAAGAGCGATATGATCTTGCTGATGTCCCACGAACTGCGCACGCCGATCACCAGTATCAACGGGTTTTCCGAATTATTAATGGCGGATAATCAGCTTCCGGAGCAAGCCAGGGAGTTTGTAACAATTATTGCCAACGAGTCGCAGCGCCTCTCCCGCATGATTAATTCTTTTCTGGCTGTCACCCAGTTGGAGCGAAAAGACAAACAAGAGGTCTTGAAGATCCCCTTGCGTCTGGATGACGTAGTTCGCGAGACCGTAATGAACCTGCAATCGATAGCCAAAAAGAAGCGCATTCGGCTCGTGGAGCAACCAAACCAAAGGATTCCTCCTGTGGCGGCGGACAAGAGTTTGATCTCGCAGGCCGTAAAGAACCTGGTTAGCAACGCAATCAAGTACAGCCCTGAAAGGACAACTGTTACGGTCTCGACAGCGCTTGAAGCGGAGGTTGTACGCGTATCCGTCGAAGACCGTGGTTTCGGCATTCCACCGGAGGCTGTTGATCGAGTGTGGGAGAAGTTTTACCGCGTAGTGCGTGAGGGGCAAGAAAAGGATGAGGAGTCGACCGGGCTTGGTCTGTCTTTTGTCCGCGAAGTTGTGGAACAACACGGTGGCGCGGTTAACGTCGAGTCGGAAGTAGGGCGAGGATCTAAATTCAGCTTCACGCTGCCTAGGCTATAAACGGATTATGAGCTCTCAGGATGATCTGGTCATTCATGTTGATTTTGAGATTGACCGCCGCGATTTATCCCGCGTAAATCTTAGCCTGGCGTACTAAGCCCCTAACATCATCCGGTGACTCTATTGATCTTTCCCCTACAAGTGGGTGCGCCGCAGGTGCATCTTTTTTTGTCTGAGTGGAGAGTGGATTCGTAGTCGATGGTAATCTCCTCACCCGCTCGAATATCGCGCAGCGCAATGAAGAGGATGTGACCGTAAAGTATCTTCATGTAGCTGTTCGGTTCGCAGGAATGGTTGATATAATGCGTGCCGTTCCCTCCCTTGCTCCCATCAAGACTCCAGCGCTCATCAATCGCGCAGATACGCAGTCGTCGCCGGCCTGCTCTCCGATTAGCTTCGGCGTTCGATATTTTTTCGCCAGTGTATTCCGCTATCTTCAGACCACGCCGAAAGGGTCTTCTCGAAAAACAACCCTTGCCTTCAATTGGCGAGTTGTTGATCTCGAGTCCTGGATCCAGGTTCAGCCTCATGTGAGTCGATTGCAAGCTCGGCGCCATCTTAACATTGGGATGATGCAGCTTTACGATTTGTTTAGAAACGAAATGGCCGCCACTGCGGGAATTTCTTAGTGGCGGCCAAAACTTGCACTCAAACGAAAGAGGAATTATTTCAATCTGAAGCTTCGAGCAATCAGATCGGTTTGGTTGCGAATGCGGGCCAATCTATCGCGAAGACCTGTGAAACGCAGAGCGTAGATGGTACGGTTGTCGGCTTGCAGATAGTAGATGCGGCCGAGCATCGGTTTTCCCGTTTTCACGAACTCATAAGATATTGTCACTCCCTCCAAACGACCCTTGAACGGTTCTTCCTTGCCTGCAACAAAGCCGGGCAGGAACCTTAATTTCTGATCCTGATCACGTCGTGCCAGATCTGAAGGGCGCGTACCGACGTCAACCACCTCTTTGCGGATTTGGAGGTATCCCTCGAGGCGGTCGCCATAAACAAACTCGACATGCTCGTGAGCGGCGTCAGGCTCCGAAACCACGCGCCAGGTAGCCGACGGTAGTTCAATGGTGTATTCGACCTTATCGCTGGTAAACACCTCCTGGGCCCCGGCCATCGAACAGGTGAGCACGAGGAAAGCAAAAGCGAAGATTGTCTTCAGGACTGGCATCTTATTTATCAGCTCCATCTGCAGATTGCTGGGATTTGTCATTGTCAGCGAGTTCGTAGGGATTCAAAGGACAACACGTACGGGTCTCAGATGCATTTTGCGGAACAGCTCGTTGTCCTGAGGGCGCTCCGCTAGGGGGCCGCCTCAATGATTCGCCCTTGAATCCTGACGAGGTTCTCAATTCCCCGTGTTGCCAGGTCGAGCAACTGATCCATCTGCTCTCTGGTAAACGGCTCCCTTTCGGCCGTCCCCTGCACCTCAATGAAGCGGCCGTCACCGGTGCAGATTACGTTCATGTCCACTTCTGCTCTCGAATCCTCGTCATATTTCAAGTCGAGTAATGGCGTGTTGTCGACAATGCCGACACTGATCGCGGCCACCTGATTCGTTACCAGAGTTCTAGTGATTCTCCCGGCCTTCACCAGACGTTTGCTGGCCAGAGCGAGGGCGACGTAAGAACCCGTGATCGCTGCCGTACGTGTTCCTCCATCGGCTTGCAACACATCGCAATCCAGAGTGATCGTTCGCTCACCAAGCACCCTCATGTCTGTAACGGCCCTTAGACTGCGACCGATCAGACGTTGAATCTCGTGAGTTCGTCCCGACGGACCGCCACGACCCGTTTCGCGCTGGGTGCGCTGCTGAGTTGAACGTGGCAGCATGGCATATTCGGCGGTTACCCAACCTTGCCCGCTATTGCGCAGGAAGGGCGGCACACGCTCATCAATCGAAGCTGAACAAATTACACGCGTCTGCCCCATCTCGATTAGCACGGAGCCTTCAGCATACGGGAGATACCCCGGAGTCATCTTGACTGCGCGGATTTCGTCGGGAGTTCGCCCATCAGTGCGTGCGAAAGTCAACGCGTTATCAGTACGTGCGGAGCTCATCGTGTCCCCAAACTTCGACAGCCTCTAACACTGTCGGCGCGGCACCCAGGAACCTCTCTGCGACCCTCGAGAAACGCTGGGCTGCGTCGGTTACGTAGAAATGGTCCAAATCATCGCATAGCCGGCGCTCTTGATCGCGGCTGTCGCGCGAAACATTCGTCAGCCCTCGCGACTGCAGGAGAGATTCTACCTCAATAGCAGTGGCAACTCCCGAATCAATCAAAGGGACATCTCGTCCGAGACCCGCAACAATAGCCTGTCGCAGGATGGGATAATGAGTGCAACCAAGTACCAGCGCTCCCACTTCGCTTTTCCTGAAGTCGCCCAGGTATTCGGCGGCCACCGATCGCGCTACATCTGACTCAGCCCAACCTTCTTCGGCGAGTGAAACGAAGAGCGGGCAGGCGCGCTCAATTACCTCGAGGCCAGGGTTTATCAGCGCGAGCGCCCGCGCATAGGCCTTGCTCTGGACCGTCGCTTCCGTGGCGATGACTCCGACCGTCCTCGTGGCCGCCGCTTGAACCGCCGCCCGGGCACCCGGCTCGATTACTCCCAAGACTTCGACGCTCACTGATCGACGGATAGCCGGCAAGGCCAACGCCGAAGCCGTATTGCAGGCGACTACAAGGAGCTTGATACCGTGCGCTTCAAGGAATCTGGCGTTTTCTATGCCGTACCGCTCAACCGTGCTGAGCGATTTTGTGCCATAAGGCACGCGCGCGGTGTCACCAAGGTAGACAAAATGCTCATCGGGCAGGCGCTCATGCAAAGCGCGATATACGGTTAGCCCTCCCACCCCACTGTCAAAGATGCCGATCGGAAGGGAACTTCGGATTTCGGATTTCGGATTTCGGATTGCGGAGTTCAATGTCTCGAGTTTCAGGGCTCGGAGTGAATTCGCATTTCGAAATCCGAAATCCGAAATTCAGAGATTGGTGGAGGCGCCGAGAATTGAACTCGGATCCAAGAGCCAACGTCGAAAGACTCTACATGCTTAGTCGCTTCTCTTCTTTGCCGGAACAAGTCCGACAAAAATTTGCTCGCTGCCGAGTAAGTGAAGTGACAAGACCTCAGCAGGAGCTAGTCCGACTTGGTCTCGCCCACTCCCACGGACCGAAGGAGCGGGCCAGCTCATCTAAGTGACATCTCGATCCGCGCGCATGAGCAACTTGCGGCGAGACGCTCGGTGCCTAATTAGGCAGCGAGAGCCAATTCATTGTTATTGGCAATTGTTTTTTCCCTACGCGTTTTAACGAGCTGCATAGAGTAGCCCGGCATGGCATCCGGTCGATCGTTCAGGTTCCTGTCGAAGCCTGTCGCCCCCGTTCTGTGAACCAAGCGATTATAGAGCCTTCGAGTAGAAATGTGAAAAGCGGGAGCGAAAAGGGGGAACGGGGAACGGGTAAAAGGGGAACAGCGGAAGAGGGAAGGGGACGGGGAAGGGTGGGAAGGGGAAGAGGAAGGGGAAACTGGACTGCAGAAGTTGAACGTTTCAAGATGCGCCAATTTGCAAGTCAGGAAGGTGGGCTTGCCCCCGCTCAAGCTGCATCAGCTTTCATATCAGAAGAAATCATTCAAGGCCGAGATTCCCCCTTAACCTTGAATGCTGTTCCAACTTGAGCGGGGGCAAGCCCACCTTCCTGACTTGCAAATTGGCGCATCTTGAAACGTTCAACTTCTGCAGTCCAGTTTCCCCTTCCCCTTCCCCTTTCCACCTTCCCCTGTTCCCCTGTTTCCCGTTCCTCCATTCCCCGGTTCCCCATTCCCCCGTTCCCCTTTCCCCGTTCTCCCGCTTCCCGGGCTATAATCCAAGGGTTTTCGCTGTATAGTGTGGAAACCCACGTTGTGCCTGGTTGGGATTAGGGAGAGACTAGTAAGGCATTTTGGGAGGTATTCTGATGGCATCGTCATCCCATCGTTCAAAATTAAGCTCATATTCTCCAAAAGCAATTGCCAGCGCTCCGCCCGGCGAGCGGCAACACCTTTTGCGTCGATTCTGGCTGCCGGCGGTGCTGCTCCTGGCCCTCGCGGCCGGCGGACTAACCGGCATCATTGCTGCCTACGAACTCAACTATTCCAGAGCCGCAAATGAGGTCGCTGCCCTGGCGACTTATCGTCCCAGTGTGGTTACGCGAGTCTATGCCGACGACGGTGAAACGGTGATTGGTGAGTTCGCGCTCGAGAAGAGGATTCCCCTTAAGTATGACGAGATTCCCCAGGTCGTGAAGAATGCAATTCTGGCGGTCGAAGATGCACGCTTCTACGAACATGTGGGCATCGATCCAATTCGCATTATTGGGGCCGGCTGGAAGAACCTGACAACCGACAAGGTAGAGGGCGGCTCGACGCTGACTCAGCAGCTTGCCAAGAATCTCTTTCTTTCAAGAGAGCAAACGCTGAAGCGTAAAGTGAACGAGTGGGCGCTGGCACTCCAGATTGAACGCTACTACACCAAGAACCAAATCATGGAGTTGTATGCTAACCACACTTTCCTCGGTGCTAACGCGTATGGTATCGAGGCCGGTGCGGAAACTTACTTCGGTAAACAGGCTAAGGATCTGACCATTGGTGAGGCTGCCTTGCTCGCCGGAATTCCCAAGGCACCGAGCGAATACTCGCCAACTGCAAACGCCACAAAGGCTAAGGAGCGCCGCGATCTGGTTTTGGACTTGATGGCCAAACACAATTTCGCTACGCAGGCTGAAGTCGACGCCGCGAAAGCAAACCCAATTCAACTTGCAGACACTGCCTATTACCAATCGCAACCACGTTCGAGCCCGTTTGATTATCCGGTGGAGCACGTTAGGCAAGACCTGGAAGACAAATACACGACGCGGGTCGCACAGGGAGGATTGTCGGTCTATACGACCATCAACGTCGAAGCACAGAAGAAAGCATATGAGGTGGTCCGGGCAGGTCTCAGGCGCTATGACCGTGGTCGAGGATGGCGTTCGAGCTACACGATGATTCCGACCTCCTCTAATAACGGGACAGGTCCTCCCGCCCAGCAGGAATTGGCTAACTTCAAACACCCCGATTGGCACGGTAACGATTATCAGGAGGGCCGCTTTCTGATGGGCCTCGTGATGAAGGTGGATCGAACAAGAAACGAAGCGACAGTGCGTTTCGGTAATTACACCGCTACCGTGACTCTCGCGGAGATGGGCTGGGGACATCGTCAACCACGAGAAGAATTCAAGCCCGGTTACCTCGCTGAGTTTGAGATTAAAGAGGTCGATAAGAGGAGTCGCCGGCTAAAAGTTGAGTTGTCGCAAGTGCCCGCAGTTCAGGGTGCGATGCTGACGCTCAACGCAAAAACAGGCGAGATCATAACGATGGTCGGGGGTTACGATTTTTACAGCACCAGCAAGTTCAATAATGCGACCCAGGCCTATCGGCAGACCGGTTCTTGCTTTAAGCCCTTCATCTACACGGCCGCAGTCGAATGGGGCATGACTCCCGACACAACCGTGAGTGGCGCCCCCATTAGCATTGGCGGTTGGAACCCGCACAACTATGACGGTTCGCCCGGCAATGCCGACTTGCCTCTGAAGATGGCGCTGGCGAAATCGATGAACATTCCCGCAGTACATCTTTTGCAAACAGTAGGCATTCAAACGGGAGCGCAAATGGTGCGTCGCTTCGGTATCAAAGTGCCAATGGCTCCCTACCTACCTTCGGCGCTGGGTGCAACCGAAGTTCCTCTGGATCAGATGGTCTCGGCTTATTCTGCTTTTCCGAACAAAGGTATCCGTGTCGAGCCTCATATGATTCGTCGCGTGTTGGACCGCGATGGCGCCGTTCTGCAAGAGTGGGAGAAGACAACTTACAAAGTGATGAACGAATACGTCGCTTTGACCATGGTTTCGATGATGCGTGGGGTGGTGGAGTTCGGTACGGCAACCGCCGCCCAGTCGCTCGGTGTTCCACTCGCCGGCAAGACCGGCACAGTAAACGATCATACAGACGTTTGGTTCATCGGCTACACACCCACCTATGTGACCGGTGTTTGGATGGGCTATCCGGGCCGAAAGAAAGATCTCGGAAGCGGGATGACGGGGGGCGTCGGCGCGCTACCGTTCTTCTTGGATTTCATGAAGACCTTTCTAAAAGACAAACCAAAAGAGACCTTTGATAACGCCCCTTCGATGCCCGAGGATATGCGCGAGCTTTTCCGGCAACGTCAGCGAGAGTTAGCTGCCGAACGGGCTCAACTAGCAGCAGATGCTGAAGAATTGACGGGCGACGAGACTACGACCCCCGCGACTACCACTGAACCGAAGTTGGAACAGGTTACGCTCCCGCCGCCACCCAAAACCGACGAACCTTCCGATGCCCCGCCTCCCAAGGCCGAACCGGCAACGCCCCGGGCTGAGCCGGTGGCACCACCAACCACTCGACCGCGCGAGGTTGAGCCGCAGAAAAAGAAGGGGAAAAGGGGAGAGGAAGAGCCCTAGTTCGCTTACACCAGTTTGTCCAGTGTAAAAGGCAGCATCTTTCGCCACCAGGGCCAGTCGTGGTTAACGTCCGGACCCCAGAGATCCAACGTGTGTGGGATTCCTTTCGCGTGCAGTATGTCAGACAGGTGACGACTGCGTTCAGGGGCTTCGTAAGCGCCTTGTCCCGACATGACGAAAATAGCGTCGGCCTTTCGCAGTAGCGGCAAGTGATAGTCGTCGTTTAGATTTGGGAGATAATCAGCGGGATTGTTGAAATAGACATTATCGTCATAGAACCCTTTGAGGTAAGACCTCACGTCGTAACTTCCGCTCATTGCAATTACACCGCGAAACAGATCGGGGTGCTTGAAATAAGCGTTGGCGGCGAGGAATGCCCCCAAACTCGCGCCGGTGGTTACCGGTCTTGCGTTCTCCTCACCACAGTCGCGCCTGATCAGTGGCAACACTTCATCGACAATGTAACGGTCATAACGCGTGAGCAGCTCAGCCTTCAGGTTCGGAGGCATTTGTTCGTTGAGCAGACTCCAACGATTCACGCTGTTGATTGAAAAAGCACGAATTCGCCCACTCTCGATATGCGGCCGTATGGCGTCAACCAGGTGAAACCGCTCGTATTCGAGATAGTCGGCCGCAGCCGTTGGCAACATCAATAGCGGGTGTCCCGAATGTCCGTATGCCACAAGTGGCATTTCCATGTTTAGGTTCTGACTGTACCAGGCGGTTGTCCGGCGTTCCATGTTTACCTTTCAGTGATGGGTTCACTAAAAACGGGAATCGAAGAGTCCTTTTTTTGCGTTTTGGCAGAGCGAGATATTCTCCCAGTTTGGGGATGCGGCGCAAGTCGGAATCGGGAAGTGGCGGGGAGTTCGACTATGAGGGATATGGGTACAAAGCGAGACCGGGGAGGGCGGACAAACATCCATTGACATCACGTAGCTCGTCATTCCATTTCAGATCAGACCCAATTGGGACACATATAATTGGAATCACAATCGCCAGTGCATTTGTCTAGTCTAAGGAAATCGGCCCCTGGCCGGAATTTCAACTTGATATGACAGTACCCGAGCCTCACCCAATGACTAACCGATTGCTGGCGAGGCTGCCACGCGCCGAATACGAGCGTCTGCAATCGTCTCTTGAATTGGTGCGTCTGCCCAGGCACAGAATCCTTTGCGAAGCAGGTGACCCCGCGCGGCACGCGTACTTCTTGAATAATGGAATGGTCTCGTTGCTGGCTGTCACTGAAGCTGGACAAACGGTGGAAATCGGCACGGTCGGCTGCGAGGGTTTCGTTGGCTTGCCCATTGTCTTAAAGGTCGGCTGTTCACCCTTCCGAGTCATGGTCCAGACGCAATCTGAAGCTCTCCGAGTAGCCGCGGTGCCGTTGCTAGGCGAATTCGATCGCTGCGGTAAACTCCACGAGCTGCTGCTACGCTATGGCCATGTGCAGCACACTCAAATAGTTCAGGCAACGGTCTGCAATCCTTTTCACACCGTAAGTCAGCGTCTTTGTCGTCGACTGCTGGTGACCAAAGACTGCCTTGGATACGAAAGCTTTGACCTGACCCAGGAGTATATCGCCCTCATGCTGGCCACGCACCGCAACCGCATTAGCATCGCGGCCGCCGAGCTTCAGAGGAAGGGGTTCATTCGGTACGATCGGCGGGGCCGCATCAGAATCCTTGATCGCAAGGGACTGGAAGGAGGCGCGTGCGAATGCTATCGCATCGTCAAGGAGTGCCTGCAAAACTCCTTCGAGTCTTAGTGATGACAGACCTACTGCTTCGCAGGTTAGATGAAGGCTCAGGTTTTTCCTGATGTATGGGAAAGTGAACGCCCGTTTGAGTGCATCGATCAGTGTAGACAAGCGTTGGGGCTGCAAATAAACTAACCCGCGTTCGTTCGGCGGTTCGGCGGTGTTGCGAAAATGCTTGATCTCAGCCGGGGCGTTTGGACATCCACACCTTGAAATCCAGTCCAGCGTTTCGTCTTAGTATTTTGGCTTCCGTATTCTTGCTTTTCAGAGTCAACCATGCGTTCTCAGGCCCTTTCTAGTTGACTCAGAAAAACGGCCGATTACAAAAGAAGGAGATGCATAATGAAAAGCGTCACTCTACGTGTAGCCTCGCTGTGTCTGATTTCCTTTCTCACGCTTATCCTCTCCCATGCAGTTGCGAAGGCTGCGTGTGAGCAGGTAATCGCCGGCGGAAACGTGTGGGGAGACTGGGAATGTAGATTTTCCCAGTATTGCCAGGGTTGGTGCTACTACGATTGTGAATGCCATGGGATGACGCAGCAACAATGTGACCAGGCACTTGAGGAGGCCGGGTTCGAGTTGGGCGCAAGCCCTCCTACTTGTTAAGCGATCGAATGAAATCTGTGTGTTAGCGGTCGCCGGGTTCGACCGGGCCGCGGACTTGAAGCTGCATTTCGGACGTCGGCACAAAAGAATGCAAAGTCCAATGATTCCACGCTCAGTTCACATCATCTTTCTGCTGTTGGCTCTAACCGTCTGTTCATTCTTGCCGCCGAACGTAGCAGGGCTTGTTTTTGCCAGGCAACAGGCACCATCCGGTAGGTTCACTCTGGTAGAAGAAAATAAGTA
>JBOGOU010000578.1:0-2617 GCA_050748205.1 Pyrinomonadaceae bacterium | reverse complement strand
TGCCCCTTTGCGTCTTTGCGTGATCACCGTGTTCCGCTGTTACTCAAGTAGCCTGTCACCTTGCAGTGCGCGTGATCACCCTGTTCCGCTGTTACTCTGGTAGTCTGTTAACAACTCGCCTGATGCCATCCTTAATCAGCGCGCTTCCGAAATTGATTAAGAGTCCGAGGCGTTTATCTGCTAACCGCAGGTACGTTAGCAACTGTTTCTTGTGAACAGGAGCTATCACCTCAAGCGACTTAATCTCAACAATAACCTTACCTTCAACAATCAAGTCTGGCCGGAAGCCTATATTCATCCGTACTTCTTCGTAGACGACTGGGAGGGGCCGTTGGTAAAGGACGCGCAACCCTCTTTTTCTAAGTTCATAGGTCAGGATCGCTTCATAGACTGACTCCAGCAAACCGGGACCAAGTTTCGTGTGTACGGTGAAGGCCGCATCAACAATTATTTTGGCAATTTCATTTTCATTCATCGTGAGGAGCTCCTGAAGAGGAAGGAGGTTTACATAAAATCAACTAGTGTCAGTGGAGAGAAAGTGACGACTAGTAGTCCACGTGGTAGTTCACCTTAGTAGTTCACGCAAAGACGCAAAGAGGCAAAGACGCAAAGAAAACTCAGATAAGAAATCAATGAATCCGGGAAATAGAACATTTTTGCAGTGCTTATCTTTGCGTCTTTGCCCCTTTGTGTCTTTGCGTGATCATCGTGTTCCGCTGTTACTCTGGTTCTCTGGTCACAATTCACCTGATGCCATCCTTAATCAGCGCGCTTCCGAAATTGATCAAGAGTCCGAGGCGTTTATCTTTTTAACCGCAGGTATGGGTAGTTCACTTAGTAGTTCACGCAAAGACGCAAAGAAGGAACGGAGCCATTGCCCGGATTCTTTGATTTCTTAAGTGAGTTTTCTTTGCGTCTTTGCCCCTTTGCGTCTTTGCGTGATCACCAAGTTCCGCAATCACTCCTGGTAGTCTATTGACAATTCTCCTGATGCCATCCCTACCTCAACAATCCAACGAGTATCACCTGAGTTTCGCCAGCTGCTCATTCAGCAACGTCCAAACCTGCCGGATGTGTGCCTCCGCCGTCCGGATATTGCCGATGGACAAGCGCAAAGTGAGTTTGTTGTTTAGTTTTGTGTGGGAGAGGAAGGCTTTCCCTGTCGCGTTCACGCCGTGCATGATGGCCTCGTTCAAAACATCCAATCGCACGTTGCGTGCAGCGGCATCCGGGGCTTCGACCTTCGGGCACGCACGAAAGCAAACGAGCGAAAGCGGTACCGGCGCCAGCAACTCCCAGTCCGGCGATTTCTCCACCCACCAGGCAAACATTCTTGCCAGCCGGCAATGCTCGCGAATACGGGCAGCCAGGCCCTCATGCCCGAAGTAACGGATAATCATCCATAGTTTCAACGCTCGGAAGCGTCTGCCGAGCTGAATGCCGTAGTCAGATCCGCTGCGCACCTGCTCTTGTTCAGGGGTCCGCAAATATTCCGGCACAAGCGAGAAGGCGCGGCGAAGAAGATCCATATGGCGGCAATAGAGAACCGATAGATCGAACGGTGTGAATAACCACTTGTGAGGATTGACAGCAACCGAATCCGCGCGTTCGCAACCATTAAGAATGTCTCGCAGCTCTGGCACGACTGCCGCGGAGCCGGCATAAGCTGCATCTACGTGCAGCCACATTGCGTGCTTCTCACAGATGGGCACGATGTCTTTCACCGGGTCGATGCTGGACGTGGAAGTTGTTCCCACGGTAGCTACAACGCAAAAAGGAACAAAGCCGTTGCGTTTGTCTTCTTCAATCGCCTCGGCCAGCGCCTTTACATCCATGCGAAACTCGGCATCGGTGGGAATCTTGCGCAGGCCGCGCTGACCGAGCCCCAAAGTGATAACGCCCTTCTCAATCGAGGAATGGGATTGTTCAGAAACATACACGCGCAAAAGTGGCAGGTCCGTTCTGCCACTCATGCCTTCCTCACGTATCCGCAGCTCCACACCTTCACGCGCGGCAGCAATCGCGTGCATGCTCGACACCGATGCGGTGTCGTAAATGATTCCGCTGAGTCCGGCATCAAGCCCCATCATCTGTCGCAGCCAATCGAGTGTAACCTCCTCCAACTCCGTCGAGGCGGGTGAAGTGCGCCAGAGCATCGCCTTGTTATCGAAGGCGGCGGACAAGAGCTCACCGAAGATTCCCGGCGCTGAGGTGGAGGTGGCGAAATAGGCGAAAAACGACGGGTGGCTCCAGTGCGTGAGGGCAGGAACAACTAGCGTGTCAACGTCTGCCATGATCTGGGCCATAGGTTCGCCTGACTGCGGTGGTGAGGATGGCAGCTGTGCTTTCAAACTCCCTGGCTCGATCTGCGATAGCACCGGGAGACTTTCGATGCCGCTGAAATAATCGCTAATCCAATCGATCAGTTCGTGACCAAAGTGACGAAATTCCTCGGCGGTCATGTCGCCAGTTGCTGGAGCAATTCCCTCAGGGAGTCTGGGTGCTTCTTTCATGCTTCCTCGTTTTTATCCAGCCAAGTCATCCAAGGGCGGAAACCCGTGTTGTTTTCGCCCTGGAGGACCATCAAATGCTTTCGATGTTTTATAGAGTTCTAACC
>JBOGOU010000577.1:0-14181 GCA_050748205.1 Pyrinomonadaceae bacterium | reverse complement strand
CCAGTGAAGAGCTTGACGCACAAAGCTCAAAGCTCAAAGACCAAAGGCCTAAGACCTAAGACCTACTACGTGCCGGAGCCTTCCTGCTTCCTGGTTTGATTGCCACGTCACCCCGTTTGCACTGTTCACAAACAGAAGGATCCACCGATGGCACATTAAGCGTAGCCAGGGCGACGCGAGGAACACCAACTTCGGCTTTACCCGATGAGCGATCGATGATTGATGCTGCTGCCACCACGTCCGCCCCGGCTTCTTGCAGAGTCCTTACCGTGTCGTATGTGGAACCACCGGTCGTTACGACGTCCTCAACAACTATGGCGCGTTCTCCGGGCGTCACGGAAAAACCCCGTCTCAAAGTCATCCGGCCATTTTCGCGTTCGGTCCAGATGAATCTCGCGCCCAGTTGGCGGGCCACTTCGTATCCAATCACGATTCCGCCGATCGCGGGTGAGGCAACAAGCTGTATGTTTTCCGCTTTGAAGTGTTCGGCGATGGCCCTCCCAAAGCTTTCGGCGGCAGCCGAATGTTGTAGCACGAGTGCACACTGCAGGTAGTTCGCGCTGTGAAGCCCGCTCGAGAGAACAAAGTGCCCTTCAAGCAACGCTCCGGTGGCTCTGAATTTTTCTAAGATTTCTTCCGCCCGCAAAAACTCACCTCAATGAAATGTGAATGCATGTTACAATCCCTGCCCGATGCCGCCTTATCCCAACCTGGTCTCCGATTCAACACTGGTTCAGGAAACAATTGATTTGCTGCGAGACTGTGGTGGACGCGCTAACGCCACCGATATCGTGGATGCGGTTTTTAAGGTCTCGCATATCGATGCCGAGCTAGCAGGTTTGCTCGTAGCTGATCTCGTAAGAGACGATCGCCGCTTCAGATTCGTCGATGGCAAAACTATTGAGCTACAAAACGATGATATCGAATCTCGCCTGCTGGAAGACCTGGATTATGTCGTCGTCGATCTGGAGGCGACCGGCGCCAAGATGCCTCCTAACCGCGTGATTGAGTTGGGAGCTTACCGGATCCGCAAGGGGCGTATTGTCGACAACTTTCTGACCCTCGTAAACCCCGAGATTCCCATTCCTCGTTTTGTCGTAACGCTTACGGGTATCACTAACGAGATGGTCAAGAGCGCGCCAATGTTCGCCGATGTCGCACCAAAATGGCTCGACTTCGTCAGCGATGCGGTGCTCATAGCGCACAATGCTCCCTTTGATACCAGTTTCCTTAATCATGAAATCTCGCGGGTCTATCCCGGGCACCGGATGATCAATACTCATCTGTGCACGGTCAAGTTGTCGCGGCGAGTGTTTCCAGGGTTAACAAACTATCGTCTGGACACGGTGGCGGACCACTTTTCCATTCCTATCTTCCATCGTCATCGGGCCGGCAGCGACGCCCTGGCAACGGCAGAGGTTTTTCTTCACCTGCTCTCGAGACTCCTTGAGCACGGAGTCAAAGATCTTGCCAGCGCGCGAAACTTCCACGTGTGCGAACCCAACGACCAAGAAAGCCTGGCCGCTGCGGAGGTCCTGCCGCTAGTTCCCGGTTTCTAGGCGTTCGCCCACGGATTCCGGCCCTCGCTTCCAAACACCGCGAACCAGAAAAACGGCAACAATTACCACAGCAAGTCCGAGCCCAATCCAGGGATAGTATCTGGCAAGAAAGAGCTTTGCCTGTGCGCCATAGCGAATGGCAAAGTAGCCTTCCAACAAGAAACGAAAACCGCGACCGACCACAATCGCCACTAGAAACCGTGTGAGACTGAAGCGAAACACGCCTGCAGTGACTACAAATAGTTTGAATGGGAATGGCGGCGGCAGGAGCGACGCGACAAGGACTGACAGCACGTCGTAGCGATCGATTAGGTCTTTAACTCGCTTCTGTTTTGACTGGGAAAACCGAGCCAGTGCGCGACTGCCCGCACGACGCGAAACGCAATACAGAATCAAACACCCCACTGCGGAGCCGGCGGTCGCCACCAGCGCATAGAGAATCATCCAACGCGGATGCGTGGCCGTGAGCAGGAGCATCAGCGCGTCAGCGCTGCTTGGTAATGGAACAAAACTTGAATCAAGTACGGCAACTGCAAACAAACCGAACGGGCCAAACGCGACAAGATAATCAGATAAGCGTGTAAGGCTCTTTATAAATTTCTCAAACAGAAGTTTCAAACAATAAATCCTTTCTAATTTGCAGGACTTGTCTTACGACGATTGAAGAGCGCATAAACCAAAACTCCCAGAAGGGCAACACTTGCGACGACGCTCAAGATGACTAGTCCATTATCCTTGAGAAACAATAACACGCGCCGGCCATAAAAGACTGCCAGGATGCCTTCAACGTAATAACGAAACGAACGAGCGACGAGAACTGTTAAAAGGAACTTCCAGCGTGGATATTCCAGCGTACCGGCCGTAGCCACGAAGATTTTGAAGGGCAAAGGGGGCGGCAGTATGGCGGGAATGGCAATAGCCAGAAACCCAAAGCGTTCGTAAGCACGCTCCACACGCTGAATGCTTTCGGGCTTGAAGCGCCTGCGCAACAGTGCCTGACCACCGCGGCGCATAATGGAATAAAGGAACCAACAACCGAGAACCGATCCACCTGCGGCAAAAAGCGGAAAATAGAATACCGCTGTAGGATATTTGTAGCAGCGGCCCACCACCAGATAGTCATTTATCTCCGGCAGTGACAGCAGCGACGAGTCAAGCGCGCCAATGATGACCATCGCCGGAGCCGCCATGTAGATTGGCACGCTGATTACATACTGCTCCAGCCAAAGTCCTATAGTTCGCAACCAGTCCATAGCTTAGTGACAAGAGACAGGAGACAAGTGACTAGTAACTAGTGATAAGTGATGTCCAATATTATCAAAACATACTTGCCGGCGGATGTCCTAGCGCCTGACCCCCTCTGGCTCATCACTCATCACTTATTACTCATCACTTATTACTCATCACTTAGTGCTTCACACACTTCAGCCCTCATCTGGCTTATCACTCATCACTTGTGACTTACCACTTACTTGGCGGGTGCGAAGACGGAAGGAGAATCGTAGGTTACGCCAATCGTGACGCCCGAGTTAGGACTGAAGTTGGTTAAGCCTTTTATTCCGGCAAAGTCGAAGCGCAAGCCAGAAGCCCGAATTTGCATTCCCAATCTGGCTTCGGATTGGGACTCAGTACCCAGCGGGCCGCTGCCGGGCCGCGTGTTTACTCGCCCGTTTACTTCGCCGGCCAGGCTAAACTGCCTGTTGAGGTGAAAGATTCCGGCCAGTCCGTAAGTTACCACGTCGTTCTGGGAAAAGAGACTCGTGGGCGCGGTCAGAATTGCAATTCCCAGGTTACCGAAAGTATTAAAGCGACCCTCGTGTCCAAACTTCTTGCCAACTAGTATTGAGCCAAACGCATTGGTTTGGTTGAGCCCGATGCCGCGCTCCTGGTCGGAGTTTGGCAACTGCACTCCAAAACGGAATCCCAGACTTGGCCCACGCTTTGTCTCGCTTCGCAGCTTTATTTTAGTGGCAAGAGTGAAATCTCCGATGTCGTTCGCGGAATTCACCCCGGGTGTCAGCGACAGAGGAATCGCCGCCGGTCCCCTGGTATTGATGCTGAGAAAATTCTGCGCGACGCCCTCAATTTGAAACTCAACGTTCGGGGCGAATCCGATGTTGATACCGATCACAGCAACGCGTGTAAGATCCCCGGTTAGCCCTGACACGGGGAATTTCGCGCCCTGCAAGAAATCTATCCCTGCTTCAATCCGCATGCTGCCGGGTGGAATGATGTCCACGTCCTCCGTTAGCAGTGGCCGCTGCTGCGCAGCCACTCTGGCGCAGACAATCAGCAGCAGCATGACACTAAAGCAAAAGGGTCTGTAACGCGCCGGCATGAAGCGGATTCTATAGGCCTCGCTCGTATCAGTCAATGAAAGATACTTTGTAGTCCTACTTTGGAGTGTGCCGACAGTCACTCTTGCGGCGGTCCCATGAGGTCAATACCACCACGCGGTAGAGACTGTGGGAAAACCAAAGGACCTTACGGAAATTTGCAGGTCAGGAAGGTGGGCTTGCCCCCGCTCAACTCTGGCAAACATGCAACTCAAATAGAACCACTCAGGTTTGTAAACCTCACAGGTCAGGAAGGTGGGCTTGCCCGCTCAGGTGGAACAGCCTTCAGGGTCATAGGAGACTTTCAAGCGTGAGTGATTTCCTTGTGAACTGAAGGATCATCAAAGTTGAGGCGGCAAGCCCACCTTCCTTACCTGCAAATTACCGTAAGGTCCTTTGGGTCTTCGCACAGTTCTACCGCGCGGTGGGGTTTAGACCAAACTACATGAGTACCAAAGATTCTGTGAAGAGTTAGACATTCTCACCCTGTGATATTATTCGTCAAAAAGTCTCTGGACCATTCTCCTGGAGAAGCTGGCAATCCGGCCTCGATAACAAAGCGATGCAAATGAAACTACCGCTCAACAACTTCCTTTTGATTCTACTAACTCTGGTTGTGACAGCTGGCTCTGCCTCAAGCCAGCAGACTGCAACTGCGCCAGCGCCTTCGGCAAAATCAGTTGCGCTGCCAGGTTTGCGCGCGCGTGTGACCGTGAGACGCGATGAACGCGGCATCCCATATATAAGTGCAGCCAACGACGAAGACCTCTACTTCGCACAGGGTTATGCCACCGCGTCTGATCGTCTCTGGCAGATGGATTTGTTGCGGCGCACAGCACGGGGTGAGCTTGCGGAAATATTTGGCAACAACGTTTTGGAAGAAGACAAGCGGCATCGCACCTTCGGATTCGCTCAGGTTGCGGAAGCAGAAGTTGCACAAGCTGGTCCACAAGCCCGCGCTCTGCTCGACGCATACGCGCGAGGAGTCAATGCTTACATCGCATCGCTCGACAGCCGTGGCCTGCCACCAGAGTTTCAGCTACTTCAGTATCAGCCTCGACCCTGGACTCCCGCCGACTCACTGGTCATCGTAAAGCTATTCTTCGAATCTCTTTCTACGACCTGGCGTCTCGATGTCATGAGGGAAGCTTTCGCCGATCTTCCCGCCGAAAAGCGAGCCGCCTTAATGCCCGAAGTTTCACCGCTTGACGTTCTTGTAGTCGGCAAAGATACGGGAAAACCATCATTTGCGGCCCTCACTCCTAATCTCGACAAAGCGACGGTCTCCAGGGAAGAGCTGCAGTCACTGGCTGAAGATGCCGAGTTGATGTCTCGGTCGCTCGAGCGCGTTGGCCTCCATTCTGAAAATCTTGCGGCGAGCAATAACTGGGTTGTCAGCGGGAAGCATACCGCCTCTGGCAGACCTCTCCTGGCAAACGATCCTCATCTGGCGCCTTCCGCCCCTCCGATTTGGTATATGGTTCATCTCAACGCG
The DNA here is from genome assembly GCA_050748205.1 of Pyrinomonadaceae bacterium. Taxonomy (GTDB): domain Bacteria; phylum Acidobacteriota; class Blastocatellia; order Pyrinomonadales; family Pyrinomonadaceae; genus PSRF01. The sequence goes on along the minus strand of JBOGOU010000577.1, from coordinate 8,791 downwards.
CCAGGCGTGAAGGTTGCCGGAGTGGTTGCACCCGGACTACCAGGTGTCGTCCTTGGCCACAACGCTCACATTTCCTGGGGCTTTACGAATGTGGGACCTGACGTGCAGGACCTCTACATCGAGAAGTTTGATCCGGCAAACCCGCAGCGCTATCTGACACCCGCCGGTTGGCTCGATGCGGAAGGTCGGCATGAAGAGATCAAGGTGCGAAAGGTGCTTACCGATACTGCGACTGACGTAGTAAAGCTCGACGTAACCGTCACGCGCCATGGCCCAATCGTGCTCGAGAAAGATGGCAAACGTTATGCTCTGCGGTGGACCGCGCTGGATCCGAAGCTGAACAATTCGGAAGGTGTTTACCATCTCAATCGCGCGCGCAACTGGCGTGAATTCACCAGCGCTCTGCGCGGCTATACTCCGCCGATGCAGAACGTCGTGTATTCAGATGTGGAAGGCCACATCGGTTACTACGCTGCCGGTCTGGTACCAATCAGAAAATCGGGCGACGGCAGTGTCCCTTATGACGGAGCAAAAGACGATGGCGAATGGACCAGCTTCATACCGTTCGACAAGCTTCCCCACCTTTTCGATCCGCCCTCAGGCATCATCGTCACCGCGAATCAGAGGGTTGTAGGCAGAGATTATCCTTACTTCCTGACACACTCGTGGGCCCAACCTTATCGAGCGCGCCGCATTCTTGATCTGCTGCAACAGACGAAGAAGATGACAGCCGAAGACTTTCGGAAGGTCATGGGCGACACGTACTCGATTGCTGCCGCAACGTTTGCCAAAGAAGTCGTGAAGACACTTAAGGGACACACGGCCTTACAGAACGACGCGAAACTCAGTGAAACGATCGCGGCGTTTGAAGGCTGGAACGCCCGTCTCGACGCCGATTCGCGCGTTGCGCCGGTGCTGGCCCAGATGCGCATTGCGTGTCGTTCAAAGATCATAAGTGGGGCACTGGGGCCTGACCGCGCGCGTATATTTGCCTGGTCGAATTTCGATACTACTCTCGATCAAATAATCACAAGTCAGCCGAAGGATTGGTTGCCGGCGGAGTTCAAGACTTACGCAGATCTTTATGTTGCCTGTTACCAGGACGCGCGTCAGGTGCTTACGAAGAATCTGGGACCGGATGAGGCAAAATGGACTTGGGGAGAAATGGTCAAGGTGCGGTTCCCGCACCCACTTGCCCCGGCGCCCCTGGTCGGATTGCAGTTTGCCATTCCGCCGATTCCTCAGAATGGGACCGGCGGGCTGGCAGGCGCGACTGTGAATGTAGGCGCTTCAGTTTCGATGCGACTGATTGCCGACCCGGCCGATTGGGACAAGACTCAACACGGCATCTCGCTCGGCGAGTCGGGCATTCCCACCAGCCCACATTGGAGCGATCAGCTTCCCGACTGGCGCGCAGTAACGCCGCGCGTTTTTCCCTTCACTGACGCGGCAATTGAAAAAGCCGCCAAATCCACAATAGTGCTGGAACCAAAATAGGTCAGATGAATTGATCGCCCGCAGGAAATTCCATCGCGTCGTGTTCTGTTTAGCCGGTGTCTACAACATCATTTGGGGACTGTATTCTGCTATCGACTTTATTTGGTGGATACCCTTCTCGCTTTACTTGTACGACGCGTGGCCCTTCTTTCGACGCGAAGCCGGCTTCTGAGGGGGCGCGACCTTACCGATTTGGACAAGGCCAACTTGAAATGTGTTGGGAACCTCTACCAGGCGAGCCACCGTTCCGGTTTCCGCCATCACGCCCATGCGTGGCTCGTTTCGAACCCGCAGGCTTGACGCAGCCTCGTAGACGCCAAGTCCAGTGAGAAAACTAAGGACGGCTGTGGCGACCGTACGAGCTACATTGGAGAGGCGCCGGCGAATCGCGCGCAGTCCAACTGGACAGTTCTCAGTTAAGACAGATCCATCCTTGCGACGGTAGAACCTGACACAGAGTCTCCCTTCGTTTCGCGTGATAAACGACTCAGCCTCATTTCTTGTGAGGCTCGAGAGATTGTATACATTGAGATTGCACTGACCGCAGAAGCGTACGCGGTCAGTGCCAATCATACTGTCCCAGTCAGCATTACACGGCGCCGCGATTCTCACTCCGTCGAGTGGGCTATTGAATCTGGCCATGGTTATTGCTCCTCGCTCTAAATCTCATCGTCTTCTAACGACCTGGTATTTGCGGCGCAACGTAACGTACCCACTCCAGTTCCGCCAGCCGCTCCAGGCTTTCAATCGGGAGCCTGCCAATGATCAGCTTGGCGGTCTTCGGATCGAGAATCACTTCAAAGCCAAGTTCCTTTAGTTTTGCGAGAGTCTCTGGTGACTTGTCTTTCAGCCAGATTTGCAATTCAGCTTTCCCATCGCGAATAAATTTGACTTCGTCAGGCCCGGGCTTATCGTCCTTCTTCATGACTCTTTCAATTAGCGCCAGAATGGTCGGATGAAGCTTGGCAACAAGTCTCTGGCGTTTCTCCTCTTCCTTCGAAAGCGGCTTGCTTACGTAAGCATCGGCAGCATCGGCAGCAAATACTGCCCCTGAGATTGGCGTGGGTTTTGGACTCGACGCAGCACCAGTACCAGTGCCCGCTCCTCCGCCATATCCGCCAACGCTTGCCGGCCGAGCACGACCTGCTTTCTGTCTTGGAGCCGAGGCGCGCGCGGCCGGGTAAGCTGTTCCAGAACCCCGGGCGAGACCAAACGAAGAATACGTCGTAAATAGTCCAGTGGGCCCGCCTTGAGCTTGCCCGCCTTCACCAAACACACCACTCCGGCTGACGCCTTCCGGCACTTCCACCGGCACATCTATGCGTCGAGGCGTTCCCCCGTCCGTCACAATCATCTCTTCAACGGCAACGAAGGAGGTAAACTGCGTCATCAGGCGATACTCAAGTCCCAGATTCGTGATAGTTTCCTTCAACTCGGGCCGCATCGAGCCTTGTTGCATTCCGCTGTAGTCCTGACTCATCAAATCATCTATGCGCGATCGGGCCCAGAGTGATGAAAGGACGTCGTGCTGTGACTGCGACCCGGGAAGGTCGACCGGGATCTCGCGCACAAAATCTCGCCCAGACATTTTTCCCTTCAGGCGTATCACGCCACTTCCGGGTGCCGTGTAACGGCCGGTAAGGACCACTGGTTTCGCGCCAAAGAGATCGGGAATGCGCCGCGGATAGACATCCGCAACGGGCAGCCCATTCCATTCAAGCGAAATATCTGTCAGCAGCGGATTACGAACTCGCTCGTGAAAGCGTCGCGCGGCCGCAGAACCGTCGTCGTTGAGAGCGACATATTCGACTTCGCCGCGCCCCTCCTCGGCCATGCGGTCGAGCAGGAAGCGATTTACAGAGCTGCCAATTCCGAAAGCAAACACGCGCGCGTTGGGATGCTTCTGCACTTCGGAGATGATTTCCATCTCGTTCCCGACATAACCGTCCGTCATGAAGCAAACGATGCGCACGTGTTTCTGCGAGTCGGAAGGATCGAGCGAAGCCTTGATGGCGTTCATCATCTCGGTTCCACCGCTGCCACTGCTCGCGCTTAGAAAAGCCTGCGCCTTCTTTAGATTCTCCCTATTCGCGGAGACCGGTTCTGGAAACAAGACCCGCGTATCGCCTGCGAACGTGATTAGATTAAATGTGTCGGCCGGATAGAGACTGTCCAACGCGAGTTTCATCGTCTCCTTGGCCTTCTCGATCGGAAAACCGCTCATTGAGCCCGACGTATCGAGCACGAATACAAGTTCTTTCGGTGTTACATCTTCAACCGTCACACGCTCGGGCGGCTGTAGAATCAGCGTAAAGAACCCACCCTTCTCGTCACGATGCGTCAACAAAGCGTCTGAGATACTTTTTCCTGCTACGTCATACTTGAGAATGAAATCTTTGTTGGGAATCACCGAGCTGTTCTTAAGCCGCACATGAGCCCGTGCTGGGTCATTCCGTTCCATATCAATCTGGTGGGATTTGGAGGCAAGGCTATCAATCGGGACTCCGGCATCCAGCGTGATGTCGAGGGAAATGTCGTGACCCACGCGCATACCCTCGGCGACGGGCTTTGGTGTGATTCGTGATGCATCGGGAACACGATCGGTGTCAGGTGAGAAACCACTTCCACCGCTCACCGGAGAGCCGGTTGGTCCGCCAGGAACATAGCGTGGCCCCACAACCATGGGAAAGACAAACTCATACGAACCGTCTTCATACTTCAGAGTCTCAAGATAACTGATCGTGATCTTCACTTGTTCGCCAGGCAGTATGTTGGCGACCGATTGCGTGAAAATGTTAGGTCGTTCCTGATCCAACAGGCTGGCGACCTTTCCACCAGTCTTAGCAGCTTCATACACCGCCTGAGCCTCTTCGCGACGAAAGATACGTCCGCGCACTGTACGATCTCCGACGATCATCGTCATATCGTCAACGGCGGCGTTCTGAGGCAGCGGAAAGGTGTACACCGCTTCGATCTTTTCCTTGTAAGGATTCTCGAATTCTTGCGTCACAACGACACGAGAGAGAAATCCGCTGATCTGGGCTTTGACGTTGGTTTGCTTGAGCGGGCATAGGCCCTTGACCTTTCCATCTGCATCGAGAACCTGAAGGGCGCCCTGTGTTTCAGATTCTTGAGCGGCGACAGTGACCGGGGAGCTTGTTAGGGTGGCGAGTATCAGGATTGCAGCGGCTGAGGTTGCCAGCACTGCGAGCAGTTTGATAAGGAACTTCCGGTGCATAGTTTCCTCCCAGACAGACGTTGACACACTTTTGAAGGCGGGTCGCCGTTTCTTTAGCGCCCGTGAAGGTTGAACGGTCCCGAGGTTTAGATACCGAGATTCTTCCTCTGTTCCCGATTGCCCTGGGGATAGAACGCGGAACGAGGGAAAGCTTGCGTTGCTAACCACATTGATGCAAGTAATCGCTCCGGCGATGGCCGGGGACTAGGTCCAATGTCAGCAAGAGTGCAGGTCGGGAAGGTGCCACACAACATCAGAACAATAACTCAAGTGAGTAAGTTTTCTCATGAGTTCAAAGCCTTTCATCTTGAGCGGGGGCGCGCTGGGCTTTGCCCCCTTCCCTACCTGCACTTTTGCTGACATTGGACATTGGACATTGGACTTTGGACTTTGGACTTTGGACTTCGGACTTCGGACTTCGGACTTTGGACTATCATTCAGTAGAGATTGAAGTTGTATTCCAACTGCATATAGACAGACACGGGATGGCCGTCTTTGGTTGCCGGCACGAATCGGATCTGCCGCGCCGCGGTAATCGCTTTCTCGGTCAAACCAAATGGCAGAGTTTGAACGGCACGCACGTTTATCACGTCACCCGACCGGGAAAAAACTACCCGCAGGACGACGGTGCCCGTTATTTGATTCCTTCTCGCTTCATCGGTGTATTGAGGCTCCGGTTTTGAAAGCACGCGCGCACGTTGCCCTACTAAAGACGGGGGGAAGATGCGGTTTGGGTCTTCGGGATTGTCCCCCGAGCTGCCTCCTATACCTCCACCACCATCACCTCGCCGCTTGCCTCCCATATTTCCGTCAGAACCGGGCCCAACCCCATCTCCATTCCCCTCCCCAATTCCTGGGCCGTTTGCCGTACCCATCCCACCACCATTTCCCGGGCCATTCGAAGGGATTGTCGAGTTAGATCGCGGGTCACCATACGAAGGAAACTGCAACTGCTTCCAAAGCGCGGGATCAATATCGATCCCTGCGTGAGGAAGGGCCTGCTCCCTGGCCGGAGGTAGTTTTGGAATGGGAGCGGGAATCTCCGACACCTGCGGAATTTTGCCTTTCTGCTGAGGCGACTTATCTCCGTTGCCGCCCCCACCACCACCACGGGCCGGCTGGGGTTGTGCTTTTGATCCTTCTCCCCTACCACGGTCGAAACCAACCCGTCCCTGTGAGCCCACACCAACTCCTGAGTCAGAAGGCGCCTTGGTAGGATCCAGCGATGCGAGGGTTAAAATCTCAACGGAAGGTATGTCACTGCCATTGAGCGCTATCTTGTCGCTAGGATTGCGGCCGCCGAACAGCAAAGTCAGGAATATCGTGGAAAGCACGAGACAAAGCGCAGTCAACCCGCTGACGACAATGCGTGGAGTCAGATGTGCATTAAGCGCGTCACTCCAGTCGAGCAGGATCTGTTTGCCGGCGCCGATTGGATCGTGCTTGAAGGCGGGCCATGCCGCTTTGAAGCGATCTGCCGCGAACAGCAGTTCTGCTGCGAGGCGTTTCAATAGACCTGCATTGCTGAGTATTGTGGGGTTGTACTCGTAACCTACGGGGTCGACAGACCTTTGATAAGGCCGCCACTCGGGGTCAGCCAGGTTCGAATCGCCTGCTGTCGAATACCCGGTGAGTGCCGCGGCCAGGGAGTTCAGGGGAGTACCATCAACAGGGCAAAAGCTAAACTTGTCCGCAAATTCTTCTGCGCACGCAGTGCATTTCTTCATGACTACCTCCAGTTTTTCAGGCTCGATGTTTTCGAGAAAGATGTGGATTGTTGCGGGGAGATTCAGAAGAAGTGCAAAAACTATCCGCCTGTCCAGGGAGGCGGTCACTTCGGGAGCCTTCCAGACTCTCAGCAAGCGGGCCAGTTCATGCTCGGGAAACATTTTGATGAACAGTCTGTCAGGCGCTGAGCACTATGATGAGCGGATCTTCCCTTAACGCAGCCTGATTGCCGGCCGCCTTTCCAAGCGGCTTTCGCGCCCGGGAAGAAATAGCTCTAATGCTTATTACCGCAAGGAGGAGAAAGGTTACGGTCTTTGGTCTTCGGTCTTCGGTCTTTGTTCTGGTCTTCGTCAATTGCTACGGCTATGCCGCCCGATGTGCGGCGGCGGCTCTGAGACTGTGGCAAAACTCGGAAATCCCATCCACGGAAGTGGGTGGATAGTTCAAGTCCGGCCTAGACAGAACGCCGTTGGTGACTATTCAAAATCCCACCAACGGGTAGTTGGTGGATTGTTCAAGTCCGGCCTTCGTCGCTTGTTTCATCTTGAAATGACGGCGTATTAACTAAAAACCTGACTTAGTGAATAGGTTGGACCTGAAGAACCAACTGCTGTTGGTGGGATTTAGGCCATCTTAATGAGCGCCAGGTGTAGGTTGAACCTGAACAATCCACCCACTTCCGTGGGTGGGATTTCTGAGTTTTGACACGCACTTTCTGCCCCGCCGGCAAGTGGCTCTTTAGATTCTTAGGGGCTATGCCCCCGGGCTGGGGGCAAAGCCGTGGCGATGGGTTACTGGTGCTGGTTAAGTTGAACGGTAGGATCCATTGGCTACCGCAAATGGTTCTGATGGTTGAGTCGTTTTGCCCTAGGATTAGTATGGCTTTAAAGTATTTTGTTCCGAAGGACATGGCACAAAGTACAAAGCACCAAGTACAAAGTTCCACTCCCCTATGACTAACTCACTTGAGACAACGTGCTGTGTGGTCGGCGCCGGTCCGGGCGGCGCCATTTTGTCGTTGCTCCTCGCGCGCCAGGGAATTCCCGTTACGCTGCTGGAAGCGCACGAGGATTTCGACCGCGATTTTCGCGGGGACACGATTCATCCATCCGTGCTTCACATCCTGGACGAACTAAGCCTGGCGGAGCGGCTGCTGCAATTGCGTCACAGCAAGATTCACACAGCCACTTTCTCAACACCGGAAGGTCCGCTCACCGTTTTCGACTTTCGCCGGATTGAAAAAAAGTTTCCTTTCATCATGATGGTGCCACAAGCACGGTTCCTCGAGTTCATCACCAATGAAGCCAAGCGCTACCCAAATTTTCGCTTGCTGATGGGCGCGAGTGCTCAGGAACTAATCGAAGAGCAGGAGACCATTCGTGGCGTTCGTTATCGCTCAGACCACGGCTTGCACGAAATCCGGGCCGCGCTGACGATCGGTGCTGATGGAAGGTCGTCACGCGTGAGAAGACTCGCTGGCTTTGAGCCGATTAAGACCTCGCCGCCCATGGATATTCTCTGGTTTCGCATTCCCCGGAAGCCGGAAGATCCTGAGGGAGTGCTGGGGCGTTTTGGTCGCGGGCATGCATTGGTTCTGTTCGACCGTCTAACTGAGTGGCAGGTCGGTTTTGTAATCCTCAAGGGCAGTTACAGTCAGATTCGCGCCGCCGGCCTTGAGGAGCTGCGAAAGTCAACTGCCGAACTCCTCACAGAGTTTCCGGATCGTATAGATCACCTTAAAGACTGGAAGCAGGTCGCTGTTCTTTCAGTTGAATCGAGTCGCGTGCCTCGCTGGTATAAGCCAGGCCTGCTCTTAATCGGCGATGCGGCGCATGTGATGTCTCCCGTTGGAGGCGTGGGAATCAACTACGCGATTCAGGACGCGGTTGTGGCAGCAAATGTTCTCAGCGATCCGCTAAAGTCTGGGCGCGTAACGACCGATGACCTGAGAGAAGTTCAAAGGCAACGGGAGTTTCCCACGAAGGTGATCCAGTGGATCCAGGCGCAGGCACAAAAGCGGATCATCGGCGCCGCACTCAAGTCTGACCAGCCCCCTCGTCTGCCCGCGTTTCTTCGAATGCTGTTAAAGGTGCCATTCATTCGCGACCTGCCCGCGCGCGTGATCGCTCATGGCGTCCGTACAGTGAGTCTGAAGTCGTGAGTCGTGAGTCGTGAGTCGTGAGTCGTGGGTCTGGAGTCGTGAGTCAAGAGTCGTGAGTCTGGAATCGGGGGTCTGGAGTCGGGAGTCTGGAGTCGTGGGTCTGCAATCCTAGACTCTTGACTCTAGACTCTTGACTCTCGACTCTCGACTCTCGACTCTCGACTCTC
>JBOGOU010000576.1:0-10160 GCA_050748205.1 Pyrinomonadaceae bacterium | reverse complement strand
CCCAGGAGCCAGGCTGTTTGCGTAACGGCAATTGAATGTGGTGCGAAGGCGACGAAGAGAAAGAGGCAGCCAACGGTGCCCCGCTCGAGCCATATCACTGGCGTGCTGGGCGTTTCATTTTTTAACGCTCGTTTGAGTTTTGGTGTCTTGCTAACCATAGGATAGGCGCCGGGTATCGGTATCGTGCACTGGAGGGCCCTTCCTGTTATCCGATACCGCGGATACCTTACAACTGCACGTTACTGGTTGGTACCGGTCCAGTTCGACGCAACGAGCTGGCATGCCACTCAACCACGGAACCATTTGCAGTAGCCAATGGATCCTGCACTCAACTCGACCAGCACCACTCAACCACAGCGGTAGCCAATGGATCCTAAGCTCAACCTCGATGCGCGGCATTTGCTGAGTCATCCTGGATTAGTTGAGCATAGGATCCATTGGCTACCGCAAATGGTTCTGTGGGTGAGTGGCATCACCCGCGCACTAACCAAACTGACCCCACTCCGCTCATGGTTCGTAAACTGTACAATTCTTCGAATCATGCCGCAGAATGATGTTCGTCTAATATATTCGATCAGCGAGGAAACTCCATGCGCCGACTCTCAACTGGTTCTCTCCCTGTCGTTCTCTTGCTGCTTGCTGCCACTCAGATTTTTGGGCAGACACCGGCGCAGTACCTGGACCAGGCGAAGTCTATTCTGGATGACCCGCGGGTGAAAGCAGCCATCCAGCACATCGACGAAAGCAAAGACGAAATTCTGCGTGAATGGATCGCCATCACGGAAATCAACGCACCCTCGGGACAGGAACAGCAACGTGCGCAGTACATTGAGAAGTTGCTGCGCAGGTACAAGTTGCAGACCATCCGATACGACTCGGCCCGTAATCTCATCGCAGTGCGCAAGGGATCAGGGGGCGGACCAGTCGTCGTCTTTGACGCTCACCTGGACACGGTTTTTCAGCCGGGGCTGAAGATCAAAGCGAGTGTGCGGGACGGCCGGGTTCATGCACCGGGAGTAGGCGATGACACGCGCAACATAGAAGCAATCCTGGCTACGATTCGAGCGCTCGATGCGGCAAACATTAAAACAAAGGGGGATCTTGTTTTCGTTTTCACGACTGAAGAAGAGACCAACATGAGCGGCGCCGAGCATTTCGTGAGGGAAAACAAAGGCAAGGTCGACTATTACATTGCGCTCGATGGCGGCTTCGAAGGATTCACCTACGCCGGCATCGGCATCACCTGGTACCGGCATCACTTCATTGGCCCGGGCGGCCACACGCGTTCGCGCACCCCGCCTTACTCGGCCAGCCTGCCGCTCGCGCGCGCCATTTCTCGCATCTACCAATTGAAAATACCTAACAATCCTCCTTCGCATTTGAACATTGGCATGCTTGGTGGTTCTGAAGTAGTCAATGCAAAAGCGTCAGACGCGTGGTTTACGGTTGACTTGCGCTCCACCAGTAACGAGGTAATCGCCGAGCTCGAGAAAAAGGTTGGCAACATCCTTGCGCAGGAGGCTAAGCGCGCCGGCATGGATGTGAAGACCGATGTGATTTCAAAGGCTCCCGCGGCTGTTATTCCCGGCCACAGGGATTCTCCACTGGTGAAGATGGCGGAAGCTGTGCATCGCGCGATGGGTTTTGATCCGCCTATCACGCCGGCCGGCTCCAACAATTCCAGCGCTGCTTTGTTGGAGGGTATACCTTCAATCTCAACTGGCGCCGGCCCGTGCAACGATTCACATTCGCTGACAGAAAGTTGCGAAATCGAACCGCTCTACAAAGGAATTAAGAAGATTCTGTTGCTGGAATTGGTGCTGGCAGGGATTTAGTGGGTTGACTTATCAAAGCACTTCTCTTTTTCCGCTTCGTGCTTCTGAGGTGAGTCCCCACACTCCGTACAGAAAATCACCCCCGCCGCCCAGGATCAGCCCGCGGGGAATCCAAACTGCGTCCGAATGAAGCATCATTGGCGCCAAGAAATAGGAGCCGATCATTGCGCCCATGCCCAAGGCGAAAAGTCCCGCTCCTAGCCGCAGGTGCTTCGAGTAATGGCGCTTACGATACCGTCGGTTTGCGAGTACCTCACGTCGAACTGCGTCGCGAGCATAATCACGACTAATTTCTGTGCCACAGTAACGACAACGAGCCGCATCTGCCGCCAGATACTCGCCGCACTTCGGACAGGGGAAAGGTTTGACGGAATCACGGCTCTCGTAAAGCCTCATCATAGCTCCGATATTCTACGAGAATTTCTGCGAAGCGGTACTATGTATTACGGCACAGAAGTGTGGCTAGTTGGCTAGGCCCCAAATGCAGAGTCCTATACCAGGGTGTGAGCCGCCGTGTCCTTTCCCTGCCTCCTGCCTACTGTCTTCGAGGGCGAACTCGAGGTGAGGCTGACGCGGAGGGTATAACCGTCACGATCTGCGAGCCGCCGCTGGTGGTCGTCTTTTTTGTTACAACCTCTGCTGGCCCTTCGGAAGATCTTCCGTTGGCTTCGGAGCTCCGAACCGCAGTCAGCTTTCGTGAGACTGGAGCGATTGCGCGACAGGCATTTGCAAACTGCGTTGGCGTCAAAGTGCCAACTCGCCGGAACGGATGAACATTGACTGGCCGCGCCGCCGAGTGGCGCATAACGAAGAAAGATGGGAAGCCGCTCACACCGTAACGCATCCCTAGCGCGCGCTCCGCCAGCCCCTGCTCAGGGTTGATGCGCACCTTGACGACACCTCGCAGGTAGGCCTGAACCGGCGCGGAGGGGAGGTACTGGCTATCGAGCGTCCGGCAGTAAGGGCACCAGTCGGTGTAGAAATAAACCACCAGGGGAATGTTTAGCGTCCGCTGTAACTCGACCGCGCGAGCGTAGCCCGCGGCGCCATAGAGCCAATTTTCATTTGGCAGCGTGGGTACCGCTGAAGACGGTGCGGCGAAGGAAGGCCTCGCGAGTGCCGTGGAGGCGTCGTACATCGGCGAGGTAGGCATGGAAGACCGTTCGGAGGCGACTGATGGTTTCGACGGAGTTGGGTAAACGGCTGACAGAGTGACGAGTAATGCAAAGCGCGCAAGTTTTTTCATAAAGCACCAGATGGAAGGTTCGAATGTTTGTGAGGTGAGGGGCTAGAACCGAGACACTTGCAGGGTATACTCCTGAGAGCGAGTCGAGCAAGAAGTTTATTCTGCCTGATCGGAAAATGACTGTAAGGGCGCCCCTCCGTGGGCGCCGATTGCGGCAGTTTGTACCAGGGCACCCCGATTGCGTACTTTGTTCCAGTTCAGTTTCGAGTAGCGCTGGGAAACAGGCGAGCGGTCGTCACTACGGTTATGCCGCCTGAACTACGGCTATGCCCGCGGATGTGAAGGCGGTGGCTATGCCCCGCCGTCAGTTGACCTTCTGATTTTCGGGGGCTGTGCCCGCCGGGGCGCAGCCCCGCTCATTACAGGCGGATTTGACGGAAGGGCGTAGCCACTTCCTCACATCAGGCGGCGAAGCCGTGGGCGACGATTCGCATAACATGCCTCCCAACCTCCGCCATCCCCGCGTCTCCGCGTCCCCCCATCTCCCCCGTTCCCCTCTCCCCTACCCTCGACGGCACGTCCAGAACCGTATCAAGCTGGTAGGTTCAACTCCTTCGGTCAATACTTGAAAACCATGCTGCTGATAAAAAGGAACATTCCGCGCCTTTGCGGTCCAGAGGTAGGCAGGCAAGCGATCCTTGTCTGCGCGATCGAGAATGACCTTCAGCAAGGCGCTGCCCGCGCCCTGGCCCTGTCGCCGAGGATCAACTCCCAACAACGGTAAATACCAATGCGGCTCGGGCGCCTCTTTGGGGTGCAGTCTTTCGACGTAGTCGCACACGGTATTGAAGCGCGACCAAGCCGCCGCTCCTAAAACGTCCGGTGCCTTATCGAGTCCCGCCTGCTTGAGGCGCTCAGTGGTCAGTTCGGATTCTCCCGGACGGAACCACACGGCTGTTCCATCCGGATTTCCGCTCGTTGTGTAAACCTCACCAAAGAGATGGCCGTAACGAATGAAAGCACTGAAGTGCCAAGGTGCGAGCCGCCTACGTTCGTCTTCGTCGGGGAACATGTAGGCCATGATGTGGTCGTCAAAGAACGCGCGGGCCATCGCCGCGCCCGCCGCTTCGACTTGCGATTCCTCGAGTGGAACTATTTTCATTTTCCGATGTGATCTGAACTCATGGTGCGCGCAGAACGCCGAGCGGCTTGCGCGACAATGACTGCAGACTCGAAAGCACACCCACCACCACGACGAGGGCGACAGTGCCCGCGATTCCCACAACGATGATGGAAGGAGTAAAGCTCCACGGAATCTCAAAGAGAAAACGTGCCATGGAATAAGACAGCGCTAGTGCCGCGGCTGAGCCAATCAGTCCTGCGATTAACCCAAGCAATCCGTATTCGGCTACCACTGTGGTAAGCACAGTCTTTCGCGTAGCTCCCAGTGTCTTCAAGAGCGCAGCTTCATACGCTCTTTGATATTTGGTCATTGCGACTGAGCCGATCAGGATCAGCGTGCCACTAAAAAATACGAACCCGCCAATGAAAGTCACCGCGAGAGAAATATTACCAAGTAGACGTTTGACGAGCTGTATTACTTCAGCAACGTCAATGATCGAGACGTTCGGATAGTTCTCGATCACTACTCGCTGCAAGCGCGACCGCGAGAGGTCGTCAGGTGGACCGTTGAGACCGCCGACGTACATCGTGGGCGCGCTATCAAGCACATTTGGTCGGAATAAGATCAAGAAGCCCGTGCGCGACTTCCGCCAGTCAACACGGCGAACGCTCGTCACCCGGGCCGTCAGCTTTCTGCCCACAATGTCCAGAGTGATTGTGCTGCCGACGTCCAGCCCCTGCAATCCTTTGATGTCTTCAGCAATTGAAACCTCGGGTTCAGTCGACGGCGTTGGATCCCACATCTTGCCCGCGACGATTGTCTCATTCGCCTCCAGAGCCGGGCGGTAAGTGACGACGTATTCACGCCCCAACCTTCCACGGTCACCTCTCATCTCTCCCGAGCCCAGTTCGATTTCCCGGCCGTTGATCGCCGCGATACGAGCGCGGACTGTCGGAATCAGCTCTGGCCGTTCACCTGTCGCTTCTTCGATAAGTTTCTCGACGCCGGCCTTCTGGTCCTTTTGAATGTCGATCAGATACATGTTTGGCAAATTGCCGCGATTCGCGGGGTCCAGCTCGAGCAATAAATTCCGCTGTAGCGATTGCACGGCGATCACTAGAAAAGCCCCGAGGCCAACGGCCATAAGAATTACGCGAGTCTGGTTTCCGGGTCGATGAAGGCTGTTGATTGCATGACGTACAGCAAAAGATTGAAATTGACGAGTGCGTTTGACAACCCATACCAACCCCATCGAGGCGAGTTGTAAGAGCGCTCCGGTTGCCGCCAGACCGCCGAGAAAGAATGCTCCGATTTTGAGCGAACCCGCCTGCCATGAGAAAACAGCGATGAGACCAGCAACGACCAGCAAAGCAGTTGCCCATCTCAGCAGATCAAACTTTCGCGTTTGCGGGTTGTCCTCATTGCGTAGCAACATGTTTGGTCTGATGTGCCGTATGCGCAGCAGGGGAAGCGCTGAGAATAGAAGAGAAACTAACAGACCAAGCAACAGACCCTGGATCACGATTCCGGTGCGCAGTGTTTGACTCATGTTTGCCGGCAGACTGTCGACAAAGTATCGCCCGACTCCGATCAGCGCGAGTTTCGCCAGCACGATACCAAAGGCACTTCCGGCCACTCCTAAAGCAATCACCTGGGCCACGTACACAAAAGTAATCTTGCCGCTCGTGGCTCCGACGCACTTCAGCACTGCTATAGCTTTCTTCTTTTGTTCGATGAAGACCCTGGTCACATTCGCGATACCGATGCCGCCGAGTACCAGGATGACGAGACCCACCAGCGACAAGTAATTCTCGGAACGCGTGTACTGTTCACTTATGTTCTGTTCCGACTCCTTATAGGTGCGAATGTTTATCAAGTTGTTCTTTAGCGACGAACGCAATTCAGTAACGAGCGATTCGAGCGACCCTTCACCGGTGCTCAATAAAACTCTGTAGCGCGCTCGACTGCCGAAGCCGACGAGGCCGGTCTCCTCGATTGCAGACCTGGCGATGAAGACCCGCGGTCCGAGACGAAAGCCGGTGCCGCCACCAGGGTCAGCACTCATCACCCCTCGAATCTGAAAGGGCACGTTCCCGATCTTCAACTCGTCACCAACGCGCAGGTGCAGCCGGTCAAGCAAGCTTTGCCCGACGATAGTGCCGCGGCTTTCCAACATTCGGGAATCAAAAAGCCGGCCATCGGCAAGCGTGAAGTCGCCGTACAGCGGGAATTCTGGTCCGACGCCTTTCAATTCAATCAACAGAGCGCCTTCCCGCGACACGTCATTCGGCCGCGCCATGGTGGGCAGTTCGACCGTATCGGTTCTGCGTGTGACAAGCGCGGTTTGCGCCACCCGATCTATAGCGGCGAGAGTCGCTTCATCCAGGGGACGGGTTGAATCAATCTGGACGTCGGCGCCAAGCAGCAGACGCGCCTGGCTCACTAGCGCCGCGTTGGCGTTCTGCACGGTTGAGCGCAAGGAAACAATTGAGCCCACGCCCACTCCGATGCAGATAAAGAAGAAAAGCAACCGTTTCCACGAGGACCGAATCTCGCGTTGGGCCATGTGCATCACAAAGTTCATGGCTGTATGACCTCGGCGAAACTTCGGTCCTCGTCGGTTGGCGGAAGGAGCGGAACGCGATCGGCAATAACCCGTCCGTCGCTCAGCGCAATGCTCCGATCAGCATGTTCAGACAGGTTGTGGTCGTGCGTGACCAGAATCAGCGTTGCGGATCTTCGTTGGTGTATCTCCACCATCAGGTCAAAGATGTGCCGGCCATTGTATGAGTCCAGATTTCCCGTCGGCTCATCGGCCAGCAGGATTGAAGGATCGTTTGCGAACGCGCGAGCGATGGCAACGCGCTGTTGTTCACCGCCCGAGAGCTGCGATGGGTAGTGGCTCGCTCGCGCTGTCAGGTCAACGTCCACCAGCAGTTCTCGGGCACGGGCCGGCGCATCTGGAACACCCGCGATCTCCATGGGCACGAGAACGTTCTCAAATGCGGTTAACGATGGGATCAAGTGAAACGATTGGAAAACGAATCCAATCTTTTTGCCGCGCAACCGGGCCAAATCGTCCTCGTTCATCGCAACAATTGACTCACCGTCGATGCGTATGTCGCCGGCGGTCGGTGCGTCGAGACCAGCAATGAGCCCGAGGAGCGTTGACTTGCCGCTACCCGAGGGTCCCACGACGGAAATGAACTGGCCATCGGGGATGGTAAGATTCAGCGAATGTAGAATCGTGAGTGTTTCCGAACCCGAAGGGACCTGCTTTGAAACGTTGAATAACTCGATCATGAAGAGAATATTTTTCCTTTGCGTCCTGGTGTTGCTTTGTCGCTGTCTCGTTGGATGCTCAAAGCAAAGCGCCCCTGCTCCGGAATCGGCGCCATCGCCGGCGGCAGGGGTGCAATCCACAAGGAGTTTACCCAAAATCGTGGCATTCGGCGACAGTCTGACGGCAGGGCTTGGTCTTTCCGCGCAGGAAACCTACCCCGCGCTTTTGGGGAAACGACTAAAGCAGGACGGTTATAACTACGAGGTGGTGAACTCTGGAGTTTCAGGCGACACGAGTGCCGGGGGCGTCCGCAGAATCGACTGGGCACTCGACGGTGACGTGCGTTTCTTGATTCTTGAGTTGGGCGGCAACGACTTTTTGCGAGGACAGCCCGTAGCCGAAACAAAGAAGAACCTCGCCCAGATTATCGACCGGGCCCGCTCGAAAAACGCAAAGGTTCTGCTTGCCGGCATGCTGGCGCCGACTAACGCCGGGCGGGAATACGAAGAGCAGATTCGAAACATGTTTACCGACCTCGCGCGCGAGAAAGGTGTGACGTTGATACCGTTCTTCCTTGAAGGCGTTGCCGGTGTCGAGACGTTGAACCAGCAGGATGGCATCCATCCCAACGCCGCGGGCACGAAGTTGGTGGCCGAGACTGTTTATAAGTATCTGAAGCCCCTGCTATAGGTAGAGTAGCCAGGGGCAGACGCCAAGTTTGGTCCGGTGGCGACCCGCGACGAGATGCACATATTCAATTGAAATCTCAACTCCAGGTTTGGGGGCTTCAGTTCAACTCCGTGATGTTTGAATCACTGCGGTGAGCAGTAAGCCGATGTCAGGTAGGGCAGGGGAGAACGATCATGATTTGTCGGCGTGCCCGAACCCGATGCGCCTTCTTGGCTGCGCGGGTGGTGGCTGCAAGAGAGGCAACAGTTTCCGGTAAATATCCCGCAACACGGAGTCGTGTTCCCGCAGCGTCTTATCAATTTCGGTCAACCGCTTAAGAATCTCCCTGTTAGCCGCCAGTTGCTCGCGCATCTGAATGAACGCCCGCACGACATAGACGCTCATTGCCACCGCCTGCGGACTATTGAGCACGGTGGCCGCCATCAGCGCGCCGTGCTCGGTGAAGGCAAAGGGCAAGCTCTTCGCAAACTTCAGACGTGCGAGGTGATCACAATTTGTGATCACCTCCAGTTTCTCTTCGGCCCTGAGTTGAAAAATGAAATCTTCTGGAAATCGCTCTGAGTTCCTTTTCACGGCCTGGTTAAGGGCCCGGGTCTCAACTCCGTAAATGCCCGCCAGGTCGGCATCAATCAGAACCTTTCCCCCGCGAATCGTCAGAATCAAAGACTCGATGGGTTTGAAGTTTTTCATGTAATGCTGCATCTGACCAAAACAAGGCAGAAGCCTTGCCTCAAAGATCAATCACAAAAGCGGCGCGAAGCAATTGGACTAAATCGTAAATAAGCCTGCGGAGCAGGGCGAGAGCATAAAGCGTGGGGCGTAAGCCCCAGGAACTGAGGCATCAAAACGGCGTAGCCCGTGAAACGGGCGACAGCGCATCATCACAGATAGGGTTCGTCGTCTTCAATCACCTTCGCGTTTGAAGTGCCGATTATCCCTCGGCCACGCTCTGGCGCCCGCTTCGCGGGCTCAGTTGTGAGGTTAACGCGCCACCTGGGGCTGACGCCCCAGGCTTTATGCTGTCACCTGCTTCGCAGGTTCATGAGCTGTCACCTGCTTCGCAGGTTCACTCATAGATAGCGTTCATCGTATTCAATTCCATTGACCTTCAGGAATAGAATGAACTCGTCTCGAAAAGAGACTTTCTTGTGATGCTCCTTCTGTTGTGCGATGTAACGACGCACTTCTTCAACGTTCGACTGGCTAACGGTAAAGGCTCCGTAACCACGTTGCCACCAGAAGTCGGCCAGCCCGGGGAAGACATTGTGCATCCAGCCGCTCGCGTTGGATTTTAGATCGCGTAGCACGTCTGACAACGCGCGGTCTGGCCGAAGTTTAGCCAGCACATGAACGTGGTCCTCCGTGCCGTTAATGCCCAGTGAGATCCCACCAGTGCCCCGAATTATTCCGCCGATGTAATCGTACAAACGGGGTTGGTAATCAAGGGTGATAAGCGGCTCTCGATCTTTGGTTGAGAAGATGATGTGGTAGAGGAGGTTCGTGAAGGATTGAGACATTGTGAGGATCCTTTCGCCCGCTTCGCGGGCTCGGTTGTGAGGTTAATGCACTCCTGGGGCTGACGCCGCAGGAACTAAAATGGAGGAGCCCGTGAAACGGGCGACAGCACTTCATCACAGATGGCGTTCGTCGTCAACATCCGCGTTTGCCGATATCCCTTGGCCACACTCTGTCGCCCGCTTCGCGGGCTCGGTTGCGAGGTTATGCGCCACCTGGGGCTGACGCCCCAGGCTTTATGCTTGCGCCCGCTTCGCGGGCTCGGTTGCGAGGTTAACGCGCTACCTGGGGCTGACGCCCCAGGCTTTATGTTTGCGCCCGCTTTGCAGGCCTAGTAGTGAGGCTGGCCAGCGCTTAAAACCAAAGTTTGATTGGCTTCAAACCCACTTCTTGGAAGAACGGGTCCAATCTTCTCGCAAGCTGCGGCCAGTTATGGTGCGGGACTGATGGATACAGGTGGTGTTCCAGATGATACGTGTGCTCCAGAGCAATAATGGATACGACCTTGCCGCGGTACAAACGTGTCTG
>JBOGOU010000575.1:0-64689 GCA_050748205.1 Pyrinomonadaceae bacterium | reverse complement strand
CAATAAAGGCATGGAGGCCAGGCTTGCCCTGCAATTGTGAAAGATTATTAACGACGAGTGTCATAGCGATTTGTCGGAGGCCGAACCTTAGAAGTCTCTCTTGCTGGGAAGCACCTTCCATGGGCTGCGTTCTTCAAGAGAAGGGATACGCAATCCCAGGCGGGCTACAGCGGGGTCATGCATCAAAAACAACATCAACGCATGTTTCATGCGAAGCACGTCCTCAGTCTGCGCCAGACGGTCAAAAGCATCCAGCGCGGCTTCGATCCCTTCCGCCCCGCCCGATTCGGAGGCGCGCATCAACTCCTGCACCAAAGCCGGAGTGTGGTCGGGTTTGTAGTCCGAAAAGTCGCTACTCTTTCTCTCCTCGGGCGTCTCTTTCAATGCTGAGTTGATGCGCTCTTGAAGTTTTTGAATGCGGGCAACTTCCTTCTGATTCATCTTGCCTGGAATAATACACTAGCCTTTCGCAGGCACTAACCGTTCCCTAAGTGGTGATGCTCCTATTGAAATCTAATCTTGAAATCCAGAGCAGCTAAGTTGGTTTGTTGCGGGTCTGCTACAGTCTGGCTGATCGTTCTGTTCGGCGGGAACGGTCTATCGAAAGGATACCCCATTGCGCGCTTATCAGGATAATCTGCATCCTTTGCGCCGCAGAAACTCATTGAGCCGCATTTTGTATCGGCTCCAACACTATCGATGTTCCAGTCCGTCAGCATAACCAGCAGCCGGAAGTCCATTCCGTTTTCGTTGCCTCTGGGCAACAGCAAGTGGTAAGGCCATCCACAATCACAGTAGTTCCGTGCATCTGCTGGAGTTCCAGGAGGATGAGTTGGCGCCGGCTCAGAAGGTCGAACCGCCGGCTTACGAACCACTGATGAGAGCCTCGCCTGACGGAAGACTACAACTCGCTTCGACGCGAGCAAGTCCTGCGCAAACTTATCCATCTCAATCCAGAGGCGCCGCTCTTTAGGGCCGTCTATGAAGCTTCGGGCCGTCAGGAAGATGCGCACGGTCACTCTTCGCGGCTGGGTGTTCTTATTCTCCAGACGCAAAAAGTAATAGAACTCATCAAAATCCAGATAGGACTTATTAAAGGTACCGCCACCCGGAACAGTAATCACCTGCTGGCGCATTGTGGTTTTCAGCTCGTTGGTGACAACAGGAAATGAAGATGCCGGTTGTGACCAGTTCGCCCCACCGAAGGTAGCCTCGCCGAAAGCGTTTCCGTCGAAGCCTGCTGTGCCTGCGCCGGGAATGCTGCTTTGGAGACAGAGGAGAATATCCGGGCTGCGCCCCGGTGCGGTATTGTTGTCGAGGGATTTGCGAATGATCACGTTTTGGGGCAAGTCGGAAAGATCATGAGGCGCTAACCTGCTTCTCTGCCAGTTAAAAAGAAAATCATCCACATGCCTGTGCCAACGAAAGAATACGGGGTCGCGAACCGCCGTGTCAGTTCCGAGCATCACTCCGCCCTCGTCTGAAGGTGACATTCCCGGATCACCGATGAGCACATGCCCGAAGTTATGAAGCGAGCCATAGAAACTGTTGGGTGCTGTTCCGGGCGAACCGTTTACCGACCCCACACTAGATTCGATGGTTCCGGAAAATAGGGAAGGATCACTTATCGGAACGGTAGCCGGTCCGTTGCCTAGCTGCAGCACACCGCTTTGTGCGGCTGCAGCTAGCCTCTGCCTTCTCTGTTCGTGGTCGTTAACTGTGTAACCGTTAATATTCCCAATGGTCGTATTTGGAGCGCGGTCACCAAAACCCGAGAGGTTTGGCTCGTACCCTTCAGGGATGGGTACAAAATAATTCTCGAGCGGCTGTGTCGGGGGGCCGGTAAAGGCGGCGCGTTCAAGATCGTAGCGCGCTCACATGTGCTGGTGCATATACCAGAAGAGCTCGCCCTGCCGATTCTTGGTAATTCGCTGTTGCGGATTATTGGGATTGGGATGACCGCCAAAGGGGTAGACGATATGCCACTTGTTATGGTGATCATTGACCGCTGTGTCCTCTCTAAAGTAGTCAAGTCTGGCTTCAACGCCGAGAGCACCTAACGCTTCCAATTCAGGCGGCAAGGGCTTTCGAGAGGGAATGACATGTTGGGGCGCTCGCTCCTCCAGGGACGGGATGGGTAGCCGCCTGCCCTCAGGGTGATGGGTGATAAAGACCATCAGCGCA
Source organism: Pyrinomonadaceae bacterium (assembly GCA_050748205.1). Classification (GTDB taxonomy): domain Bacteria; phylum Acidobacteriota; class Blastocatellia; order Pyrinomonadales; family Pyrinomonadaceae; genus PSRF01. The sequence goes on along the minus strand of JBOGOU010000575.1, from coordinate 62,505 downwards.
TATTTCACCAGTTGAATGTCTTCCCTCTGGGCCGCTTCTTCCGCGGCGTCTAACACGTCTTTCAGTCCCTCGTCACCTGGTTTAGCGTTCGCAAGATCCATCAATTTGCGAGTCAGTTCGAGAGCATGTTGCTCGTGATCCGGAAGAAAAATTACGAATCTGGAATTAGGAGGCGGAGGGCCCAATGCTTCCAGATTCCCAGTGGGGCTGGTAGCAGCAGGAGGATTGGTTGGTGGAAGCTTGAGAAGCGTTTCCGTGCGTTCGTAAAGATCTTCGATGCTCATAGGTTCGCTTTCCGACAAATACGCTTGATCCTTCCGGTCGGAAGATGGCTTAGCGCCTATCTGTCATACTCAAGGTACGGCAACCGGATCACCAAAATAGACGTAATTTGTGCATTAGTGGAGATAGCAAGAGTCAGAAAAGAGCATTCACACTTTAAGGACTGCGTGTACACCGTTGAGACCTATTTCAGGAATGGAGGCTCGTGAGAATACAGTGATTTCACTAAAAACGAACGGACAATATTCCCAATGATGGTCAAATGTCAACTCTTTGATATTCCGGCGATTCGTTTGAGCTACGACGAACCGCCCGAAATACAAAAGGGGTACCGCAAAACGCTTACCGGCGCCTTGTAACGTCCCTTCCTATTGCGTTTCCGGTTCGCGGCTTTGGGAGAATCTCATCAATCAGGGACTGAAAAACAGCAAGTGACCTGGCGCCATCTATCCTGCGACCGTTGATGAAGAAAGTTGGCGTGCCGTTAGCTCCCAGCGCAGCGGCCTGTGTTAGGTCGCGCGCAACCAGATCCTGCAGATATTGATCTTTACGATCAGTCTGGAAGCGCTCCAGATCCAGATTTAGCGCGCGAGCGTACCGGACCAGATCTGCTTCCGTCATTGCGTTTTGGTTCTCGAACAAGAACAGACGGAATTCCCAGAACTTACCCTGTCGCCCCGCGGCGAGCGCAGCCACCGCGGCCGTTGTGGCCTGGTCGTGGAAGGAGAGCGGCAAATTCTTCACCACATGACGGATCTTGCCCGGATACATTTCAAGCAACCGGCGCAAGGTATCCTGAACGGTGGCGCAGTAGGGGCACTGATAGTCCGAAAACTCCACTAAAACCACTGGCGCGTCCGCTGGTCCACGCGATGGGGAATCAGAGAGGTCGAAACTCTCTGGTCCAACCGTTGGCGACCGCGTCGGCGTCGGCGTCGGCGTGTGCGCCGGGGAATGCGGTGAAGGTTGCGCTGCCGGAGGCGGGTGAATCATCTCGTACCCCAGAATTGGAACGGGAGGTCCATTAAACGGGGGCGTTACAGGGGTGACGGTAACGGCGGCGGTGCGTACGTCGCCGCCGTAATTTGCCACTACGGTGACGGCTACCGGCTCTGAGTGTGCATGCGAAATTTGCACAGGGAAAGTTGCCTTTGTTTCGCCGGCGGGAACGGTGACTGTTGCCGGTACTTGAAGAACCATGGGCTTGCTGCTGGTAAGGTAAACCACGGCTCCGCCGATGGCGGCCTTCGGAGCAGGGCCCGTCAACTGAACCGTACCACTAGAGGCGCTATGTTCCTTGATGGCCCGGCCCTCCAAAGAAAGCTTTGCATGCTTGGAGCAATCGTCGCAGGGCAGCGGGACGTCGAGAGCGCCGTCGAAAGCTGCGAGTCGCACACCGGGTGCAGAGAGCGGCGCAACGAGCGTGACAACGTAGGAACCGTCCCCGTTATCAACCACGTTCTTCGGATCAATCACGCATTCCTTGTCCGTCGCACACTTGATGCTGCCGGCGCGTCCGGGCCCCAGGAGGTTCCCAAAGGCGTCAGCGGGTGTGATTCGGATGGTCGTCTTAACTGTCCTATCCGCATTTATGACGGTATCAACGACGCGGATGCCGCTGTTGTCAGGTTTCACACCGACGTCCACGAAGATGGATTGAACAAGCTCGCGACGCGTTGTGCACCCGCCGACAGTGAAGTCGAGGATAAAGCGAAACTTGTACATCCCATCAACCATACCCATCCCGGGCAGCTTGGCGGACCAGTAGGCGTTGCCGGGATGCATGTCGCCGTGCGTGCCGTCGTCGTAGAGTGGGAACGTGGCGGTCTTGGTCGGCACGTTAATCTTGGCGAGGGCGGCGGCGCGAGGGTCAAGCTGCTCGCCGCGAACGCTCCTGGGTTCTCGATGTTGATCTTGCCGGGACAAGAGAGTTCCCAGACCCACCGTCGGATATTCAACCTCGACGCGCGCGTCCACGTGATCGTAACCTCCCGAACGAAGATCGGAAGGAAGAACGCGCACACTGGCAACCAGCTCCTCGCCAGTGCGCCAGCTAAGCTTCTCGCGGACAGGTGAGAGCCGGGAGAGCCCGTCGGCCAGAACGTCCATGAACCAGTTTTGTGCTTCACCTGGTTGCACGCGGGCAACGACGGCCTGCGTCGTACCACGCTGGACTCGGGCCGTGGCCTGGACGCTGGCGGTTGAGCGGATGCCATAGCTTGAGATGGGGTGACCCGGGTTTTGCAGCTTTACCTGGCCTGCGAAAAGCCGCCCATCGCCATCGAGCGCGGGCCAGTTAACTGTGCCATCGTGGAAGGCGCCGGCGCATCGCAGGATGCTCGCCCCAGATCGAGCGCGGGTGTCAGTGATGATTGCCTTTTGCTTGCCGCAAATCAGTTCAGCGAGTTGAGAGTCGTAGGGCTCTGGTGAATCGTCCCCCATCCCGGCGTAGACGATGAGGTCCCATCTTTGACGTCGCAATGCAGCGCTGAACTCGGCGGGCGTTTTGACTTGGACAACCCCTCCGAGCAAGCCTGCGTCTCGCTCGGCCTTCAGCGACGACTCGTAGGCGGATTCCGGGCCACGTCGTTTGTGTTCGAAGTACAGAACATCCTTGCAGCCGTCCGGGCAGAGACGATGAATCTCACTGCGGACAATCGCCACGCCTTCGGAGAGCCGGGCAAAACTGTCGGGGGTAAATCCGTTGACGAACGTAAGATGCGGCCGGATGAGCTGCGCGCTCCACGTCCCGCTGGATTCACCCTGATACGGGAAGCGAATGCGCGAGTAAGCCCACTGTCTCTGCGTCGAGTCCTGGACAGATGCTGTGCCGGTTCGCACAAGGTTGAGCGAAGGCGTGGTAACCAGCAAACGCAGACCACCGCGGGGCACGTCACGCTGCCACCCGGAAGCGAACGTGATCATGCCGTCGCTGCAGGACTCGTATTTCACGATATCCGAAGCCGCGTCCGCAGGCGCCAACAGACCCTTTGGATCGGCGGCAATGAAATCCGAAGTGAGCTGGCCGAATGCTTTAGTGAAAAAATCCTTGAGATCATAGCCGGTGGTGTTCGGGTTTTGCATATAGACGCCACCCTGGCGCTCAGATAGCAAAGTCAAAAGGTCGCCGTTGAGCGAACCCGTGTTTCCGAAACCAACCGAGACCAGCTGCGTGAACTCCAAACTGTTGAAGTCGAGTCCCGCGCCGAAGCACTGGTTGCCGCAGGTTCCGCCGGCTGCCCCGGCGGGTTTCAAACAAGGTGGTACATTCTCTATTCCGTCGGTCAGTAGCAGGATTGCCTTTCGGTCGTTGTCGCCAGTCGCTGAGAAGCCCTGGCAATTGCCGGTGGGGGGACAGAGCAACTCAAGAGCTTTCTGAATGCCCAGACCGATGCCGGTGCAGCCGCCCGTACCGGTCGTGGTGAGGTTGGTAATGGTCGTGGCCACTGGGCCGGTTAGAAGGCTAGTCGTGGCCACCGTCATTGGCATGTCGACGGTTGCACTGCTTGAGTAGGATACTATGCCGATGCGATTCTGCTGCGTGTCGGCGCGATTGATGTCCAGCAGATCGGCGAAGTTTTGGATTGCGTTAAGTGCAGCGGCAAACTTGGTCGAACCGCTCGAATCCGGCTCTGACATGCTCCCAGACCGGTCAATGACGAGTACCACATCCACCGCCTTGAGGTTCTGCCAGGCGCGCACGACATCGTCGAGGGCCTTGTGCAGTCTCCAGAACATCGGGTCACGCGGAGAGCACCGCGGGCTAATCGTATCGAGAACGTAGCAGTTGGTTACGACAGGAGGATTGACGGAAAAATTACAACCAGGGCCGGAGCGGTCGGCCACCCCCACAGCAAAGTGCATAGATCCGTGGAAGTTGTGGTCCAGGACGGTGGCGACCTCTTCGATGTTCTTGAACTGGTCGAGCGAAGCATATGGAAAACTAACAGTTCCAACGGAAGAGGTGACACTGCAGGAACTGCTAGGAGCGGACGGGCATGCCATAGGCCCCCCGCCGGCGCGGAACAGACATTGCGGGAAAGCGATGCACAGCGGACAGGGAGTGTTATAGGGCCGGTTTGGGCCCGTGCCGCAGTTTGCCGGATGTACCCCAGCCCCGCTGGACGGCCAATTCCCGCTTAGGTGTCCGATTGGCATATTCATGTTGGGACACCATTCGAGGCTCTGGATAGTCCCGAACCCTAAAGGGTCACGCCATAGCGTAAAGTCGAGTTCAAACTGCCGGTGGAACGCATACCAGCGTTGGCCTCGGCCGGGAGGATTGTTCCCATCAGGGTCGCCGACGTTGCCAAAGCAGTCATGCCAGGCCGTGTGCATCTGGAGGACGGACTGGACGTTCGTCGAAGTGACGCTGGTGCAGCAATCCGACGGGTTGCCGTCTTGGTGGCAGTCGCCATTGGTCGGGTTGTTTGGGTTGGCAAGGTTTGTGTTCCAGACGCAGTTCACCAGGCTCCCTGAAGCGGCCAGCGGTCCCTGCTCAACGCAGCGCAGGGGCACTTTAGCGTTGACGCAATTCGGAAAAGGCGGGCCTGGAAGAGTCCAGCCTGGGTGAGTGCAGCCGTCTACATAGTCGAAGCAGGTTTGCGCTGCCGCATCCGAGGTCAGTAGGCAGGTCAAGGCAAAAAGAGCGAGCAGCGAGGTTGATATCCGGGTGAGATGCGATGCCATGGTGCTCCTTTCAGCTTGTGGCAGACGCGCGTGATATACGGGATTGTTCTTGTGCGCCAGTTTAGAAACTACTGTCAGCGTTCGTTGACGTGCGCTTACGAGGGGAGTCGCACGAGAACGAGGAACCCCGGTGGGGGCGATGCCGCGGAATCTACTCTAGCTCCGGACTTTCTGTCAATGGCAACGGAGAGCTACTCGCGATAGAGGTTATCGAAGCGCATGCTGGAGGGCGTAAAGCGAAGATCAACGGTGCCGGTCGGGCCGTTGCGCTGCTTGGCGATGATTAGTTCTGCGACGTTTCGCTGATCTTCCGGCAGACTGTTTCTCTCTTCCGGCGTTTTGTACTGCTCCTCCCGGTAGATAAACGCGACGACATCAGCGTCTTGTTCGAGCGCGCCTGATTCGCGCAGGTCAGCGAGTTGCGGGCGGTGGTCTGAGCGCGACTCTGGAGCACGCGATAGCTGCGAAAGCGCTACCACCGGAACATTTAGTTCCTTGGCAAGACCCTTCAGTTCGCGAGAGATCTGGGAAACCTCCTGCTGCCTTGACTCAAAACGCTTTGCGGACCCGGACATTAACTGAAGGTAATCAACAACAATCAGATCAAGTTTCTTTTGTTCGGCGGCGAGACGACGTGCCTTGGCGCGCATCTCCAGAACTGTGATAGCAGCCGTGTCGTCGAGGAATATTCTCGCGTCGGCCAACGTACCAAGGGACTTGGCGATCTGGGCCCACTCTGGCCGCGAGAGGAAACCATTCCGAAAACGCTGCGCATCAATATTCCCCTGAGAGCAAAGCATGCGCATCACAAGCGCTTCTTTCGACATTTCGAGCGAGAAAATGCCTACCACTGCTCCGGCGTGAATTGCGGCATTCTCGGCGAGCATTAGTGCAAAGCTCGTTTTGCCCATCGACGGGCGAGCCGCCACGATGACCAGATCCGCGCGCTGCAAGCCTGAGGTCATTTTGTCGAGATCGGCAAAACCGGTAGTCAGACCCGTTAAAACAGCCGCGCGTCCCTCCATCTCCTGGATCTTTTCCAGAAGTTGCTCAGCGACGGGCTTAACGTGAACAAAACCCTGCCGGATCCGTTCGTCGGCCAACTGGAAGATCGCCTGTTCAGCATGGTCGAGGATGATCTCGGGCTCGTCTTCCTGCTCAAGGGCTTCCTGAGTGATCTTGTTAGCGGCTTTGATGAGTTGCCGCAACATCGATTTGCCGCGAACGACCTTCGCGTAATTCGCGATATTGGTCGAATGCGGAAGACCATAGGTGAGATTGGTAATGAAGCTTATTCCGCCAACCGATTCGAGGGCGTTCTCTTTCTTAAGTTCCTCGCCAATCAGGATAGGGTTGATCTCGCCGCCACGCTCAAATAACGCAATCATTGCCATGAATACGCGCCGATGAGACGGAACATAAAAATCTTCCGGCCTAAGCAGCTCTATTGCTTGGCTGATGAGACCATTGTCCAGAATAACGCCGCCGAGTATGGCACGTTCCGCTTCAGCGCTGTGAGGTAAAGGGCGCTCTAGATATTGTTCGCGTGCGGGGTCAGGAGTGGCCATCGTTGCTAACGTGGAAACGAGTTGAAAGCCAACATCAGGCAAAGGGTCGAAATAAAACAACGCTGCAAGTCGCCTGGAACTTGCAGCGTCGAGAATATACTACAGGGCGCCAAGGATTGAGCTTTTCGATCCTGTTTTATTCCTTCCGGGCTTCTTCTGAATCTTCAGGCTTTGCCCCCTCTGCCTGCTTTGCTAGTTCGGCTTCCTGTTCGGCAGTCATATGGCCGACGATCACTTCGCCTTCCGCAGCGACCTTTACTTGTAGATCTACGGTCACTTCACGATGAAGTCTCAGCGGTACGTTGAAATCGCCCGTCCGTTTAAGTGGTTCGCGGAGGTGAATGCGATGGCGATCAATTTCAAAGCCACGCACCTTTAAAGCTTCGGCTATGTCCATCGATGTAACGGAACCGTAGAGTGCACCCAGCTCGCCGGCCTTGCGCTCGAATTTCAGCTCCAGTGCTCGCAGTCGATCTGCCTGAGAGTCAGCCGTAGCTCGTTCGCCGGCTTCCCTCTTGAACAGGAGGGCGCGTTCGCGCTCAATCTGCTTGACGTTGCCGACAGTTGCTTCGACGGCAAGCTTTCGCGGCAGCAGGTAGTTGCGAGCATACCCCGCCCTTACTCTAACTATCTCGCCGCGAGAACCGAGATCGTCGACATCTTCGCGTAAAAGTAGTTTGGTATGTGCCATTGACTGCGCTCCTTTCCTTAGTCAGTTGTATAGGGAAGCAGCGCGATGTTACGCGCCCGCTTGATTGCTTCCGCCAGCATACGCTGGTGAGTGGCACAATTGCCTGTGATTCGTCTCGGTATGATCTTGCCGCGCTCGGGAATATAGTTTTGCAGCAGCCTCACGTCCTTGAAATCGATCAGATCAGTCTTCTCGATACAGAAGCGGCAGATTCTGCGGCGGTGCATGCGGCGGCCGCCGCGGGTCGGCATGGCCCGCCCTCGATCCATGTCATCGTCGCCATTGTATCCGCGAGAGCGGTCTTCATAATTACTTGACATTGTTTTTCCTCATGAATCTTCAATCAGGAATCGGAAATCGTCGGATGTGAGTCGTTGTGACTGAGACAAAACACCTGGTGCTTTCCCAAGCAACGATTTACCGTTCACTACCTAGCATTAGCGCTTCACACCTCGTCATTATCGTCACCTGAAGCAAACTCCGGAACCGAAGCGCTGCGCGACGCGCCACCTCGCGAAGCCGGTCTCTTGGCAGCTTTACGCGTGCGGCGGTCCTTGAACTTCTCGGCGCGTCGCCGATCCTCATCCACCCTCACTGTCAGATAGCGAATGATCCGATCATTGACGCGCATACGCCGTTCCAGCTCGGCGATTTCCCGACCTGAGCCTTCGATCTCCATCAGCACAAAAGTGCCTTCGGTTTGGTGAAGGATCTCGTAGGCCAGCGGACGCTTCCCCCAGCTTTCTGATTTGGTTATGACGCCGCCCTGATCGGTTACGATCTGCTTGTGGTTTTCTGTGAGGCGATTGACCTCATCATCGTCGGCGCCCGGATCGACAATGAAGACTACTTCATACTGTCTTACTGTTTCCAAAATCATCCTCCTTATGGATGTCCAGCCTCACCTCTTATTGGTGAAGCAAGAAGGTCTTAACATTTGCGATTTTCAATTGCCGATTGCCAATTTAAGTCAAAGAAGCAGTCGCAAAATTGGCAATTGGCAATTGGCAATCGCAAATCAGTTGTATTTCGTCATTGCTTTTAAAGGGCCATCTTTGAGGATGGCGAGAAGCGCTTCCGCTCCCAGTTCCAACACTTTTTCAACGTCTGCCCTAGCTGAACGCGGCATCCTGTCAAGCACAAACTGCTTCGGCTCCGCAATCGGGTGGTCGGGCTGTATTCCAATTCGTAAACGGACAAACTCGTTCGTTCCCAAACTCCCGATAATCGATTTTAAGCCGTTGTGCCCACCGGCCGACCCGCGCTCACGAATGCGAATTGTGCCAAAAGGCAATGCCAGGTCGTCCGAAATGACGATTAGGCCGGACCCCAGTGTTTGCAGCTTATGCTTCGAGACTAAGCAGGAGACTGACTCACCGCTCTTATTCATATACGTCTGCGGCTTGACGAGTTTTACGGCGCAACCTGCAAGTTGACCACGCCCAACCAATGCTCGGCATTCGTGCCTGTTTACCTTTATGCCGGCATCACGAGCCAGCTTGTCAATCAGCATGAACCCCAGGTTGTGGCGCGACCACTCATACTCCTCGCCCGGGTTCCCCAGACCTACGATAAGACGCATTGACATTGCCGGTTGCCAATTGCCGATTGCCAATTTTCTCCGCGACTATAGTCGTGAGTCTGAGATAACCAAATCGGCAATTGGCAATCGGCAATCGGCAATCCCGTCATTCCTTCTTGCCCTTCTCGGGCTCTTCCGTTTCGCCTTCCTCTTCCTTCTTGCCCTTGCCGATTACTTCAGGCTCTGCCGGAACTTCAACCTCAGCCACAGGCGCCGCCACCGGCTCTTCCTTCACGATGCCGACAGTAGCAATAACAACGTCAGGAGCGGTAAGAATCTCGATGTTGGCCCCCACCGGAATATCCGAAACGTGCAGTACATCGTGAACGCCGAGATTTGAAACGTCGACATCGATGGCATCGGGTATCTCGCGTGGCTCGCACCGAATTTCAATCTCGCGAATGATCTGCTCGAGGACTCCCTGCTGCTCTCGCACCCCAACGGGCTCTCCCACAAGATGCAAAGGGACTGTGACCTCAATCTTCTGGCCCTTAACGAGTCGCTGAATGTCCGCGTGCAGGAGTCTAAGGCGAACCGGATCGATCTGGCGGTCATGGAACATGACTTCGCTTGCCCCCACACCTTCGATGTCAATAGTGAATATCGTGTTTCGCCCGGCTTCAGAACGAAGAATGGCAGCTAGTTCCCGCAGGGGCGCAGCGGCTGCAAGGGTCTCGCCACCGCCCCCATAAACGGTAACAGGAACCATTCCGGCGCGCCGGGTGCGCCGCGCGTCGTTCTTGCCGCGGCCTTCACGGATCTTCGCTCGAACCGTTATCTCTTTGTGCTCGGCCATAATCACTCCTATTACAGACGTTCAGCGACCAGCCTGGAGCACTGCCGATTGCCAATTGCCGATTGCCGATTTTTGATTCTCAGGCTTGAGCCATCAGCCCCAGGAAGCCCGAAAGAAGTCTTTTCTTTTCAAATTGGCAACTGGCAATCGGCAATGGACAATGTTCCTTGCCGATCGCTTGATGGTCTTCTTTAAGCCATCAGTGTTTGCCCTTCATACGAAGAGCGAGGAAACGCTGGTTTCCTCATGGATCGACTTGATCGCTTTCGCCAGAAGCGGCGCGATACTAAGTACCTTTATTTTTTTCAGCTCGCACGCATGATTGCGCAGCGGGATCGTGTTCGTAACAATTACCTGCTCAATCTCAGACTCGTCCAACATTTCTACGGCCTTGCCCGACAACACCGGATGGGTGAAGCAGGCATGAATGCTCTCGGCCCCCGCGTTTTTCAAAGCCCGCGCGACTTTCGTCAGCGACCCGCCGGTGTCACACATGTCGTCAACAACCAGACAGTTTCGCCCACGGACGTCGCCGACGACATTCATGACTTCCGCGACGTTCGCTTTCTCGCGTCGCTTGTCGCAGAGCGCAAGTTCGGCATCCAGGCGTTTCGCGTAAGCGCGTGCTCGCTCAGCGCCCCCAGTGTCGGGAGCGACCACGGTCAGATTCGGCAACGGATTCTCCTGGTAGTAGCCGATCATCACCGGCGCCGAGTAAAGGTGGTCCACTGGTATGTCAAAAAACCCTTGAATCTGCGCCGCATGCAGATCCATCGTCAAGAGACGATGAGCACCGGCCACAGTGATCAGGTTGGCCACAAGCTTGGCCGAGATCGGAACGCGAGGCCGGTCCTTTTTGTCCGAGCGCGCATACCCGTAGTACGGGATCACGGCTGTGATACGCTCGGCAGACGATCGACGAAAAGCGTCGAGCATCACCAGTAATTCCATTAGGTGCTCGTCGGTCGGCGGACAAGTGGGCTGCACAATGAAAACATCGCCACCGCGCACGTTCTCGTCGATCTGAAAGTTGAACTCACCGTCCGAGAACCGCTCCGCAAAGGCCCGACCCATATCACAACCCAGCTGGCGACAAATCTCTTCCGCCAGTTTAGGATTCGCGTTTCCGGAAAAGATTTTTATGCCGCCGGTTGTGCTCATAAGAACAGTGATAAGTTATGAGTGATTAGTGATAGTCAGACAGGTGTTTTCCTCATCGCTTTTTCACTCATCACTTATTACTTTTGAAAAGTGGCTGGGGCGGGAGGATTCGAACCTACGAATGCCGGTTCCAAAGACCGGTGCCTTACCACTTGGCTACGCCCCAGTATCAGATTCCCAGATTAAAAGAGCGTAAGAGCGCGGTACCACACAAACCCATCGCCTGAAAGTACTCTTCGCGTGATAGGGTAACACAGGGAAATATGCGCCAGCCGCTGTCCGTCCGAATTTCCTTAAGGGCACGCTGTTGGGCACCCTGGCTCGCAAAGATACCAAAGACGCTTGAGCCACTCCCAGCAAGCAGAGCACCACGAGCACCAGCCTGAAGCAGGGCGGTTTTAGCTCGCCCAATCTCAGGCTCAATATCAAAGATCACTCGCTCAAACTCGTTCTCCAGTTGGTCAGGCAGCAGCCACTGATGAGAATCCGTGGATTTGCCCTCGCTGCGCGAAATAGCAAGGATAGAGTCCGAGTTCTTTGTTGTCAAGGCATCCACACGAAGCGCTTTATAAGCTTCCACAGTTGAGACGTTTGCCCTGGGTGACACGATCAAAAGGTGTTGCTTAACCGCATCAGGAAGCGGTAAGACTTGCGTTCCAATTCCCTGCGCTCGCGCCAGACCTCCATGCAAAAAGAATGGGACGTCTGCACCCAGTCCGGCAGCAATCTCGATGAGCTCAGAAAACTTGGGAGTCAATGTCCACAGTTGTGTCAGACCAATCAAAGTAGTAGCCGCATTTGATGAACCCCCGCCGAGTCCGCCCTTCGCTGGAATACGCTTTTCGAGACTGATAAATGCGCCGCTCTTAACCTCATAGTAAGTTCGCAGACCATTGGCGGCGCGGACGATCAAATTACTCTCATCCGTCGGAATCGACGGGTCATCGCACGACATCACAATGTCTCGCCCCTCGTTGGCAGCGAACCGAAGCTCGTCATGCAAAGAAACAGTTTGCAGCACAGTCTCGACTTCGTGGTAGCCGTCAGGCCGTTTGCCGAGAATGCGCAAGCTCAAATTGATTTTTGCGAATGAAGGAAGCGTGAAGGAAGGCGTAGACACGTTAACGGCGGCTGACCTTGAATAAGCGCCAGCCGCCGAGTTCATAACGACTATCGAGCGTCTAGCGTAAGATGAAAACCTGAGTGAAATAAACTCTTCCATCGGAAGCTACAAAACTTCCGACAGCCGACGAGCGAAATTCGCGACTGAGAATATTTGCCCGATGCCCAGGCGAAATCATCCACCTCTCAACGACAAAACCGCCGGGATCGTCGAAGTTCTGATTATACGCGATGTTCTCACCCAGCACCTTAAAGCGGAGTATTCCCGCCGCTCGAGCACGCTCTCTCATTTGCATGCCTTCAGGGCTTTTGTGGGAGAAAAAACCCTCTCTGGCCATGCTCTCTGAATGTCTTCGCGCCATACGGCAGAGTTCCGCGTCCCAGGCATACGGGGCTAATCCGTTTTTAACGCGCATTTGGTTGGTAATCTCAAAAGCCCGACGCTCGTATTTGCTTGCTTCATTGATGGAGGGAGAGGTTATGGAGCTTGTTGCCTCAGCTTCCGGCCCAGTACTCACTGAAATGCTAACGACCCGACGGGGTTTCGCATAATCGGTGTCTTTTGCACTCGTAACGAGGCGCGCTACGGGTCGTGATTCGACATTCTGAGCAGCGACCGCCGACAGTGAAGCGGGCGCTAAGAGCGAAAGAATCACGAGCAGGAATCGATTGATAAGGGCGACCGAGGGTGGTCGAGGGAATTCAAGGGTAAACATTTAGTTCCAGTACCGACTTGCCGTGCAAAGTGAAATGCCGGGGAGGAAGGCTCTTGAATAAATGGACCTAACCGGGGGCGTGTCAGGTCCGAAGTCACCTACAAAATTAGCAAATCATTGAAACCGGATCAACAAGATTGATGGGGAGTGTCCCTAATTTCGGTCAGATTGGCAGAAGCCGGGGCTAGGTGACCGGCGTCGGTGGAGTGGATTCGGCGGGAATCTCGGCAAATTGCAGTAATGTCCGTCTCCAGGAGGAGACTGTGGGGAAGCAGTAAAGAAGCACGGCCACAGCCACAAGCGTAGCGCCATAGCTGTAGAAATCGTTTCCAGTCAAGAGCGTAGCGATGAATCCCATTGCCGCGATCGCCGCTCCCAGGAGCGCGACTTGAAGAGTGGTCTTCTCCAAAGTGCGGAGCAGGCCAGAAGCGCCCGATAACGCGCCAATGTCTTGCAACCGCATCACTGAGAACCTTGTGCGACGCAACACTATCGAGCCGAGACCGAAGACGAGGATGGTGATTCGCAACGCCATGTCGAGATTAGGATCATGTTGTTGCCGCAGGAAACCCTTGCTGAGAAAAGCCACGACAGAGAGAAGAATACAAGCAATCAGAAGGCCGGCAACCGTTATGGCGGCGGCTTTATGACGCCGGGCCAGCTCTGTCTCGATCGCGTGGGACAATTGATTGGACAAGCTTCACACTCCTACCTCACCGTTTGCCCGGAAAGCGGTCAACAAGATCACTCGCTCCTCCAAGCTCCTGGGAGATTGTGAGTGACAAAATATCAGCCTTGCCGGTTTGGGCAAAGGACAAAATAACCTGGTCTCAAATGAGTATGGCCTGCTGTGGTCTACAGCAGGCCGCGATTAGGTCGAACTCCGTCAGGGGTTAGGCTTCGTTCCCGGCGAGGTCGAGACGGTGGGCGCCGTGGTTACACCTTGAGTCGTGCCTTGGGTCGTTCCCGGCGGTGGGGTCGAACTTGGCGGGGCAGGTTTAGACGTGCCACGCTGAACTGGCGCCTGGGGAGTAGTCACGGCCGGCAACTGACCGTTGTATTTAAGCGCCTCGTCGATTAGATCGCCACCTTCCTTGCCATCCTTACTGATCAGGACGCCGTTCTTGTCGACTGTGACGTCGGCTCTTCCACTTACCTGTTGCATGAGATTTCCCATGAACCCTGGACGCTCGGGTGGCGGGGCACTCTTTCTCGTCGGATCGGGTTCGGGAACGGGTGCCCCGATAATACTTAGCTGCTCGCGAGCCTTGTCCGCAAATTCACTGTTGGGATGATTGCGCAGAATCTGCTGGTAGTATTTCGCCGCTTCGTCCGGCTCTTCCTCGTGCTGGTAGGTTGTCGCCAGTCGAAAAAGAACCTCGTCCATAAAAGAAAAGTTTGGATACTTTTCGACAATCTCACGGTAACGGGATTGCGCACCTTTGAGGCCGCCTTTCCCGACTTCGAATTTGGCCTTGTAATAGAAGTTCCCAATCTGCAGGTTGTGCATTGCCAGGTTTTCCTGAACTTCCCGCAATCGATTTTCAACGTCGGGTCGAAGTTTACTCTGCGGGTACTGCTGTAACAGGACTTTAAGCCTGAGCTCAGCCTTGCGTGCGTGCGTAATGTCGCGATCAGAGAGTCCCATCTGTCTCATCTCTGATTCGGCAACCTTCAACATCGCGTCGTCGGCGAGTGGATCGGTCGGAAAGAAGGTCAGCCAATCCTGATAGGCCTGCGCTGCCTGGATCAGAGCGCTGGTTGTACCTTCGAGATAAAACGAATCCGCAATCGCCAGTTTTGCCAGAGCCAGAAAAGGAGAGTCGGGATAAGTATTGATAATTGTCGTGAAGAGGAGACGGCCAGTTTCGTGGCTGCCTTTTCGTACTTGCTTCGCGGCTTCTTCAAAAAGCACGCGATCGCGTCCGGGTGCTACCGTGCCGGTAAGGTCAGCGTATTTTTCCTCTCCCCCGCCGCCAAAAAGGCCAAAAAATTTGCCCTTCTTCTTCTTTTTTGAAGGCGTGCTGCTTGCCGAAGCGACGTTAGCGGTTCTAGCGCTAGCCGTGGCCTGCAAACCCGCCTGGACTCGCGTGTCGATGTCAGTCACTGAAGTTTCCAGACGATCGAGGACGGTTGCGTCATAGCGTTCTGAACGCTCCTGCTTTCCGCGAATGTCATTAACTTCGGAAAGAATGGAACCGACCTCTTTTTCCAAGCCTCGCAGTCTCTGGCGGGGATCATCAGTCGCTTCCTTCTTGTCTGTAGCCTTTGGCTCCAGCGTAGAGATGGCGTTGTTTAGCGAGCGACGAAGAGAATCGAGCTTCGACCTCATTACGTCGAGCCGCTGAATAGCCGACAGATCGCTTTGTTGCTTGCCGCCCTGGGCTAACGCCGTCATGAACATACTGAGGCCCAGCGCGAGGCAAAGCGCGGCCACAGCGAAAAAGCGAGAACGCATAGATAAATCCTCCCGAAACTAAGACCTATTTCCGATTGCCAATCTCATCATTGCCAATTGCCGATTGCCAATTGCCAATTGGCGATCCAGAACAAACTGTCCCTTCTTTCATCAAAGGAGCCGGGTACGCGCAATTACGAACCCAATTGGCAATCGGCAATTGCCAATCGGCAATGCCTACACCCACTCCACCGTCGCTTCGCGAAGTTCGCGAACGGCCACCTCCGGGTCAGGCGCGCCAAAAATGGCTGAGCCGGCGACGATGATCTCTGCACCAGCCCCGACGACTTCCGCGATATTCATCAGGTCGATACCGCCATCAATCTCAATCCGAACATTCAGACCACGCTCATTGATCATTCGTCGCAGCCGCCGCACCTTTTCTACCGAGGTAGGAATGAACTCCTGGCCGCCGAAACCCGGATTAACTGACATCACCAGCACATAGTCCGCGAACGAGAGCGCCTCCTCTAAGGCGCCGATTGGTGTTGCCGGATTAATTGCGATTCCCGCTGCTGCTCCTCGCGCCCTAATCGAGTTCAGCGTGCGATGCAAGTGCGCATCTGCTTCAACATGAACCGAAACCATCTTCGCGCCGGCAGCCACAAACTGCTCCGCGTATCGGCCCGGCTCAGAAATCATCAAGTGGGCATCAATTGGCAATCTCGTTGCGCACGAGATCGACTTAACTACCGGCAAACCAATTGTGATGTTCGGCACGAAATGACCGTCCATTACATCAACATGAAGAATGGAGGCGCCGCCAAGTTCGACCGCTTCTATTTCCTCACCCAGGCGCGAGAAGTCGGAAGACAGGATCGAAGGTGCAATGTCAATGGTCTTACTCTTCATCGTCCACTTTCTAAACAGGCCGGCATCGGCGGCATTTACCTAGGGCTGACGATTGATGTTTTGGGCAGGCGGCGACGGCTTGGCGACCGGTGGCCTCCTGTTCTCAGTTTGGTTTGCATTCCGGCCAGGGCTGACGTTGCTATTGCCAATTCCGGGGGCATTACTATTCCCGTTAACGGTGCGCGGTCTATTCGCATTCAAATTTCGATTTGCAGCATTTGCGTTGGCACTGGTATTTGCATTCTCGTTTGCGTTCTTGTTGGTATTCTTATTCCGCTTCGGTTTGTTCTCGTTGTCGTTTCGGGCATTTGCCGCCTCATTCGCGTTCCGGCTTTCGGCGGCTCTTTCCTCGGCTTTCTTGTCATTCACAACCGCTTCGGAGGCTTCGCCCTCTTTCGCGGCCCGGCTTATATCCATTGCCACTGTCTGACCTGCCTTAACTACTTCTCCGGGTCGCGGCAATTGAAACAAGACGGTGTCTGCCTTGACCTGATTGCTGGGCCTCGTTGCGCGCACGCGAAAATTCAGATCGGCGTCTCCGAGAATTCGCTCGGCTTCGAAGCGGTCTTTCCCCATCACATCAGGTACGGTCACTTCGGAACTCCGTAGCGACAGATAGACTGTGGTGGCCAGACCGAACAAAAAAGCGATTCCAATGAGTATTACAAGGCCGATTCGGCGGAGCGCTGAAAGTGCTTCTAATGCAACACCCACTGGCTTATTCTCTCACTCCGCTCTAGCTTTTCGGGCTTGGCAAACCAAGCTGCGAAGTCTAGCACCCGATACCACCAGCCGCAAGGAAGCCTATTTGCCTTAGTGTCCTTATTTATCCCTTTCAAACGCCGCAATGAAAAAGCCATCAACGCCATCTCGATGAGGCCAAGTCCTTGCTGCTCCCAAGGTCGTGGCCAGGGGCGCCTTGACCGGTAGACTCTTTTGCACAAACCCATCCGAGCTCTCGAGAAAAGCGCTCACGACCTCTTCGTTCTCCTCCGGCTCCACGGAACAACTCGAATAAACTAGTCGCCCGCCTGGTTTGACCAATTGCGAAGCGTTGCTAAGCATCTGTTTTTGCCGGGTCGAAAGGTCTCGAATGTCCTCGGGTGAGATGCGCCACCGGATTTCGGGGTTGTGCCGGAGAGTACCCGTTCCCGAGCACGGAGCATCAACCAGAACCCGATCAAACGAGCCTGTAGGAAATGGGAGGGACTCTAAACCATCTAAAACTACACACAGAATCCCGCCAACTCCCTGCAGCCTCGCCGATTCAACCACTGTCTTGAGGCGATGTTCATGAAGATCTGCGGCAATCACGCTGACGCCGCCGCTTCCTCTGGCAGCAATCTGAGTGGCCTTGCTTCCTGGCGCAGAACACAGGTCGAGCACTCGCTCACCTTGTTTAGCGTCCAGCAACTGAGCGACGAGTTGTGACGCCTCGTCTTGCATGTAGATTTGGCCCGCTCTCGACAACTCTCGCAAGAGGCTTCCGCCACCAAAAACTCGCCACGCGCCATTAGATATCTGGGACGGTTGCAGGATGGCGCCGGCTAATTGAAGTTGGTCGAGAACTATTGCCTCTCTTGCACGGTTAGGAACAACTCTGAAGGCAATTGGCGCCGGCTGATTATTTGCAGTCGCAAATCTTTCGGTCTCCGCGGCGCCGAAAGCCTTGTTCCAGCGTTCGATCAACCAGGCGGGGTGCGAGGTCTCAACAGCCACGCGCTCCACTGGGTCAGAGATTTTTGTCGCCGGATCATATTCGGGCTCGCGGCTCGCACGACGTAAAACAGCGTTCACGAAACTCATTGCTGAACGAAGTCGTGCACGCCGCACAAGGTTCACAGATTCATTAACAGCGGCAGAGGCGGGCACACGCGTGAGAAACCGAAGTTGATAAAGACCAACCCTTAGAGCAATTCGAACAGCGAGATCGAGACTAGTAATCGATCGGCTCGCGTAGTTTTCAATTAGACGATCCAGCCATAGTTGCCGGCGCAACACGCCCATTACCAATTCGTAGCAAAGCGCACGGTCAGCGGGCTTCAGATCGTCTTCCTGCGACGCTAAAAGCACCGAAGCATAGGCGCCACCTTCGACCCGCCGCAGAATCTCAAACGCCGCCAGGCGAGCAGGCGAAACGGCCTGTCGCTGAGTATTTCCTTCTCTGTCAGGCCGAATCAAACTTGTCACCGACCTTGAGGTCTGCTCCGTTTAGAAAATCGCGCACGCTCATGCGCCGTTTTGCCTCCGGTTGCACCTCAATCAGACGCAACGCGGTGTGCGCTCCACACTTCACGATCAGGTCATCGCCGTGGGCAGCCACAATTTCACCTGGGCCAGCGTCTGGCGCTGCGGCCTCGACAATCGAACTACGCCAGATGATCAGACGCTGAGATTTGTAGCAGGTGTAGGCGTTGGGCCATGGTTGCAAGCCGCGGACGCATCGCTCGAGAGTAGAGGCGTTTGAAGTCCAGTCAACGAGTCCGTTTTCCTTTCTTAGCATAGGGGCGAACGTGGCATCCCGATCGCGCTGGGGGCGAGGCGTGATTTTCTCAAGCTGCGCCAGAGTTTCGCCCAGCAGCTCGGCTCCAGTGATCGCGAGTCGCTCCATCAACTGCGGCGCCGTTTCCTGCACCCCGATAATTGTCTCCCGCTGAAGGAGGATCGGACCGGAGTCAAGTTCTTCTTCGATAAACATCGTGGTGACGCCAGTCTTGTTCTCTCCATTGATGATTGCCCAGTTAACCGGTGCAGCACCCCGGTAAAGGGGCAACAACGAGAAATGAACGTTGATGCACCCACGCTTCGGCGCGCTCAGAAACTCAGGAGGAAGAATGCGACCGTATGCAGCTACGACGGCCAATTCGGCATTGTGGGAAGCAAACAGTGCTTTGGATTCAGCGGATTTTATTCTGGCTGGCTGATGGACAGCGATGCCGTGCGAAACAGCGAGTTGTTTTACCGGACCAGGAGAAACCTTGTTACCCCTCCCTGAGGGTCTATCCGGCTGGGTCCAAACGGCAACCACCTCATGTCCATCCTCGAGCAAACGCTTCAGCGTCGGCACTGCCGCAGCCGGAGTACCCATGAAAACTATGCGCATGATTTGAACTCAAAGTGAGACAGGTGACAGTTGCGCGTGGCCTACTGTCACCTGTTGAATAACTACACTGATCCTAACGCGCTCAATTCATCATACGGCCGTTCCCACCTCGGCCCTCTTGCTGCCGGCAGCACCCACCTTTTCCGCGGTGGACTTGGCCTGCAGAAAAAGAAGAAGGTAATCGTGGCCGCCGGCCTTCGAGTCGGTGCCTGACATGTTGAAGCCGCCAAACGGGTGTACTCCAACCAGAGCTCCTGTGCACTTGCGATTGAGATAGAGGTTGCCGACGTGAAACTCACGCCGGGCGCGTGCAAGCTTGCCTTCAGCAGCGCTGTAAACGGCGCCAGTCAGGCCAAACTGGGTGTCATTGGCGATATGCAAAGCGTCATCAAAGTCGTTAGCTTTAATAACAGCCAACACTGGCCCGAATATTTCTTCCTGCTCAATCGTTGCGCCGGGTTTTACGTCGGCGATGACAGTAGGCTCTATGTAGAAGCCCTTCTCACCATCAGAACCGCCTCCGGTAAGCAAGCGTCCACCCTCGGCCTGGCCCTTATCTATGTAAGTGTTGATTGTCTTGAAAGCCTTTTCATTGATCACGGCGCTCATGGTGGTAGCCGGGCTAGTTGGATCACCGACCTTAATCTTCTCCGTCAGCGCGGCGATCTTCTCCAGCATTGGCTCATAAACGCTCGCGTCGATGATCGCGCGAGAACACGCGGAACACTTCTGACCCTGGAAACCAAAGGCTGCCTGGACCACTCCGGTAGCTGCATCGTCGAGGTTCGCGTCGTCAGCAACAATAATCGCGTCCTTTCCTCCCATTTCGGCTACCACGCGTTTGATCCAGACCTGGCCTGGCTGAACTTTGGCAGCTCGCTCGTTAATACGCAGGCCGATCTCCTTCGAACCAGTAAATGCAACATAGCGTGTCTGGGGATGGTCCACTATGACGTCGCCGACTTCGGCTCCGGATCCTGTCATAAAGTTGACGACTCCCGCGGGTAATCCTGCCTCTTCGAGAATCTCGAAGAACTTGTAAGCGATCGTAGGTGCATCAGATGATGGCTTTACGACGACTGTGTTTCCTGTGACTATCGAAGCAAGAGTCATGCCTGCCATGATGGCCAGAGGAAAGTTCCACGGGGGAATTACAGCGCCAACGCCGAGGGGAATGTATTCGAGCTGGTTGTCTTCGCCCTGGACCTTCGTGAGAGGTAGGGGACTCGCATAGCGGAGCATTTCTCGGCTGTAGAACTCACAGAAGTCGATCGCTTCTGCGGTATCACCATCCGCTTCGGGCCAGGTCTTTCCCACCTCATGAATCATCCATGCCGACAACTCATGCTTGCGCTCGCGCAGAATAGCGGCAACGCGAAACAACAAGTCTGCGCGCTCTTGAGCGCTTGTATTCTTCCATGTCTTGAAAGCCTCGGCGGCTGCCTCAACCGCTCGATTTGCGAGCTCCTTCGTGGCCTTCTGAAATCGACCTACGACCTCAGTGCGATTAGCGGGGTTGATACTTTCCAACTTGTTATCGGCTGTAATTCGCTGGCCTCCAATTACGAGCGGATATTCGCGGCCCAGCTCGGTTTTTACCTTTTCGAGAGCGGCGCGCATCGCCTGCGCATTCTCTTCTTTGCTGAAATCAGTTAACGGTTCGTTCCGGAATTCTGTGGGCATATATGGGCTCCTAATGAAACTTTTTATTCATACTATCACGAGCAACTGGCAACGAAAGAGCGGGGGCAAGCCACCCTTCCCGACCTGCGAGGTTGTGGGTGAGGAGTCGTACTATTGTACTAGAGCTAATTTGCAGGTCGGGAAGGTGGGCTTGTCCCCGCGCGTTGAATTGTAGTCGTCAGAAAACCAAGCAAACGCGACCGGCGCCGAGCGTCCAACCGCGTTTTCAGTAGATTCCTATTTGAGTATTCTGACTTCTGTCTCAGTCCCAATTCCCGGCTTTTTGCAGCCTCTTGATCTTGCGCTTAACCAACTCGCGTTTGAGCGGACTCATCTTGTCAAGGAAGACGATGCCATCACAGTGATCTGTTTCATGCAACATGCAGCGGGCGGTGAGTTCCGTATCGTCGAGCTCGAACTCGTTTCCATTAATATCATGCGCCCGTACAACGGCTCGCAAACTACGCTCGACGGGGGTAAAGATACCCGGAAAAGACAAACAACCTTCTTCGCCGTTCTGCTCGCCTTCGACGTGTATAACCTCCGGATTGACCATCACCACCCGCTGGTCCGGATCTTTGCCGCCCGAGCAATCCATAACGAACAGCCTCTTGGAGACTCCCACCTGCACCGCGGCCAGACCGACTCCAGGGGCCGAGTACATGGTCTCAAACATGTCACTGATCAGCTTTTTGAGGTCGTCGTTGAACTCAGTGACCGGATCACCCGGCGAATCGAGCACTGGATTCGGCCACTTGACTATTTCCAACACTGCCATTAGGTGTTCCTATCTATCGTTGCTTTACTACGAACTGCCTTCGATGTCGATTCTACGACGAACGCTAATAACCTCGCAATTGCTCTCTATAACCATCAAAGTTGCGGCGCATTTCGCCGAGGCTGTCGCCGCCGAATTTCTCGCGCATAGCTGAGGCAAGCACCAACGCAACCATTGATTCACCAATGACTCCAGCAGCAGGCACCGCGGTGATATCTGATCGTTCGAATCCCGCAGGCTCGTCGTGCTTGGTGTCGATGTCCACGGACCGCAATGGGCGCCGCAGAGTGGAGAGCGGCTTCATGTGCCCGCGAATCCGCACCTCTTCGCCGTTTGTGATACCACCTTCCAGTCCACCAGCTCGGTTTGTTTCGCGTATGAACTCGCGCGTCTCGTTGTTGTAGGTTATTTCGTCGTGAACCTCTGAGCCCGGCAGGCTACTCGCTTCCGCACCGGAACCGATTGACACAGCCTTAATCGCGGGAATGGACATCACAGCCTGCGCCAGCCGTCCGTCTAACTTCGAATCCCACGAAGTGTGCGAGCCCAGCCCGGGAATAACGCCACGCGCGACGACCTCAAAGATACCGCCAAGCGTATCTCCCGCCTCGCGTTTCTGGTCAATCAGCGCAATCATTCGCTCCTGGTCTTGCACATCGGCGCAACGCAGCGGCGCGTCTTCCGCGATAGCGGCGACCGCCTCCCACGAAAGCTCCAGCGGGCGTTCTGGGATTCCCCCCAGCTGAATAACGTGGCTGCGGATATCAACGCCGAATACTGCGAGCAACTGCTTGGCAAGTGCCCCGCAAGCGACGCGTGCCGTTGTCTCGCGAGCAGAGGCGCGCTCGAGTATGTTGCGCAAGTCTCGAGCCGCGTACTTTTGCCCACCTGCCAGATCCGCGTGGCCCGGACGAGGACGCTTTAAGCGGCGGGATTTCTCCGGAGCGATCTCCCTTGGTTCAACGGCCATGACGTCGGTCCAGTTTTCCCAGTCTCTGTTTTCAATCATCAACGCCAGTGGTGAGCCCAGTGTCAAACCATGTCGCACGCCGCTAAGAACTTCGACCTTGTCCTGCTCGATCTTCATGCGTCCGCCGCGGCCGTAACCCCACTGGCGTCGTTTGAGATCACGATCTATCTGGGCACCGTCTACTGGCATCCCCGCAGGCAGACCTTCAATTATCGCGACCAACGCGCGACCATGCGATTCTCCTGCTGTCGTGAATCTAAGCATTTTCGTGGTTAGCGGTCAGTTTGGAATTTCGAATTTCGGATTGCGAATTTCGAATTTTGTCTGTCCCGATCTTGAGCTATGATCCCTACCAGTTGTGATCCTGCCTTGAGTCTTGGTTTGGCTTCGCTTATAAGTTTTCAACAGGATCCGGTTCGCCTTTGGTCACAAGAAATTCGAAATTCGCAATTCGAAATTCGAAATTCGTGACCGTCACAGATATTCCTCGGAGAAGATATTGCCGCGGCCGAGGATGCCGGCCGGATCAAACGCGCGCTTGATAGCGCTCATCTCTCGCAGATGTCTATCGGTGTATAGCAGATTCAAATACTCACGCTTTAGTTTGCCGATACCGTGCTCGGCCGAGATCGTTCCGCCCACCGCCACGGCGCGTCTCACAAAGCGCGTATAGAGCTCGTGTGCTTTTGCCGCTTCTTTGCTATTGCGCGGCAGGATGTTCACATGGATGTGGTTGTCGCCGATATGACCAAAGATTGTGTACCGCAAGTCGCTCGCCTGAAGCATTTGCGCATAAAACAGCAACATGCCCGCAAACTCCCTGTCCGGAACTGCCATATCGGTAGACACTTTGCGTTGGCTGTAACGAGCAAACCATTCATTCATTAGAACCGGCAGCTGATGACGAAACTCCCGCAGCCTTGCCTGATCCTGTTCGTTGGTCGCGAACCAGGATTCATCGATCATTGCCTGATGTTGCTCGAGCAGCGACAGCCATTTACTCATTAAGACATCTTCGGTCGTCTGAGTTGTCTCTTGTTCAAAAAATACGGCGCCTACCGCATCCAAGGGCACCGCGTCGTACTTCTGACGCAGAAAGCGGAGCGATTCGCGATCAAAATACTCGAGTGCCCGGGCGTCTATTGACTCAGCGTGATCACCCGCTGTCGCGTGTTGGCGCGTCTGCAGTGAAGCAGCGCGCGCTTCGGCAACGAATGCAAGTAACGCACTCTCGAAGGCGAAGAACACAATTCCACTAAAAAATCCTTCGGGCTTAGCCAGCAATCTAACCTCAGCTTCCAGAATCACGCCAAGCGTGCCTTCACTGCCAATAAACAAATCCAGCACATCCATTCCCGGCACAACGTAGTAGCCAGAGGCATGCTTGCGCACCTGGGGCATCCGGTACGAAGGTAGACGGGCTTCAATTATCCGCCCGGATGTGAGCGGAATCTCCATTCGACCGCTTGCATTCGCGCGAAGCGTTCCGCGCTTTAAGTCGATTAGGTCTCCCGTGCCGAGTGCAATCTTCAGTCGTTCGACATAATTTCGCGTCGGTCCATACTTGAAAGTGCGGGCACCTGAGGCATTGGTCGCCACAGTGCCGCCCACAAAACAACTTCGTTCGGTGGGATCGGGCGGGTAGAGCAAACCCTCGGAGTCGACGAACCGTTGCAGGTCGGAGAGAACCACGCCAGCTTCGACGACAGCTCGGCCACCAGTCTCCTCTTTAACGAGGCTTTTGATTTGATTGAGTTTGTCAGTCGCGAGCACGATGCCGCCGAAAGGAACTCTGCCGGCCACGGTTCCAGTGCCCGCACCTGAAATCGTAACGGGTGTGCGTTCGCGCGTAGCTCTCGTAAGGACCTCTGCGACTTCCTCTCCGCTCTCTGGAAAGACAATACCTGACGCAAAGCCGCCTTTTAGATAACTCGCGTCGAATAAAAACGACTGAATCTCGTCGGGGTCTGATTTGGTTAACATTTTCACGCCAGCTGAAGTTCGCGCTCGCGGAGATACTTGATGCGATCGCGCAGCTCGGCTGCCTTCTCAAATTCGAATCTCTTAGCCGCACCACGCATTTCGCCATCAAGTCGGGCGATGGTGGCTTCGATATTCGCGGCCGTGTATTCCTCCATCTCGTCCAGTTCGAGTGGCACTTTGAAATAATCAGCCTCGTAGGCGGTGATTAAAGTTGATTCGATTGGCTTCACGATCGTCATTGGTGTGATGCCTTGTTCACGATTGAAAACTTCCTGAATCGCGCGGCGCCGTCGTGTTTCGTCCAATGCCCGTTTCATCGACTCGGTGACCCGGTCGGCATACAGGATCGCTTTACCTCTCGAATTTCGAGCAGCACGTCCGATGGTCTGAATCAAAGACTGATCAGAACGGAGAAACCCTTCTTTATCGGCATCCAGGATCGCTACCAGTGAAACCTCAGGCAGGTCCAGTCCTTCGCGCAAGAGATTGATGCCTACCAGTACGTCAAACTCGCCACGCCGTAAATCTCGCAGGATTTTGATGCGCTCGAGCGTTTCAATATCCGAGTGCAGATAACGCACTCGAACGTCGACCTCCGTAAAGTATTCAGTCAGGTCTTCCGCCATTCTCTTGGTTAGTGTCGTCACCAGTACTCTTTCGTTTCGCTCCGCTCGCTGGCGGCATTCCTCCAACAGATGATCAATTTGTCCCTTGACCGGGTGAACTTCGACCTCAGGATCCATCAAACCGGTCGGCCTGATAATTTGCTCGACCACTTCACCGCCGGATTTCGTGAGTTCATAAGGTCCCGGGGTCGCTGACACGTAAATCGTTTGACCAATCCGTGCTTCGAATTCCTTAAAATTCAACGGACGATTGTCGAGCGCGGAAGGCAGGCGAAAACCGTATTCAACCAGCGTGCGTTTGCGAGACTGGTCGCCCTCAAACATCCCTCTAACCTGGGGGATCGACTGGTGCGACTCGTCGATTACCATAATCGTGTCGCGCGGCAGATAGTCGAGCAGGGTAGGCGGTGGTTCTCCGGGCTTCTTACCTGTAAGGTGCCGCGAATAGTTTTCAATACCGCGGCAAAAACCCATCTCTTTGATAAGTTCCATATCAAACATAGTCCGCTGGTGCAGTCGCTGGGCTTCAACAAGTTTGCCTTCGGCGATCAGTTTGGGCTCCCACCAGTCCAGCTCGTCGCGAATTGATTTCAGCGCGCGCTTGATTGTGCTCTTCGGCATCACATAGTGACTCTTGGGATAGATCGGCAAGCGCGATGTGTGTTTTTGAATGACTTCTCCCAGGAGCGGGTCAATGGTCGAAATGGAATCGATCTCGTCGCCCCAGAGCTCGATGCGAAACGCCTGATCCTGGTAGCTGGGAAATACTTCAACTACGTCGCCGCGCACCCTGAACGTGCCGCGCTGGAAGTTAATGTCGGAGCGCTCATATTGGAGCTCAACCAACTTCTGCAGCAGCGACTCGCGGTTGATTCGTGTTCCCGGCTCGAGGAATAACAACATCCCGTAGTAGGCATCAGGATCGCCCAGGCCGTAAATGCACGAGACACTGGCAACCACAATTACGTCCCGCCGCTCAAAAAGCGCCCTCGTGGCAGACATGCGCAAGCGATCGATGTCTTCATTAACGATCGCTTCTTTCTCGATATAAACGTCCGCCGCCGGAACGTAGGCTTCCGGCTGGTAGTAATCGTAGTAAGAGACAAAGTACTCTACTGCATTCTCCGGAAAGAGCGATTTGAACTCCTGATAAAGCTGCGCGGCCAGCGTCTTGTTGTGAGCCAACACCAGCGTCGGTCTCTGAGTTCGCTCGATCACACTGGCGATTGTGAACGTCTTGCCGCTGCCGGTTATTCCCAGCAAAACCTGATCTTTGGCGCCATCGGCAAGACCGCGCACCAGCGTTTCGATTGCCTGGGGCTGATCGCCTTTCGCGAGATATTCCGAATGAAGCTTGAACCGCATGACTTGCAGGTAAATAGTAAATGGTAAATGGAGATTTGTGAAAGACGGCGTGCTGGGCTAGTTTCCTACTTTCAAAGCGATAGACAAAAATCGTGAATGGAAACCATACGAGGCTGCCACTCACGATCGTCCCGGACCTTCCCAGCTTTTTGCGATTTACGATTTACGGTTCACGATTTACGATTCACGCCACCGACGGTGCGCTCTCGCGAGCCTGGCTGCTGATTTGATAGATGGCCTCCATTACAGCCGATCGCACTTCTGAAGGCAGCGATCCCCGGACGGCAAGCCGTCGAAAAGCAGGTACAATCTCCGCTTGTCCGCTAAGAGCCAGCAGTTTGATTACCGCCAGTCGAACCTCGATGTTCGGGTGATCTTCGATTGCCTGAAGCAATGGTTGGACTTCGCCCGCCTTGGCCATCAGGAACAGTAATGAAAACGCATCGTAGGTCTTCTCGCGGCTCTCACCTGTCAGATTCGCCATAGCATCCCTGGCAAGGCCTGAAGTGGCCAGAGCTGATCCGATCTTCCGCCGCCGTTCAGGCGAGCCCTCCCTCAACGCGCGCGTGAATGAAGCAGCCCGATCTTCCTGCATGTCATAGAGTGCCTGAGCTGCTGCGTTACGGACTTCAACCGCCTGATCATCAAAGGCGTTGGATACAATGGTGAACGCATCATCACTATTCACTTGACTGAGTTGTCTCAGCGCCGCGGCCCGTTCCCCCAACTCGTTGCTGTTGAGTCTCTTCAATAGGTCGGCGGAAATCTTGGCGTGATCTACCGATGACTCAACACTCGACTCTTGCGCGGGCCCCGGCGGCGCGGGTACCTGCTCTGCATGCGGGTTAGCGGGAGGAGACTGATCGCCGCTGAGGGACTCGCCGCTTCCCTCTGGTTCGATAGATACGTCAATCCATGGCGCCTCAACCTTTTGATTCACATCCGCGCTGCTGGCTCCTACCGCACGCGCTTCCTGGTCGTCCGCTGCACTCTGCAGACGATTCTCCTCGCCTTGTAGCCGCGCGTTCTCTTCTGCTTTAAGCCGTTCCTCTTCTGCCGCCTCGCGCCGGGCTTCTTGATCAATCAATCGCGCTTCGGCCCCCAGGCGGCGCCTAACTTCCTCTTCCTTACGACGGCGGGCCTCTTGCGCCAGTCTGAGAGCTGCCCCTTCCGTTTGATTCCGTACTCCTTCTTCAGCCTGACGACGGGCTCGTTCCTCTTTTAGGCGTGCTTCAGCAGCTGCCCGACGATCGGCTTCCTCCTCCGATCGGAGGCGAGCTTCCTCAGCCAACCGTTGTGATTTCTCTTCCAGTTTTCGACGTTCTTCTTCTGAGCGGCGTCGGACCTCCTCCTCTTCGAAGCGTGCCGCAGCCTCTGCCCGCCGCAACGCTTCTTCATCCGCCAGGCGGTGTGTTTCTTCTTCCGCTTTAAGACGGGCCTCTTCCGCCGCCTCGCGGCGCGCTTCCTCTTCTTTCAAGCGCGCTTCCGCTGCGGCACGAAGGTTGATTTCGTGCTCAGCGCGTTGATGGGCCTCCTCCGCGAGCCGGCGAGCCTCTTCTTCGAACTTAAGTCTCGCTTGTTCCGACGCCTCACGTCGGGCTTCCTCCTCTCTTAAACGAGCTTCGGCTTCCGTTCTCCGGCGGGTCTCCGCCTCTATCCGTTTGCGCTGTTCCATTTCCGCCTGACGCAGCGCCTCAATTTCGGCCCTGATACGTTGTTCTTGCTCGGCGCGCTCCAGCGTCCTCTGCTCGGCCTGCTTTTTCACTGCCTCTAGCTCAGCAAGTCGTTGCTCTTCTTGTTCCGCTCGAAGCCGGGTCTCTTCGAGTTTTTGCTGCTCGCCCTCAACTCGACGCCGCATTTCTTCGAGTCGCTGTCGCTCCTCCTCCGCGCGACGCCGTGCCTCCTCTTCGAGCCTGAGTCGTTCCTCTTCTATCTGGCGGCGCC
This sequence comes from Pyrinomonadaceae bacterium, assembly GCA_050748205.1. GTDB lineage: Bacteria > Acidobacteriota > Blastocatellia > Pyrinomonadales > Pyrinomonadaceae > PSRF01. The sequence continues at coordinate 34,136 of JBOGOU010000575.1, read as the reverse complement.
TCTCTTCTTCAGCTTGAATACGTTGCTGGGTTTCTTGAAGTAGGCGAGCTTCTTCTTCCGCCTTCTTTCGCACTTCTTCCGCTTCGGATCGACGACGAGTGAGTTCAGCGGCCGCTTCCATTAATGCTTCCTGTTCCAGCTTAAGTCGCTCAGCAGAAAATCGACGACGCTCTTCGGCTTCCAGTTTGAGGCGCTCGTCTTCGGCTCGGCGTAGTGCCTCCTCCTCAGTTGCGTTACGGGCCTGTTCCTCGAGTCGACGGCGGATTGACTCCTCCACGCGGCCGTGCGTCCCTTCTTGAGCCTGGCGGCGCAATGCTTCTTCCGCTCGCCGCTGAGCACCCTCATCAGCAAGTCTGCGGGCAGCCTCAGCCGCAGCGCGCTGGCGCGCTCGTTCCTCGCCGGCCCTTCTCAAGGCTTCGGCTTCCAAGCGAAAGCGGACCTCCTCTTCGGGACCAAAATGGGCCTCGCCTTCTGGTTGCTGCAGACCTGGCATTTCTGTCGCGGGTCGTGCTTCTTCTTCGCCCTCGTAAGGTGTTGCTTCCGGCTCCGCGGGGCTGCGAGCTTCTTCCTCGAGCCGAATGTGGGCTTCGTCTTCCGTTCTATCTGGCTTCTCCCCTTCGATCTTTTGGCGCGCCTCCTCCTCAGCCTTCCTTCGATTCTCTTCGGCGGCCTGGCTTCGGCGTTCAAGCTCTTCGACCGCGTTCAAGAGAGCTTCCTCCTTCAGCTGCCGGCGCGCCTCCCCGGAGCGCCAGTCGTTTTCGTGCGAAGGCAAAGTGGTTGAGGGAGGCATTGGCGATATGGAATCTGTACTCTCTTCCAAAGCCTGCGGCTCCGGCAAAGGGGCAGCCTCCGAGAACTCCCGTAAGACCTCATGCTCGTATGTTTGAGAAGCTTGATCGTCGTAGCGTTGTTCTGCCCGCTCGGACACAGCGTCCGTGATGCAATTTATGGCATGGCGAATCATAGTTTCCGGCAGTTGTGGGCTTGTCTCGCGCGAGGCCAAATCGTTAAGCGCCCAAACCGCCGCTGGATCGCCCAACTGTCCCAAAGATTCGACGGCAGCCTTGCGAACCTCCGGCGCACTGTCATGCAATGCGGCCATCAAATGGGGCGCCGCCCGAGTGTTACCAACTCGACCTAATTTGGTGGCGGCTGCTGCGCGCAAAGCCGGAGACTCCGCTACGCGAAGTTCCCTTATTGCTTCGTCGAAGTAACCATAATTGAGGAAAGCCTGACGCGCATTTTCGTATTGCTGGGAACTGCGGTCTCCCAAAGCTGACACCAATCGAGCTGTAATAAGCTGTCGTGTTGCCCCGTCTGCGTCGGCCATCAAGTCCTGGTCGTATTCTCCGCCCGCGAGAAGCTTTTCAACCTCGAGATCTATCTGTTCAAACGACACCGGGGTAGCTGTTGCTTGTTGATCTGAAATCAAGGGGTTGGCCTCCAGGGAGTGCGAAACGCTCATTGGCGGCGTTGTCTCGCGCTTCTCTTTGATTCCCCCTGGTTCTGAAGAAAGGGGAACGGTTGCCAATTGTTCCCCTGTAAACCAAGTTTCCTCCTCAAGCGAAATCGGCGGAGAGGGTGGAGAAGGTGCTGCAATGTCAGGTTCGCTGAATGCGGTTTCAGCGTCGTTTCCTGGTTGTTCGAGCGGCTGATTCGATCGCTGGGGACGGCTGGACGTCATTCCTGCCGAACGCTTCCTGGCGAGTATTACAAAAGCGAGGGCTACAAGTAATACCATCGCGATCAAAGGCACGAACCAATAACGTGACAGCCACGCGCCAACGGCGCCGCCGGGAACTGGCGCTGCTTGGGAACCTGCAACTATCCCCGGGTTTTGCGCCGGTGGTTCACTGCTGGGAGAAAGCTGTGTTTGAGCGATTGGGGAAAGCACCGATTCCGGTGAACCAGTTGCAGCCAATCCTGAGGCTGCATTAGAGCTCTGTCCACTGGACGCGGCGCTTGCTAAAGCAGAGCGATTGGCGTTCGCAGAGTTTCGGGAACGACCAATCCCCGAGGTTGAGAAGACCACGTCCAATTTGTTCAAACGTTGGTCGACTCGGGCTGTCGTACCCGGCTGTAACCGAAACGAAAGAATGACTCCGTCTGCTACCTTCTGAACTTGTGCGTCTTCAAATCCTGTGCCGCGGAAGCCGGACTGGGCCGAGGCAAGATTGGCCGCGGGAAGCTTCACGTAAAACCTATCACCACGCTTGTAAGCCTCGTAATCGTTCAACGCGGAGTCAGATACAACAACCACGCGCGAACCTTCTGTCGTACTTCCGACCCGAACAGACTCAACGCGCTTCTGATTTGTGTCTTGCGCGGCGCCTCCAGTCAGCCCACCCGCGAGGACAACGAATGATGAAGCGATGGCCGCAATGAGCCATCCTCGTCTTATCGCAATAGAGTTGAACGGTCTTTGTTTCATGGGGGCAAGGAGGGAAGACACCGCCGTGGGCATTATGCAGCCCTGCCTGCCGGCAGTCCAGCAGATCACAATCGCAATTCGTCAGCTTGTTGTTCCAACTCTTTGAAAAATTCTACCGTGGTATCGCTCCCGGTTTTCAAATCACCATCGTCCAAAGTGGTCCTCTTTTCTTGCTTCCGGCGTCGTGGCTTCTTCTTTGGTTTGCCCTGATCCAGTTTAGATATCGCCTGGAGCAGGGCTCTTTTGACTTCTCCAGTCATTCCATCTTTGACAGCCAGTTTACGCAATTTTTTAGAGATCTTGGGCTGAGCGAGGTTACCGAGCATCTTAACCGCAGACAGCCGAACATCGAGGTTCGAATGACTGGAGATCGCCTGCACGATAGGTTCCGTAAGCTTCGCCTTTGCAAGCAGGGAGAACATCGCAAAGCCTTCATATGCCTGACGGCGATCTTTGCCGGCAAGGCGATCCAGTGCCTGGGAGACGATCCCGGCTTTCACGCAAGCACGCGCAACCTGCTGCAACAACTTGTCGTCCGCGGTTTCAATCAATCGCACGTACGCATCAGCCCGATCGAAGCGCAAATGACTGAACGAACGCGCCGCAGCCGCTCTAACCTCCCGGGTATCGTCTGCCATGCCGATTAGGACCGCAGCGAATACTGACTCGTGGTTGATTGCTGCCAGACTGGAGATGGCCTGTGCCCGGACCGAAGGTTGGGGGTCAAATCGTGAGAGCGAGGAGAGCGCAGCAACGGAACTGCCGGCAGGATAGTTCACAAGGGCCGATATAGCTTCCAAGCGCTCCGTGATCACCGCGCTCTTAGTTCCGGCAAGAATCGCTGACAGCTCCTCGTCGTCGGCGCCATCCGGAAGATCTGGGACCGGCGATGAGGGCTTCAGACGGCTGATTTCGTCAATGACAGTATCGTGGCACGGTGCCTTGAAGGAAGAAGGAATCGGGTTAAGCAGATCGAAGCCCTCGAGAGAGCAGGCGCTCAAAGCTCGGCTCATCAAACTAGCCGGCACATCCGGATGCTGGCGAGCCATATCCAGTAAGGCTCCAATCGCGTTTGGGAGTTTCAGTTCGCCAATACTTGCCACTGCCTGATTGCGAACGGTCGATTCACTATCGTGAAGAGCCTCCAGCAGGAATGGGAGCGCTGAGGCAGATTTGACTTCACCGAGATATCGGGCCGCAGATGTCCTTTCAAAGGTATCCGACGAGAGGAGCAGCGCAGCGCACTGGCGCGCCACAAACCCGTATTCTTCGAGGGCCCCGCATACTCTGCTCCTCTGGGCATCATTTAGACTCAAGCCAATCATCTTCACTAGAGACGTCTCTATCGCCCGCCGATCATCCGGCGCCCGAGAGGACAGCACTTCCATACGGTGATGCTCACCCATAGCAAGTTTGCCGACTTCCTGATCTATGCGAAAGGCGCCATAAAGGGAAGCCGGAGTTGCTAACGATGAATTCTTGACGGTCCTGGCTGCTTTCGCGGCGTGAGTAGGTTGCTGAGAAGAATTGTTAACGTCTGACCCCTCGTTTTTCTCCATTCCTTCAGCTTGCTCCGCAGCGCCTTTGGAAGGAGTACCTGAACGCACCTTCAGGGAAACCAGAAATCCTAAAATTGCGACCCCCAGAAACACGAGAATGCTGGTGCTCGATAAGGCCGACGCAAAGAGTCCTTCGTCCTCTGGCCTAACAGTGATCTCCGGCGCGACGCTACTAGCCCCTGCGGAGGGTGATGTGTCCGAATGCGGCAACGGCTGATAGAAGGCGATGAGGACTGGCGAACCGTTTCCCTTCGTTCTGGATATACCTGGAGCGCGAACTGGCTGATCCCCTCTGGTCTGGGCGCGCGAAAAGACGATCAAACTGCCTGCAACTGCGGCCGTCAGAAAAGCAACGGTCATCGCAATCGTAAGAGTTGTGGCCCGCGGCTTGATCTTCCGCAGGGTCGCAAGAGGAACGCAATATTTCGAGCTAAAAGTGATTCTCATAGTGCGAGCTTGCCAAGATTCGGCACCGCAAAGTCGGGGAAGCGTCTCCGTGAGGAACGGTTAGAGATTTGTCAATTGAGTGCTGCTGTTGGCGCTTGGCAAGGCGACGATCGAGCTACTGCTCGTCGGTGAACTTATAGCCAATTCCCCAAACGGTCAGAACCATTTGAGGATTCTCCGGATTATCCTCGATCTTTGCTCGCAATCGATTGATGTGGGAATCGATGGTGCGATCATAACCTTCATAGGAATAATCCCAGATTTTTTCAAGGAGGTATTTGCGAGGGAAAACCCTCCCAGGATTCGATGCGAAGAGTCGCAGAAGATCAAACTCCTTAGGAGTCAGTTCAACCTGGCGCTCTCCAATCGTCACTTCCCTTCGGGCCGGATCGATTCGCAGCTTGCCACGAACGATGGGCGCCTCACCCCTGGTGCCGTCCGAGCTCGGGGCGTTTCGTGCCCGTCGCAGGACAGATTTGACGCGGGCTTCAAGCTCACGCAAGCTGAAAGGCTTGGTGATGTAGTCGTCCGCGCCCATTTCAAGACCGAGGACCTTGTCAACGATATCGTCCTTGGCGGTGAGCATTAAGATCGGCAGGTAGTTGACTTTCTCGCGGAGCTCTTTGCAAACAGCCAAACCGTCCATCTTTGGCAACATCAGGTCAAGAACAACGGCATCCGGAGGATCGTCCAATGCCGTTTTTACGCCCGTTATGCCATCCTCAGCTGTCCTGACCTGATAGCCCGCGCGAGAGAAGTATTCGGTGATCGCGGTAGATATGTTTTCGTCGTCTTCCACAACGAGCAAGGAAACCTTGCGCTCGCTAGGGTCGGTCTCAGGATGGTTGTCTTTGGCTGATTTCTGTCTGTCAGTGGCTGTTCCCATCAGAGTGATCCAGTCTAAAACTGACAAGCAGGAGACCCAGGGGCGTTGCGCCAGAGGGAGTGGCGCATTTCGGACCTAAGAATACTACAAGACAAAAGGGGTAAACTCAAGCCCTAAGTTCTGCAAATCCAGGACAATGGACCAAATATCCTGGGAATCTTGCCATCGTTGGGAGGCCGAAGGCTTTTTCCGGCCCGCCCGTGTGATTGGCCGCGGTAATTTGCAGGTCAGGGCGGGCTTGCCCCCGGCCTCAACTCCGGCAACCCTACAACTCCAAGAAAATCGCTCAGGTCTATAAACCTCACAGGTCCGGAAGGTGGGCGCCTGAAGTTGGAATATCCTCCAAGGTCACAAGAGACTTTCAAGCTTGAGTGATTTCTTGTGATGTGAAGGCTCATCCAAGTTGAGGCGGGCGCAAGCCCCACCTTCCTGACCTGCAAATTACTGTTACGGATTCAGTTTCTACGATGAACCTCCTGCAATAGCACTCGTGCGCTATCAATCCAAGCTTCGATATGCAGTAGAATGTCCTCGCAGGCAAAGAAAGGAGATCAGTCTATGAATCCAGAAGAACGAAATGAATTGATAGCAAAGTACAACAGCGGATACGACGAAGTGTCAGACGCTCTAAGGAATTTTCCAACTAACCTCTTGACCGCCCATCCACTTCCCGGGAAATGGAGCGCTTGCGAAATCGTTCATCACCTCGCAGACAGCGAAAGCACCTCAGCAATGAGGCTGCGAAAATTGCTGGTCGAAGATAATCCTATTATTTACGGCTACGATCAGGATCAATTTGCGATCCACCTCAAATACAACGAGCGAGAGATGGCTCCCGCGCTCGACGCCTTTCGTGCGGCGCGCGCCACAACCGCCCAGTTGTTAGCATTGATGTCTGAAAAGGATTGGCAACGCGTAGGTGAACACACCGAGAGCGGACGCTACGGCACTGAAGACTGGTTACGGGTTTACGCCAACCACGCTCATAATCATGCTGACCAGATCAGAAGGCTCCGTTCCGCGCTCAATGCATGATCTCCAAACATAAATCTCTCATCGGCTTGACAAAGTTTTTTTGCGCGAGCAGAATCCGGCTCGCTCATAAAACCAAAGTCTTACGTGAACCTTGACTGAATCGAGCCAGCCACACATGTCGGGTGCTGCTACTCTCCTGCAAACATCTCTTCCCGATCTTCAATTGGTGCGACGGGGAAAGGTGCGGGATGTTTACGCTGTTGACGACGAGCATTTTCTAATCGTAGCCACCGACCGTATCTCCGCTTTTGATAGTGTTCTACCGACGCCCATCCGGCGCAAGGGTGAGGTGTTAACCGCTCTTTCCAGATTCTGGTTCGAGAAGCTCGCTCATGTGGTCGCTAACCACATGATTACTACCGATGTGGAACAAATGCCTGAGAGGGTTCGACGCCACTCTGGCGAGTTGAAAGCACGTTCCATGTTAGTCAAACGAGCAACAGTATTTCCTATCGAATGTGTGATTAGGGGATATTTGTCGGGATCCGGTTGGAACGACTATCTACGAACCAGTGAAGTCTGCGGCCACAAGCTGCCGACCGGTCTGCAGGAGTCAGCGGAATTACCACAACCAATTTTTACTCCCGCGACAAAGGCCGTGGAAGGGCACGACGAGAACATCAGCGAAGCGCGCGTCCGCGATATTCTAGGGGAGGAGACCACCAAATTTTTGCGGGAGACTTCGCTGAGACTCTATAAGGAAGCCAGCGACTATGCCCGGACCCGGGGAATCATAATCGCCGACACGAAACTCGAGTTCGGGCAGGGTCAGGACGGCCAAATAATTCTGATCGACGAAGCGCTAACCCCGGACTCGTCGCGTTTTTGGCCCCTGGAATCTTACACTCCCGGCAAGTCTCAGCCATCGTTCGACAAACAATTCGTGCGAGACTACCTGGAAACTCTCAAATGGAATAAGCAGCCGCCTGCTCCAGCCATTCCCCCAGACATAGCCGAGGCCACCGCAGCCCGGTATTTGGAAGCCTACAAGCTGATTACGGGAAGAGATCTCTGATTAACTGGTCGTGGTCTTGATCGTCGGATTTGAATAGAACCTGCTCTATTTTCCGGTCTCCGGCAAACTCTTGCAAATGCGTACTCAATTAGAAGCCTTGATTGACGAAATGCTCGACGGCCAGATTCTGTTGGATGAAGCTGTGGCCGAGTTTGAGAGGCTCTACATCGAGAAAGCGCTCTCGCGTCACAAGAGACACCTCACAAATACTGCCAAAATTCTGGGAATTCACCGCAATACCCTCTCAAAACGCGTCACCACCTATCGCAAGAACACTCGCAGTCCGGCCCGCTCCGCAAAGCGTGCTCGCTAGGCGCCGGCACCCCTTCTAAAGTCCACGGTTGACAACCAGATCGCTGACATTATATGCTTGGCACTCATCCACGGTGAGTGCTAATCATAGACCTCGGATGCTGCTCTTAAACCACCTCGGTAGTAATTTTGGCAGGCAAAAGCGAAAGGAGAAACGGAGAAGATGGCAACGAATATCAGACCTCTCCACGACCGCGTGATCGTGCGTCGAATTGAAGAGGGTGAACAGGTTCGGGGAGGAATCATTATTCCCGACACGGCGAAGGAAAAGCCGCAGGAAGGCGAGGTTGTAGCGGTTGGCGAAGGGAAATATAAGGACGATGGCACAAGACAGCCGCTCGACGTGAAAAAAGGAGACCGCGTGCTGTTTGGCAAATACAGCGGCTCGGAAATCAAGATTGACGGAGAAGAGCTCCTGATCATGCGAGAAGACGAGATTCTGGGAATCATCGAGCGCGCAGGAGCAGCAACCGGCAAGAAGAGCGGCAAGTAGTCCATCGAGACTCAGCAGCTTTTTCGCTTTCAACACTTTTAAAAACTTCAGGAGAAAAGAAAGAGATGGCAAAGCAAGTAGTTCATGGTGAGGACTCGCGCCAGGCGATTCTGCGAGGAATCAACCAGCTCGCCGACGCTGTGAAAATCACGCTGGGCCCGAAGGGTCGCAACGTGGTAATCGACAAGAAATTCGGCTCGCCAACCATTACGAAGGATGGCGTTACAGTGGCCAAGGAGATTGAACTCAAGGACGCTTTGGAAAATATGGGCGCCCAGATGGTCCGCGAGGTCGCCTCCAAGACCTCGGATGTGGCGGGAGATGGAACCACAACAGCCACGGTACTCGCCCAGGCGATCTTCCGTGAGGGTGTCAAGACTGTCGCCGCGGGCGCAAACCCCATGGCCCTGAAGCGTGGTATTGACAAGGCCGTAGAGGAGGCCGTTCGATATATTGAACGCCTCTCAAAGCCTGTTAAAGATAGAAAAGAGGCAATAGCACAAGTGGGCACTATCTCTGCTAACGGCGACGCAACTATTGGTAACATCATCGCGGAAGCCATGGAGAAGGTCGGTCGGGATGGAGTTATCACAGTAGAGGAATCGAAGACAATGGAGACGTCGCTCGAGGTAGTCGAAGGAATGCAATTCGACCGCGGTTATCTCAGCCCTTACTTCGTGACGGATCCGGAGCGCATGGAAGTAGTGCTCGAGAATCCGCTCATTCTGATTCACGAGAAGAAGATCAGTTCCATGAAGGACCTCCTGCCGTTGCTCGAGCAGGTAGCCAAGATGGGCAAGCCGATGCTGATTATTGCCGAAGACGTCGAGGGCGAGGCGCTGGCAACGCTCGTGGTCAACAAACTGCGCGGCACGTTGAACATCGCAGCCGTTAAGGCTCCCGGTTTTGGCGATCGTCGCAAGGCAATGCTCGAGGACATCGCGATCCTGACTGGCGGCAAGGTCATCAGTGAAGATCTCGGTATCAAACTCGAGAATGTGAAGCTTGAGGACCTGGGTCGCGCCAAGAAAGTGACAATCGACAAGGACAACACCACGATTGTTGAAGGTGCAGGCAAACAGAGCGACATCCAAGGCCGTGTGAAGACTCTCCGGGCTCAAATCGAGGAGACGACATCTGACTACGATCGCGAGAAGTTGCAGGAGCGTCTCGCGAAGCTGGTTGGTGGCGTTGCCGTAATTAAGGTGGGAGCCGCCACTGAGACCGAGATGAAGGAGAAGAAAGCTCGCGTTGAAGATGCAATGCACGCAACTCGCGCCGCGGCGAAAGAAGGCATTGTACCTGGTGGTGGCGTGTCGCTCGTGAGAGCAGCCAAGGCGCTGGAGAAGTTCACAACCAGCAAGGATGGCGAGGGCGATCCCGATGAGCAGACCGGCGTCAACATTGTCCGTCGCGCTCTTGAAGAGCCTCTGCGTCAGATTGTCCAGAACGCAGGCAAAGAGGGTGCGGTTGTCGTTGAACGCGTGCGCTCGGAGAAAAATGAGAACTTCGGCTTTAATGCTCAGACTGAACAGTACGAAGATCTCGTAAAGGCTGGAGTTATCGATCCTACAATGGTCACACGCACGGCATTGCAGAATGCAGCTTCAATTGCAGGCTTGATGCTCACCACGGAAGCAATGGTTTCCGAGCTTCCTGAAGACGACAAGTCCGCCCCAATGCCTGGCGGCATGGGCGGCATGAGCGGCATGGGGATGTAATTCATCTCTCAATGAAGAGCAAAGGGCGGTCTCGTTGATTCAGAACGAGACCGCTTTTTCTTATCCTAAAGTTTTCGTGTTAGTTCGTGTGGTTTCGTGGATCGTTGTTTTCCGCCAAGCGAATTCTTAAATTAGGACATCACCCCAGGAGCCTCTGCAACCAGTTACTTCTGTGTGTCAATTCGATTCGCGCTCATTGTCAAAGCGAGCTTCAATTACCTTGCCGCGAGGAATGCCGTGCTTGGCGGTAAGTTGAGGATAAGTCGTCCTTTCAGACTTTAGCTCCTTAATTGCGAGCCTGGCTTCAATGGCCTCAATCTCTCTCTCATTCCCTTCTATTTCCATGAACAGTCCAAAGGGTAGTTCATCTAGTACGATTTCTGCTGTGCCCAACGCCCACGTCCTTCGCTTCTTTTCATAAACCAACGCGGGCACAAAACCGAGCGCTGCGAGAATCGCATTCATGGACTCAGGGTCATCTACAAGAGTTTCATCTTCGCGTCGATGTTTGATTGAAGAGAGCCCAGGTAGACTTTCTTTGTAAGTGAGAGTAGCGCTACCGCCAATGCGGCGCAGCCTTAGCACGCTCCTTTTCACTTGCAGCCCTTTGCCGCGGTAGAGCGTGTTCTCTTCAAACACCACGCCTCTAAATTCGGCGCCGAGCTCCGGCAGGCGCTGCTCGAGAAAATCGCGCTGCTCGCTAGTAAGGCGATACTTCTTCTCTATTTCAACAGCCATCTGAATATTGCCGATTGCCGATTGCCAATTGTCAATTGTCAATTGGTTTGTTATTGCGACCTATGTTTTCTTATCGCGACTTATCTTTGTTGCGGCAATTCACTTACCAATCACGGTAATTGGCAATTGGCAATTGGCAATCGGCAATGGGATCAATTGGCAATCGGCAATCCTACGACTGCCTGACCCAGCGCCACACTTCAGGAATTGTCGCCCGCTTGCCGTACATTAACATTCCAATGCGGTAGATTCGCGATGCGAGCCAGGCTAGTAAGACTACGGTGCTAAAGCCAATCAAGAGCGATAGAGCAATCTGCCAAAACGGCGGCGTCTGTGTGATGATCCTGACTAGCATTGTAATCGGCGAAAAGAACGGAAACATCGATACCCAGAATGCGAATGATGAATCAGGGCTGCGGATTACCGGGAACGCGAGATAAAACCCGACCACCAGCAACAGAATGATCGGCATTGCCAGTTGGCCACCTTCCTGCGCGGTAGTTACCATCGATCCAACAAGAGCGTAGATCGTCGCATATATGAAGAATCCTAACAGGAAGAAGAGCGCGAAATAAATAAAGACTTGCGCCGGGATATCCGGAATGTGAAATGGAAGTCCACTCGCCCCAAATACGACAAAGCATATGAAGGCCAAGCCCCATACCCCCAATTGAGTGAGCGCGACGAGCGAAACGCCAATCAACTTACCCAGCATCAAAGGAAGTGGCTTAACTGACGAAAAGAGAATCTCAGCGATGCGCGTTTCCTTTTCCTCGATTACGGCACCCAACACCAATTGGCCATACAACAAGATTGTCAGATAGATAATGAAGCCCGTGGCGCCTACCAGAACAAATCCCTCACCTGAATCGCCCCGCGCTCCCTTCGCGCCCAACTTGAAGGAGTCGAGCTCAACTGGTTTCGACAGCTCACGAATACGTGCTGAACTAAGTCCCGCCTCGGAGAAACGCTGCTCACGAACCGCTCGGCTCAAACCGTCTTGAAGATGGTCTGTGGTGAAAACGTCCCCCGTGTTGCGGCCGAAGAATTGGGCCTTACCATCCTGAAGTACATTGGCCGGAAGTATCAGATAGCCATCAAGCTCCTGCCTCTGAACTCGCTCATTCAACTCGCTCGTAACCTGATCAAGCGACCGACCGTCAACGCGAATTTCTTCAAGCTGGATACTTTCTTCCTGCTGGCTTCCGGCCCGGTGTAACCGCTCGCCGCTACTCGCATTCAGCGCGTTGGCATTCGCTGGAGTGGCAGTTGGTTGCTCAGACTCGCGGCCGGCGTCCATTACAGACTTGAGGACACCGTACAGTTTGCCGGTTTGGTCAACGACCGCAATTCGCACCGGCCCACCCGCATCGATACTAAAGATCAGCGCTGGTATTACTCCAAAGAGCGACATTACGAGCGGGCCCAGGATCGTGGCCACAATGAACATCTTTGTGCGTACGCGCTGGATATATTCACGCTTAACTACAGCCAGAAACTTCCTCATTCAACCTCGCTGACCTTTTGGATAAATATGTCGTTAAGGCTCGGTTCAATCATCTCAAATTTGCTCACTGAGGCTCCCGAAGCAATGAGCTTCTTCAAAAGATCCTGGGCGCTCGCTCCCGGCGCCAAAAGCACTTCCACTTCGTCACTGTGTCGCTCGAGCTTGCTGATCATTGAAGCGTCATCGAGAATTCCATTGACTCCTTCGACTCTCAGGGCTACCGAGTTTCGTCCGAAACCTTTTTTGATCTCTCGCAAGCTACCTTCTAAAACCTTCCGCGAACGATTGATTAGGCAGATATCGTCGCAAATCCTCTCGGCGACCTCCATCTGATGCGTCGAGAAGATTATCGTCTTACCCGCGGCCTTGAGGTCCAACACTATATCTTTTAAGAGCTCGACATTCACCGGATCGAGACCGGAGAACGGCTCATCCAGGATCAGCAAATCGGGCTCATGAAGTATGGCGGTAATAAACTGTACTTTCTGTTGCATCCCCTTTGACAATTCCATCGCCTTCTTCTTTTTCCACTCGGTAAGTTTTAAACGGGCCAACCAACGGTCGATCCGCTCTTCCACATCTTTGCCGGCAACATTTTTCAGTTCGGCAAAGAAACGGAGCTGCTCACCAATTTTCATCTTCTTGTACAGGCCGCGTTCCTCAGGCAGGTAACCAATGCGATCCTGCAGCTCGGGCGTGACTTGCCTGCCAAAGAGTTCTATGCGACCGGAATCAGGCGCCGTGATGTTGACGATCATGCGAATCGTGGTCGTCTTCCCTGCCCCATTCGGACCGAGAAGCCCGTAGATCCTGCCGGCGCGTACTGACAGACTCAGATCGCTTACGGCGGTAAATTCGCCAAACGTCTTGGTCACATGTTCCAAGCTTACTGTAGGGCTATTGGGCGTCATTTGCCGGCTGCTCGTTGTACTCGGGATGATTTCGAAAAGGACATAATTCAGATCGTTAGAAACTTATACGGAAAATCAGATATCAATGTTTTAGTTGCGCTTCCTCGGACATCTGATACATAGTAAACCCACCAAAGCGGGAGCTGAGATGCCCAAAACGGGGGTTCAGCCGTCTCTGGGTGCTCGAAGCAAGCGTCTCCCCAATCAACGACTTGCCCGCATACTCTTTGTTGTCAACGAATCATGCCCGCGCCGATTAGTTCGATCAAGTTAGTGACGGCCACTCTCTTGATCTGTCTTGGGACGCTTAACTTCGACTGCTTCGCTCAGACAGGGTCTCGCTCGCAGGATCAGACGGAAGTTGTGCGCGTGTTTACCGATCTCGTGCAGACCGATGTCATGGTCTTTGACAAACAGGGACGCTTTGCGAACGGCTTGAAGAAGGAAGATTTCGAGCTGCGGATAGATGGGAAGGTCATACCCATCGAGTTCTTCGAGCGCATTACAGTTGGCGCCAATAACGAAGAGGCACAAATCTCGGCTGCCAGAGGGACTTCGTCATCACACCCGGGCCCTATTGGTCCGGTGCCGTTGGATCGTGGGCGAACGATCTTCTTCTACGTGGATGATCTGCATCTGCGTCCAGCTGGTCACTCAGCCACTCGAAAACTCATCACTGCGTTTATTGATAACCAGATGAATCAGAATGACGAGGTCGCCATCACCTCGGCAAGCGGTCAGATCGGTTTCCTCCAACAGCTGACTGACAATAAGACCGTGCTGCGCGCCGCTCTGGAACGAATGAAGATACGTCCTTACTCCGTGTCTGATTTTGATCGCCCCACGATGTCGGAGTACCACGCTCTGCTGATTGACCGCTTTGATCGCGACGTCACCGACTATTTCGTACAGGAGACAATCAGGCAAAACCCCGGAATTACTCGTGAAATTGCTGACAGCATGGTCAGAAATCGCGCAACCTCGCTTCTACAACAGGCCTCACACATTACTCGGAGCTCACTCGCAACCCTTGCAAGTCTAGTCAAGTCTTCCAGCAAATTGCCCGGACGCAAACTGATCTTTTTTATCTCGGATGGTTTCTTTCTCGACGATCGCAACTCAGACTCGATGGATAGACTACGTCGGATTACCAGCGACGCGGCCCGCAGCGGCGTAGTTATCTACTCAATCGACTCGCGGGGTCTGGTAGCGACTTTGTCGGACATTAGTGTGGCAGCCCCTTTCGATCCATCCGGACGACTCGATAGCGCGAACCAAGGTGAGTTGATCGCTACTCAGGAAGCGCTGAATGCGCTTGCCAGAGACACTGGCGGCAAGCCGATCTTCAATACAAATGCGCTCGATGTGGGCTTGGCAAACGCCCTGAAAGAAAGTTCTGTTTACTATCTCCTCGCCTGGAAACCCATCCGTGAGACGAAAGACCCGACCAGATTTCGGCGCATCGAAGTCAAATTGCTGGGCAAGCCGGATCTGGCTGTACGCGTGCGCCGGGGCTTCTTTGACGTAGACCCCACACCTGCAGAGACCGTGGTAAAGAACCCGCCACCGGCGACGAAAACCCCGGAAGCGCAAATGCGGGAAGTGCTTGGCACTCCGTTTCCAGAACGCGGTATTCCAATAGCGTTGAGCCTCAACTATGTCAACACTGCCGAACAGAAGTTCATGCTCTCAACTTCAATGCTAATCTCAGGCGAGTTCCTTTCTTTTGGACCTGATGACGGCAAGCAGAACGCCTCGGTACTACTTGCCGGCTCATTCTATAACGACAAGGGACAGACTGGCGCCCGCTTCCAGGAACGAGTGACGGTGACGTCTTTATCAGGCGGCACGATGAAGGGGTCAGGAGAAGATCTCACTTACACTTATCCGGTCTTCCTCGGACCGGGCTTGTATCACGTCCGTGTAGCCGCCCGAGATGAAAAGAGCGGACATTCTGGCAGCGCTCATGGCTGGATCGAGATTCCAGATCTTTCAACTCATAAACTCACGCTGAGTAGTTTACTGATCGGTTGGCAAACGCCAACTCCGATAACGAATACCTCAAGCAATGATCAACCCTCGTCGTCACAGGTCGGTCTGAGCGTTGACCATCAATTCAAAAGAAACTCAATGCTCCGTTTTCTTTTCTTCATTTACAACGCAGCGCGCGCTCCTGGTGACTCACTTCCTGACGTCGCCTCGCAAGTGCAGGTGATCCGAGACAACCAGCCGATCATTACAACGTCGCTGAAAAAGGTTGGGACAACCGGCGTGGACTTAGATCGGCTCCCTTACGCGGCCGATCTCACTTTGGAAGGTCTAGGGGCCGGTCAATATGTGCTGCAAGTTACGGCAATCGATCGCATTGCCAAGACCAGTGCCTCCCAGCGGACGCGTTTTACTATTGAATAATTCAGCAGCTGACGTTAAACAATCCGCAGATTACACAGATTACACAGAAAGTACTTTGAGCTTTGTTCTTTGGAACTTTGGGATTAGTTCTTTGAGCGGAGCGCCTTGCGTTATTGATACTTAGGGCATCAACAAACAAAGCTCAAAGTACTATCTGTGTAATCTGCGGATACCTTTCGATGATCATTCCGTGGAAACCAACCAGAGAGCAGATCCTCGCAGCCGAAGGCAAGACTGTCCCTGACGTCATTGCTCCTAACCTGCGGGTACTTTTTTGTGGTATCAATCCCGGCCTTTACACCGCAGCAGTTGGCCACCACTTTGCTCGACCGGGCAATCGGTTCTGGAAGGCCCTTTACCAGGCAGGCTTCACTGAGCGGCTATTGTCTCCATTTGAGGAGCGCGAGTTGCTCAAACGCGGCTACGGCGTCACAAATGTTGTTGGGCGCGCCACGGCCAGCGCCGATCTCCTAACAAGGGATGAGACAATTGCAGGCGGGAAGAAATTAGCAGGAAAGGTGCGGCGTTATCGTCCGAACATTTTAGCGATTCTTGGCGTGGGCGCCTACCGGGTAGCCTTCAATCAGCCGAAAGCAACCGTCGGTCCCCAGGAAGAGAGAATTGGCGACACAGTTTTATGGGTCTTGCCTAACCCCAGCGGATTAAACGCAAACTACCAGCAGGACGCGCTCACTCGGTTGTTTCAAGTGTTAAAACAGGAGGCGGAGCTTCCCGTGTTCTCAGTTTCTCCGTGGTAAAAACCGCTATTCACACGGAGACACGGAGTGCACTGAGAACGGCCAATGCACTAAGCGTCTTCCTCACTCCAACGGAAGCAAGAAATTTGCGGATTAGAGATACGACAGCCACCAGTCGCGTCGGCGTTGCTTCACGCCTGCAAACCACTTGCAGAGAGGGTAGAGCAGGAGCACTCCAGCGATCCAACATGCATAAACCACGGCCAGATTAAAGCCCATACCCGGCGGCGGGCCGCTAGTTCCAATTTGGCTGCCGAACATCCAGCCGACTGGTTTTCCGGCCACAAAATGGACGAACACCGAGATCAGGTGAGCCGTGGGCCACTGCAACAGATAGAAGAACAATGGCACCCTTCCAAACGTAATAAAGAAATTTTTTAGTCCGCTCAGCAAACCGGAAGGTGTTGCATCTCCGACGCGTTTTCCTGCCGGCTCAGGGATGAGGCGTTCAAATAGCGCCAGGGCAATCATTGCCGGCCCCAGAGTCATCAACAGGAAAAGTAACGAGGGCGGATACTTCGTGACATTAAAAAATGAGAGCACAGTGAAGGCGATGCTCTTTTGCCCGGACCAGCGCGCTGGGTCGCCATAGATATTAATGCCCCTGAGAATGAAGAAAAGAACTGTTGCGGCTCCGCCAAGTCGTAACAAAATCCTCTGCCGCCGCTCGGCGGTTAATTGATAGAGCGCGCCGAAAGCGTAACCCGCGGCCATGACGCCAACCCACGGAATGATCGGGTAAAGCACAAACACCACCGGGCTGGGCCAACCAAGAACGGGAAAAACTTCAAAACCCTGGTGCAAAATCATAAACAGTTTCGCCCAGTAACTCGGCACGGCGCTTTCAGGTCCCTGCCATCCCTGGACGTGGAAACGATCCAGTAGAAAGTTGTGAAAGGCGATCATCAAGATCCCGAAAGCGGAGATGACCCACAATGGAAGGTGAATCAATCCGGCAAGCACGATCATCGATACTCCGATGACCCAGATCACCTGAGCCGCACCGAGAAAACTGTAATCGAAGTTGAAGAATGCGCCACAACGAACCAGCGTAAACTCCAGGACAATCAGCCAGAGACCGCGCGTAATCAGAAATCTCGAGAGTTCCCTCTTGCTCTTTCCACGAGCGAACTGCAAATAGGCGCCGGTGCCCGCAAGAAAAATAAAAACAGGGGCGCAAAAATGGGTGATCCAACGAGTGAAGAAAATCTTGACGCTCGTGTGCTGTAAGTCGGTGGGATCAAATCCCTGCAAGACCGCGTAATGCACAAAGTCGCGCGTGTGGTCCAGCATCATGATGACCATCACGATACCACGTAGCAGGTCTATGGAATCTATGCGACGAGGCGATGGTTTAACGGGTTCAGGCGGCGCTCCGACTGACGAATAAGGAACCACGTTTGGAGTCCCTGTTTCAGCGTTTGGTGACGGGTTCATACTGGCACTCAACCCACAGAACCATTTGCGGTAGCCAATGGATACTGCTCACACTCCAATACGGCCGCAAACCTCAGAGTTCGATTTGACGCGCCGAAATCACCTGGGGAGATGACCGTAGTTCGTCCAGCGTTTCGGTCTGTAAAGGTGCGTCTATCTCCACCACCGCCATTGCCTCACCGCCACGCTCGCGCCGGCCCAGGTGAAATCGTCCGATATTCACCCCGCGCTCGCCCAGGATTGTTCCTAAGCGTCCAATCACTCCCGGGACATCGCGGTTGCGCATTACTAACATGTGACCGTGCGGAATGGCCTCGATGTGAAATCCGTTTATCTCGGTGATGCGGCCCTCTCGGGCCTGTCCGCCATAGCCAAAGAGCGTGCCGGAAAGCGTCTGCTCACCATTGCTGGTTATGACTCGTGTCTGGATCGAAGGAACGAAATCCGCTCCCGCCCGAATGTAAGTAGTGGTAACGTTGATGCCTCGTTCTTCAGCAATGAGAAAGGCGTTTACGGCATTCACGCGCGCGCTGACTTCGCGTAATATCCCGGCAAGAAACGATCTTGTTACCGGCGCCGCATTAAAATGGACAATCTCGCCTGCGTACTCAATCCTGACCTCTCTCACTGCACCGTCAACGAGCTGTGCCTGAAATCGCCCAAGGCTTTCTGCCAATTCAATATAAGGCTGTAGTGTGTGTAGCTCCTTCGCACCGAGTGCGGGAACGTTTACCGCCCCGCGCAGTGCTCCGGTCAACAAGTAGTCGCGCATCTGCTCTGCGACAGTAAACGCGACGCCCTCCTGAGCTTCGGTGGTCGAGGCGCCAAGATGGGGGGTAGCGATTACTTCATCCAGCGCCAGTAACGGATGGCCTTGGTCAGGAGGCTCCTGAGCGAAGACGTCCAATGCGGCCCCCGCCACGACCCCAGACTTGATTGCTTCAAGTAGGGCATTCTCGTCAACCAGCCCGCCGCGCGCGCAGTTAATAATCCTCACTCCGTTCTTCATCCGCGCGAAAGCTTCTTTGCCGATGATGCCACGCGTTTCACCAGTCAAGGGCGTGTGTACTGTTAGAAAATCGGCACGGGCAAATACGTCGTCAAGAGACCCTACTTCAATCTCTAAATCACGCGCCTGCTCTGGCGCCAGGAATGGATCGTAGGCCACGATACTCATACCAAAAGCCCGCGCACGTGCGGCGACAGCGCGACCAATCCGGCCCAGACCAATGATGCCCAGCGTTTTCCCCTGCAATTCAACGCCAACAAAATTCTTCCTGTCCCAGCGCCCGGATCTCAGACTGCTGTTGGCCTGCGGTACTCTACGTGCCAGGGCGATCAAAAGGGCCATCGTGTGTTCAGCGGTAGTGACTGTATTTCCGTCAGGCGCATTCATCACCACAATGCCGCGCGCTGTAGCGGCCGCGACATCGATGTTGTCGACACCAACCCCCGCTCGACCAATCACGCGCAGCCGTGGAGCCGCGTCCAACACGTCAGCCGTTACTTTCGTCTCGCTGCGAACAACCAAACCCTCGGAGTGCTTTACCGCCTCGCACAAAGCGCCAGGCGCGAGCCCGATTTGTTTTTCGATTAGAAAGCCGGCATCTCGAAGCGGCTGTAGACCGCTGTCGCTCACTTCGTCAGCAATTAGTATTTTTATCGGGTTCGTCATCTGGCGGATTATAGCGGTTTTCGTTTCAGCGTGTATCAAAGGCCCCAGGTCCAAGTATGGGGCCGAGTATATTTCACTCTACCGGTTGAAAATACGTTATAAGATAATACACGAGCATAGGGATTTGTTTGGGGGCAGGCCTCAGTGGGACCGCCATCCACCGTTGCTGTCACTCTTCGGAATGACTGTTCTCAGCTCAGACAATACACTATTTGTGTAACTGGTAAGGGAGACCGACCGAAGTGATCACGACAGTATGTCTAGATAACATCTCCAAGACGTTTATAGAGAACTGCGCGGCGGCAGACATCAGCGAACTGCGGGTTGAAGAACAGAACGTTGTGTGGGCCGACGTAAGCGACCCGACCACCCAGGATTTCGAAGAATTAGCTGAAGAGTTTGGGTTCCATCACCTCTCGATTGAAGATTGTCGCAACGAGCACCAGCGGCCCAAGGTTGAAGAGTATCCGGGTTACTATTTCATGGTGCTCTATGAGGCTGAACTCGCTGGGCCAAACGATCGTCTCGAGTTACGCGAGCTGAACATTTTTCTCGGCAAAAACTATCTGGTGACGGTGCACAGCCGTCCTATCCGCGCCATTGAAACCGCAAGGCGCCTCTGGCACGAGTGGACCGATCGCTCAGACCAGGGTTCGGGATTGCTCGCCTACCTCTTAATCGACGCGATCGTTGACGACTACCTGCCGCTTTTGGACGTTGTCAGCGAACGCATGGACACTCTTGAAGATTCAATTTTCGGCGAATTTCGAGCTGAAGCCATAGAAGAGATCTTCAGCATCAAGAAGAAGCTCCTCTATCTGCGTCGGGCTATCACACCATTGAGAGATGTCTTCAACACGCTGCTTCGGCGCGAGCAACCGATCTTCCCACGCGAAACGCACGTATACTTCCAGGATGTGTTCGACCATCTCATTCGAGTGGCTGATACGATTGATACCCTGCGCGACATGCTAAGTTCCACGATGGACGCCTACCTTTCCGTCTCGGGTAATCGCATGAACCTGATCATGAAGCGCCTGACATCGATTTCGACGATCTTGATGTCCGTAACGCTGATTGCTGGGATTTACGGAATGAACTTTGTATTCATGCCGGAGCTGAGATGGCGCTACGGCTATGTCTTTGCTTTGCTTGGAATGGTGGTTGTGGGGCTGGCGCTCTACGCGTATCTGAAGAAAGTGAAGTGGATATGAGTAAACAATTCGTACGACTCCTGCAACACAGGGGAAGGACCAGGAAGGGCGACACGAGGGAGCTGGCCAACCAGCTCGCGCCGCTTGAAGAGCAAGCCCGCCAGAAGCAGAGTGTCGAAAGTCAGACTTCAAAGAAAGGCGCGGCAAATGTGGAGCCCGGCGCAATCGTCGTTGACAATGACAACCTGATTATCGCAAAGGACATCGCTGAAGGACCGGGTGGCAAGAATCTTCTGGGAATCGAACCGGTCGTGCTTGTGATCCTGGGTGTAGTGCTCGCATTCGTTGCCTTCATCGCGTGGCAGATTTCAAAGATGCCGCCACAGTGAACAAGCCGATCGTCCACCTTCAAGGACCCTCCAAAATCAAAAGTAATAATCAAGTTCGAAATCCTCTCAGGTTGGGAAGGTGGGGTTGCCCCCGCTCGAGGTTCGACATGTTTCAATCTAACTTGTTCAATGCTGTCTGACGTTTGTCGGACATGCTCACATCGGCCCAGCGTCGTCGCGCTCCTTTCGTGGTTCGCTGGGTTCGGAGTCTGGAGCCGGCACATCGCGTTCTGACATCTTCGCCTTATCGCCTAGCTTCTGATTCTCTTCAAGCTCACTCAGCGTCGCATCATTGGTAGCCTCGGAGAACCGCTCTCCGAGTTGTTCTTTGCTCTCGCTTCTTTGTGTACCTTCCCTACCCTTTGATTCCTGCATGCTCGTCTCCTTACGTAAACCAACGAAACACGACAACCAATGCCACCACCAGCGCCGCATAAACACCGGCAACCAAATCGTCTGCCATAATTCCCAATCCGCCCGGAAGCGACTCTAATCTACGTGCCGGATATGGCTTAACAATGTCAAAAAAACGGAAAAGAACAAACGCCAGGATGATTGTCCACCACGATTCGACTTCCAAGGGCATCGCGGTAAGTGCGACAAGCTGGCCGGCAACCTCGTCAATCACCACTTTTCCCGGATCTTTACTGCCGGAGAGTTTCTCCGCGCGAGTTGCAGCCCAGGTGCCGGCACAAGCTATGAAGAAGATCGCGACCAACTCCAGGGTGACAATAGCGTACGCAATTTGAACCAGGTTGAGTCGATTGCGCGCCGCCAACGACCAGAGCAGAGTCATGAATGCCCAGCGCAGTAGAACGTACAGGCCCACCCCAATGAGGGAACCAAACGTGCCTGGTGCGAGGGGCAAATAACCCACGCCGCATGTCGCGATTGCGAGCGCAAAGTAATCCTTCAGAGAGCGGGCAGGTCTCGAGACCACGGCAGCCTCAGCCACAACCATCGTTGGATTCAATTCGTCGCTTGATTCTTTGATGATCATGCGGTGTCGGGTGTCAGGTGTCGGGTGTCGGCAAAACCAAAACTGGCGCCCGACACCCGGTACCTGTCACCGTCTAGACAATCCTTCCCACCAGGTCGTATTCCTGAGCCTCGGTTATCAAGACATTTACGAAATCTCCGGTCGAAGGCACGAAGCCCTCCGGCACGTCATTAATCAACACGCAGCCATCGATGTCTGGTGCTTGTGTTTCGATGCGGCCCTGCCAGAGCAAATCACTTTCCTTTGACTCGCCTTCAAAAAGCACGCGTATAGTTTCGCCTACTCTTGCCTTATTGCGACGGCGGGAGATGCGCGACTGCTCTTTCATCAAACGCGCTCTTCGTTGTTTAGCGATTTTGGGCGCTACTTTGTCAGGCAAGTCGTAAGCAGGAGTTCCTTCTTCATCGGAATACGTGAAAACCCCGACGCGATCAAACTCGACGTTTTTTACGAACTGCAACAACTCTTCAAAGTCTTCATCCGTCTCGCCGGGGAAGCCCGTTATGAAGGTTGTTCGTACGACAATTCCCGCTACGCGCTTGCGAATACGCTCGATCAACCGCTCCAGGCTAGCGCGGTTGCCGCCCCGCTTCATCAACTTCAATACTTTCTGCGAAGCGTGTTGCAAAGGCATGTCAAGGTACTTGACGGCTTTTGGTTCTTCGGCGAGCACTTCGAGAAATGAATCGCTTATGTGGGTGGGATATGTGTACATCACGCGCACCCATTCAATTCCGTCCGTATGTGAGAGATCACGCAGCAGATGCGCCAGAGCATCCTGCTTGCCTAGATCTTCACCATAGCGCGAAGAGTCCTGCGCTACGAGTATCAGTTCCTTCACGCCTTCCTCGGCCAGTTGGTGTGCCTCGGCGACGATCGAGCCAAAACGCCGGCTGCGAAAATGTCCGCGCATCTGCGGTATGAAGCAGAAAGCGCATGGACGATCGCAGCCCTCGGCGATTTTTATGAACGCATAGTGGTTTGGTGTGGCGAGCACGCGCGGCGTAGATTCATCATAGAGGTAGGTTGCGCTTTGATTGCCGAGAGGAATAACAGGTAATGAGCGTGCGTTTACATTTGGGTCACACACCTGGAGGATGTCGTTGAGTTGGCTGGTACCGATGAAAGCATCAACTTCGGGCATTTCGGCTTTCAGTTCATCTCGGTAACGTTCTACCAAACATCCGGCCACTACCAATCGTTTAGCTTTGCCAGTGGTCTTCAGACGCGCTGCTTCAAGAATTGCCGCGATTGATTCCTTCTTGGCCGCATCGATAAACCCGCACGTATTCACCACCACCGTATCTGCATCGTCTGCGTCAGCAGTGATTTGAAATCCTTTTTGCTTGAGTTGGCCCATCATCACCTCACTATCGACGAGGTTCTTGGGACAACCAAGACTGATAAATCCTACTTTATTCATTCTGTAAGTGAAGTATCTTGAACTTTGTGATCACTTCCCGCTCAATCTAACAAGTGCTTCATTGATTTCACGCACCTCCGCGGCGGAGAGTCTCTGCCCGCCAAATCTTACCTTGTTATATATTCGTGTAATGGTCAAAGCCTCGCTCAACCCGAGGCTAGTGGCGAATTCAAGCGGAGTTTGATGGTTCGATCTCGCCAGGCCTCGTGCTTCCAGCAGCGTCGTCAACCTCTGATAAAACTCAATGGCCGCGTGTTCCGGCCGTTGCCCACCGCTCGTGAGGGCCAGCCCACGCCGCCACCCTAGCCGGAAGACGCGGAGTGTGAGCACCGCTGCAACGATTGCTAAAAGACCCAGAAAGACGAAGAGAGCTTTGCCGGAAACCACTGGAACTGTTCCTTTAATGTTGTTCAGCAACTCAAAGAAAGCGCGCCGGTAGTCAAAGAGCATGTTGTGAAATGAAATTGCGAGGGAGCGCTGCTCCTGCTTGTCATAACCCACAACATACTGAAACCACATCAACTCCAGGGCTTCTGCATATTTCCCGAGACGCGACACAAAACCAGTGCTTAGCGGCTCGATCCTGCCGGCAGCCGGCGTTGGATCAAACGTAACCCAGGAGTTTGTCTCTGGAAAATAAACTTCGACCCACGAGTGAGCGTCACTTTGTCTTACGGTATACGCCCCTGCTGCTTCGTTGTATTCACCCGGCAGAAAACCGTTTACTACACGCGTCGCAATACCGAGTCTGCGCAGCATGACGGCCATCGCGGTTGAAAAGTATTCGCAATGGCCGGCCCGAACGTTGAATAGAAAGTCGGCCAGTGGGTCAGGCCCGCTGGCTCTCATTTGTAGCGAGTAACCGTAAGCTGTTCGCAGGTGCGATTCGATGGCTTTCGCCGCATCATAGCGATTACGAGCTCCGGCATTCATGACTATCGCGCGGGCTTGGTCCGCTATTCGCGGATCCAGTAGGCCGGGTACCTGTTTGTAGCGCTCATACGCGGTGGCATATGGCCGCATGTCCCGGCGCAAGGTATCAGGATCCGCAGATGAGGTGTCAGACACGACCTTATAGATTATGCGGTCAAGCTCATGGGGCCGCGTTTGAATCGAGCCTTCGTTATCTACTCGAACGTAGGGAAAGTCGCCCTGAATAGCTACTGGGCGTGGCGCAGCAAAGAGCACTGCGGAATCTATCGGTTCCAGGAAAACGGTCTGAGTTGTAAGACTCTGAAGGGCTTCAGTTGTGCCGAGGCGGAAGAACCCTCGCTCGAGCGATTCTTGTTTTGATCGCCGCGCTTCCGCAGATTTCTTCCAACCGCGACCCGTAAACTCATCAAGGGCCACGCCACGCCATTTCAAATCGGGATTGCGCTCCGGTTGGGGCTCTTCAATCCGCACCCGCATCACAATCTCGTTATTCTGTTTTAAGTTTCCGACCTCTCCCAGAGTCACGTTCTCCGAGAAGCCAATGAAGTTTGTGAGTCCGCCTCCTCCCCTTGAGATCGCCGCGGACCCTGCGCGCGGAGCGACTAAGAACAGCGGCAACGCCAGGACAAGTATCAGAAACAGCAGTGAGACCGCTACCAGTGGCAGCCGGCTGGCCTCTATTCTTTTCTGGCGCGGCTTACCCGCGAGTCGCTTGAAGACCCTGGAATCTGGTGCAACAAGTAGGCGTGTCTCGGCGAGCTTAACTCCTCGCTGCGCTTTGCGGATCTCAAAAGCAATCACCGTTGACAGGGCACAGAGTAGATACAGAGTGAGTGTCAAAAGAAATACCGGGCTGAAGCTCAGACCTGCTGCCAGCAGTACTTCGAAAAAAGAGATCAAATAAAGAAAGACCCAATCCCGATCCGACTTTATTTGTAGGAGCTTAATTGCGGATAGAAAAACGATCAGGTGGGCAAGCGCGTCGACGCCAAGCCGGCCTGGTGCTTCGCCCGTAGCTCTTTGGTACTTCCAATCCAGAAAAAATAACGGGACAGAAATCAATACGATTACCAATCCGACGCGTTCAGATAATTGCCATCTCCGGCCTTCAAGGTTCCAGGCGAGTATCATAAAGGCGGCGAAGACCAGCGCCAGTGCGATATGCAAACCGCCCGCTAAGACCAGCGCCAGCATGGCAACTGCAATCATCGCGTATGATGAAGCCTTGAAATATGTTGCGAAGCTCATTGCGAAGTGACTATTGCTTAACGCGAATCTCAAAAAGTTTCGGCCAGAGTTTGCCCGTGACGAAAAGCCTGCCCCGCGTTTCGTCATAGGCGATGCCATTCAACACAGCCTCTTCGTCATTAATGTCGTTCTTCGGGAGCAGTCCCTGCAAGTTAACCCAGGCCACCACTTTTCCCGTCTGACCATCGACGCGGGCTATCCGATCATCGTGCCAGATGTTGGCAAAGATCTCACCCTTAACATATTCAAGTTCATTTACTCTGGACACCGGCGTGCCTTTGTCAGAAACGGCGATAGTTCTCGTAACCTTGAAGTTAACCGGGTCGATAAAGCGTATTCGATTCGTGCCGTCGCTTAAGATTAGCGATTGACCGTCGTTTGTAAGTCCCCATCCCTCTCCCTGATAAGGAAACTCGCCGACTTTCTTGAGACTCTCGCCGTCGTAGATAAAGCCCTGCTGGTGCTGCCAGGTTAACTGGTAGACCTTTCCTCCCAGGAGGGTTATTCCCTCCGCAAAGTAAGGGCTGGGAATGTCGACCTTCTTTAGTACCTTACCCGTTTCGAGTTCTACACTGCGTAGGCTCGAGCTACCCACCTGACCGGTGCTCTCCAGCAGTTTGCCATCGTGAAAAACCAGTCCCTGTGTAAAAGCCTGCGCATCATGGGGCCAGGTATGAACTACCTCGTAAGAGTAAACCGGTACAGCTTCTATTTCCGATTTCTTTTCGCCTGAGAGATTCGCTACCGAGCCAGTCTGGCAATCAAAGCTCGTGAGGGAGAAGAAAAGCACTGCTAACAGGCACGCTCTTCCCATCGTGCTGTGCGGTTCCAGGCTGGACAACCTGCGAATTAAGGTCATGTGAGCATTTTGCGGGACGGAAAGGATAGACCGCAAGCCATGAGAAGTGTCCTGATTGACTTCGAGGGCACTTTCTCATCGCGGCTACAGTGGCGTAGGAGAAAACAGGAAGGCCCGCTCGGCTCAAGGACCGAGCGGGCTTCTGATAATAATCCACAAAAGCGCACTGCGCAGCTGTTGACCTGCCAGCAAGATGATTCCCTCGAGTCCTCGCGGGGGCTTACTGCTCTCGTTTACTTATCCGACCTATTACGAAGCCGGCGGCGAATATGAGCGTCAGCAGGAAGAAGACGGGGATAAGCAACACAAACGTATCCCACAGTTCACGCAGCATTCGACAATCTCCTTACTGAGGATTGACTGATTGGGGCTGTGAGATAGGGCTGACTACCAATTTAATTCAAACGGCGCGGGAAAGACAAGGAAAACTTCTTCCAAACTAACAAATGCTCTAAGCCCGCTAATCCAAGGTGAGTACGGGTTCTCTCTCTGCGCATTTGTCGAGATAGGTGGCAAGCCGGGCGGTATCGTTGTCATTCATGTTGCACACAGACGCACCTACCAGCCGTTTGCGTTGTTCGCCAACGGAACGCTCGTAGGCGACGATGGAGACTACAGCATCAATTGAGCCATTGGGCAGATCGATGGTTACAAAGAGAAGCTGTCCCACACGAGAAACTTCCTCCTCGGTGAACCGGGTCCCGACGAAAGATAAGGTTAGTCCCCACTTGCTGATCGACTCACAGTGGCCCCGCGAGGGTTGGGAATAGGAGACCTTACCTGTGTCCACGTTTTTCTCTGCCAGATGTATGGTTGCCGGCAGGTGAACTGCGTATCTGGGGACACGGCGCCGAGTAGCGCTGGAGTCTATCTCGAAGTGGGGTGCCCTCTCTAATTTGCCGAGTGGATCCAGGCCTTTGAACTCCAAGCCGCATTTATTGCAGAGAAGTTCCCGCAGACCCATAAACCGTAGCGGTAACGGGGCATCGTCATAACCGCGCTGAATACGTGAACTCTTGCATCTCGGGCACCGCATGGCGAGTGATCCTATCAATTTCCTTCGTTGCCGACTACACCTTTCGCAGAGCCTGGGGAACCTAACTTCAGAAGTCCTGCCAGTGCATTGTAAATAAACACACAAAAGGCCTGCCCAGGATTCCTGGGCAGGCCTTTTGATAGATAATCCCGGCGACTTCCTACTCTCCACGGCCCGCGCAACGCCATCGGATCCCGCAACCAAGAGAGCGGAAGTTCATGGATTGGAATGAAGTCGCTGATTCGTGCTGGTTCGTGTAGTTTCGTGGATCGTACTTTCAGTCGAAGCTTTGCTCATACCGGGAGCATTATCACGCGCACTTGACTGTGCTGCTTCCGTTGGGATAAAAGCCATCATCCAACAAGCTCCAATCATTCACGCCCAAAAGGAGTCTCCCAAAATGTACAAATGTCCAGCCTTAGTCTTATTCATTTTGTCTCTATCGTGCGTTGTGCACGCACAGGATCCGGTGAAGGTTGACTCGCAGCATTACACTGTCGAGTTCGAGAATTCCCAGGTGCGTGTGCTGCGCATAAAAGTCGGCCCACACGAGAAGTCCGTGATGCATCGACACCCGAATGCAGTAGCAATCTTTCTGACAGACGCCAATGGGAAGTTCAGCTTCCCCAAGGGCGAACCTCAGGAAATCAGCTCCAAAGCCGGCGAAGTACGCTGGACGCCGGCGATAGTTCATTTGCCGGAAAACACCAGCGACCAGCCATTCGAGGTAATCTTGGTGGAGTTAAAGGTTAGGAAAGTAGCCAAAAAGCGTTCGGCCGCAGCGGCAGCAACGAACACCAATAAGCAGTAAGCTTTTCAGCGGATCAGATTTGTAGGGGTGGCACTCCGTAGCCACCCCTCGATGCCCTTTGACTCGAGCAACACTAGGGAGGGTTCGGTTATGCCATTGCCGGTGAAACTCAACGATGTCATCGAAGCGCTGGAGGAGGCGGGAGAGGAACACGCGCACTATCTTGATGGGCGCACCGGCGAGATCGTCTTGATCAGCAATGACGAGTTGGAATCGGCGGAAGAGGATGAACTCATCTCGAAATATCCGGATTGGCAACGTGAATCGATCTTGAAAGCACGCGAGATACTTAACTCAGACGAAACATTCATCGCACTGCCTGATCAATCTGATATTCATGAGTACAAGATCATGGAAGACTTCTGTTTGGCATTCGAGGATCAGCGAGTCGGCGAGGAATTGAGCCGGCTAATCAAGGGAAGTGGGGCCTTTCGGCGCTTTAAGGATGCAATCTATTCGAAGGGAGTTGACCAGGCTTGGTATCAGTTCCGACGAATGGAGTTTGAAAGGATCGCGATTGAGTGGTTAGATGAAGAAGGAATTCCCTACACGCGAGAAGATGCAACTCAAGTCTCAGATAAAGAGATGTGAAGCATTGCGTGCGACTAAGTTTACGTTAACCATTTTGGATTTTGTTTCCACTCCGGAGCGACCCAAAGGAGTGGAGTACCACGACACGGTAGCGGGTGGTTCCAACTCACCCTTCACTCACTCCTCGGGTGATGGAGTCAGTAACCACGCGGTAGCGGGTGGTTCCAACTCACCCTTCACTCACTCCTCGGGTGATGGAGTCAGTACCACCACGCGGTAGCGGGTGGGTACGTCATTGCCGAATTCCAAATGCCGATTGTCAATTGGCCCCCAGGGGAAAGGGTGGATTCAAATTGAAGTGCAACATGTATTTGTGGCCGAAACGGCGCCGACTTGTTTGCTTTTCAGTGCACTCCGTGTCTCCGTGGTAAAAAAAACCGTTAATCACCACGGAGGCACGGAGTGCACTGAGAACAGCGGCTGCTCGATTCTCTGATCCACGTTTACCGCGTTCTTCCGCAGCTCTTTAGGCGTCTTCCACCGTCGCTGACGCGACGGAATTGTTACGCCGACTCACGCGTCGAAAAAACTGCAAATATGACTCGGTGGATCACGACCTGTTGTGCTTCCAAATTGAATTCGCGAAGCGCAATTGGCAATCGGAAATCGACAATTGGCAATTTTGAGACCCGCCCATCGGGTCCAGCAGCCTTAACTTCTTATGGAGTCTTGGGTGCCAGAACAATCTCCCGCGCTAATCTATCACCCATGACTTCGCGAATTTCCAGACGATCTCTGTAACCTTGTCTCTGCTTCTCATCGTCACCCACGACCCGCTGAGCAACCGCATCCGCTTTATCTTCGTTAGCCTCCATCGTGGCCAGGTCTTTATACTCGGTCAGTAGCATCACGTTCCAATCACCGGGATTGTGACCCTCAGTTGTCAAGACCTTGTAAGAGAGAACCAGGCCTTCCTTCTTCATGGCCTCCTGATTATTCTTCCAGGAACCCGCGAGATAGTTCAGGTATGCCGTTTCCATTCCGGGCTTCATCCTGATAAAGGCGACGTTCCAGACTGATCCGTTGTGAAATGGACGCCTCACCTGAGCGTATACCGAACCGGCAATAATTAAAACTGTTAGCACGAGACAACCAACTAATATGTGTCTGAGTTTCATTGTTGACTCCTTCCCGTACGAAAGATCTGGGCGGACAGCGAGGTACGGGAGCACCCTGTCCGGCACTGTGTGCGGCAAAATGAGGATTGCAGCGTGAACTAACCTGCCTGGGCGTCAGGCGCCGCGCACTCTATGGGAAAAACAGATGCGTGTCAATCCAGTCTAGGGCGGATGTGCAACGCTCCGCTTGTGCGCAAGGGCCCTGCCATTTCTGTCAACTGTTTCCTAACTTGTTCGGGGGCGACGCTCCGGGCTAAAGTAGGGCGCAAGCTGCGATACGACGTCACATGGGCATTAGGGAGCTCAAAATGAAATGTCTTTTCACCGTCTATTTACTTCTGATTTCAACACTCTCAAGCGCGAGCGCCCAGCAGAGTGGAAAGACAGTAGGCAGTAGGCAGGCGGCAGTAGGCAGAGCGCAAGACAAAGCGGCAGGCAGGATCCAAACCGGCTTTCGGAACGCAGCTCTCACTCGGGTGCAAACGAGAGAGGCTGAACGTCGACTCTCCGACATGGGCTACTGGACAGGCGCGGTCGATGGACTATTTGATCCTGCGACGCGGTCGGCATTGATCGGCTTCCAGAAATGGGAGGGACGCCCCGTTACTGGTCAGCTTACGATTGATGAGCTGGAGGCGATTCGCACCAGCGCCGCCCCCAAAGCCAGGGAAGTTGGGTACGCCCATGTTGAAGTGGATCTGGATCGTCAGGTGCTACTGGTGGTCAACGACGATGCGAACGTCAGAGTTCTTCCTGTCTCGGCGGGCACCGGCAAGCCGTTTATGGATGATGGTCAGATGAGCGTAGCCTACACACCTCGGGGCAGGTTCGTTGTTTATGACAAGAGTGTTGGGTGGGAAAAGGTTGCGCTGGGATCCGTTTATTACGCCAATTACATCAGCGGCGGCGTGGCGATTCACGGAAGCAATAGCGTCCCAAACCAACCAGCCAGTCATGGTTGTATTCGGATACCAGTCTTCGCGGCTCGTGAAGTGAGCAAGCTCCTGAAGTTGGGAACGATCGTGCTGGTGTACGACAAGGTCTCGTTCGTCTCGGCGAAGTCGTGGGCTGAAAATCCCAAACTCAAGCAAGCCGCACTATTGGATAGTCAAACCCCAGATTACAGCTATCAGATAGAAGGGACTAAAACCGGGTCCAGGGCTCTCGTGATCAAAAAGGCACGCGCGAAAATTATCCGTGCTTGAAGAATTTCGGATTTCGAATTTCGAATTGCGGATTTCCTTTAGCGCAAGCGTGAATGTCCGCGACAGGATCCTTCGAAGAATTTCGGATTTCGGATTTCGAATTGCGGATTTCGTTTAGCGCAACGCGCGAGTGTCCCCGATCCGAGTACGATCCGAAATTAGAATTGTCAAAGAACAAGAATCGAATAGTGACCACCAAGGCAAGCCTGGGCGAATCTCAGATCTTAGATCTCAATTTCAAAATAAAATGCCCACTCAAGAGAGGCTTTGCACAAAGAGTATTTCTCATCCCAATCCGAGGAAATCGGTCATGAAAAGTTCCCAGATGTTATGTGCGACTGGCCTGAATATCTCCTTACTATTTGTTACGGCAGGCGTTAATCCCGCTCCGAGTTTGTCGGCCATTGAGCCAGCAGGTTTACCGCCACCAACCGCCTGGAACGAGCCATCTGAGGCTGCGGCGACTGCGCCAGCCATGAGACCGGTGGTTCAAGTACTCTTCGATGACTTTAACTACACCAGTCAGAGAGAACTAAAAAAACATGGCTGGATCATTCGCACTGCAGCGGGCTGGCCGGGAGTGCCCGGCGCCACCTGGTCGGAAGAAGGCGTATCACTTCTAAAGGACGCAGACGAGCCCAACAACACGATCTTGCGTATGACTTCTGCGACGGACGGGACTGGCGCGAATACCTTCCAAACTCAAATCTGTCATCAGCGCAAATATCTGGAAGGCACTTATGCCGCTCGGGTTCGTTTCACTGATAACCCGGTTTTGGGACCCGCTGGTGATCAGATCGTAGAAAGCTTTTACACTATCAGCCCGTTGAAGGCCCCGATGGATCCCGACTACAGCGAGTTGGACTTCGAATACCTGCCTAATGGCGGTTGGGGAATCGATGGACCAACGCTCTATGCAACTACCTGGGAGACTTTTTTCCCGGAGCCCAACTGGAAGAAAGATAATGTCTTTAAAACCACCGGCGGCAGTCAGGCGGGATGGCATACGCTGGTTATGCAAGTTGTCGATGGAAAGGTGAGGTATTTCGTCGACGGCAAATTATTTGTCGAGCATGGTGGAGACTATTACCCTGAAGATACGATGTCGATCAACTTCAATCTCTGGTTTATCCGCGATGGAATGGTGAAAGCTAGAGAGGCCCGCCGATATCAAGAAGATATCGATTGGGTGTTCTACCAGGCGAGCATCGCCTTGACGCCTGAACAGATTGAAGCAAAGGTTACGGGCCTGCGTCGAAACTCAGTCAAATTTCAGGACACCGTGCCGGCAAAAGTCCCTGCCCTGGCGACACCGTGTAATTTCTGACAGTTCCTCTCCTCCGAACGGTGCAGGAATCTCAACGTGTCGCGGTCTATAAACATTTAACTCCTACGGAGTGAGGGTAGGGCAGGGGAAACCTGCGCGCGAGTGTCGCCGCATCAACAGTCACCTGTTATACTAAAGAGAATTCGAGCTGCCTATTACCTCACGATGGGTTGATGATGTTTGAGTGGGATCAAAATAAAGCAAAGTCC
Organism: Pyrinomonadaceae bacterium; assembly: GCA_050748205.1. Taxonomy (GTDB): domain Bacteria; phylum Acidobacteriota; class Blastocatellia; order Pyrinomonadales; family Pyrinomonadaceae; genus PSRF01. Next base: position 1,496 of record JBOGOU010000575.1, on the reverse strand, counting down.
AATTTTCGAAAGCATCGCGTTTCGTTTGAGGAGGCTCTCACCGCACTGTTGGATCCGTTTTCGAGAACGGCTTTAGATCCTGACCACTCTGTCGACGAATACCGTTTCGTTACGTTTGGTGTATCAGCGCGACAGAGATTGTTAACGGTTTCTTATACCGAGCGGGCAAACTGTATTCGAATTATCAGCGCAAGAGTGGCAACAAAACGTGAGATAGAGATTTATGAAGAATATTAGACCAGAAATCGATGATTCACTGCGGCCAGAATATAAGCGGTCGGATTTAGGCGAGCTCGTGCGCGGAAAATATGCGGTCACAGAAGTAGAGTTTGGGCAGCTGCTTCACTCACTACTCACCTGCATTGGTGAAGATGAGGGTATCAAGTTCATTCATTATTCGAGTGGTAACCGCTTGGCGGACCATAAACTCGGCCATTGGACTTATGAAACGGACAACGCCAATCAGATCACGCTTCGTTATTGGCTGAGTGAATTTGGGAGTATTGAGGAGGTTATTACAAACCCAACGAGTGTCATGACGCCTCAGGACAGAACAGAGTTACAGAACGCCTTGATTACAGGTGTGAGAGATCTAAGAACAAAAGTAGCGGCATTGAAAGACCGCTAGTGACTCCAACTCCAATCGGAACCTGCTGCTGAAGAGCAAAGCCCGCGAGAATTACTCTCGCGGGCTTCTTTAATAATCCCGGCGACTTCCTACTCTCCCACGCAGTTCCCCGCGCAGTACCATCGGCTCCAGCAGGCTTAACTTCCGTGTTCGGGATGGGAACGGGTGTGACCCTGCCGACAAAATCACCGGAAAACTGGGAAAATTTCGGATTGCGAATTTCGAATTTCGGATTTCGTTTTACCGTAACCCGCAAGTCTCTTCTATACAATCCGAAATTAGATTGTTAAAGAACTAATCGAATAGTGACTGCCCTTGGGCAAGCTTCATCGTGCAAGACGCGAAGCGTTTGTTGCTTGAGTAAATTTTATGGTCAAGCCATGGGACTGATTAGTAGTGGTCAACTGAGTGCATTACTGCACTTACATATCCACCCTATTACCTCGTGGTCTACAAGGAGTCTCACTGGCAGGATTAATCTTGGGTCTGGCTTCACGCTTAGATGCATTCAGCGTTTATCCATGCTCCACTTAGCTACCGAGCGCTACGGCTGGCGCCATAACTCGTACACTAGAGGTGGATCCATCCCGGTCCTCTCGTACTAAGGACAGATTCCCTCAATCCTGCTCCGCCCACACCAGATAGGGACCGAACTGTCTCGCGACGTTCTAAACCCAGCTCACGTACCGCTTTAATTGGCGAACAGCCAAACCCTTGGGACCTTCTTCAGCCCCAGGATGCGATGAGCCGACATCGAGGTGCCAAACCCTGCCGTCGATGTGAACTCTTGGGCAGGATCAGCCTGTTATCCCCGGCGTACCTTTTATCCGTTGAGCGACGGCCCTTCCATACAGAACCGCCGGATCAC
>JBOGOU010000574.1:0-16102 GCA_050748205.1 Pyrinomonadaceae bacterium | reverse complement strand
TGTCTATGGCGAAGATGTCTGAATCGTCGATGATTCCGTTCTTTATTGATTTCCACGTCTGACCGCCGTCCACCGACTTGAATGGCAGCCACCAGGTGCCGGCATAAATAATGTTGGCGGTGCGCGGATCAATTGCTAACGATTCTACGTGAACGAGATGGGGTGTGTTCTGAGTTGGCAGTTGCTGCCACGTCTCCCCGGAGTCTTCCGAGCGGAAAATCCCGTTGAAAGTGCCGACCACCAAAACACTCGGGTTGGATTCGGCTTGCGTCATCGAGTGAAGCGCTTCGTTCTTGAGTTCCGAACTCTCGCGCCAGCATCTGCCTCCGTCGGTTGACTTAAAGAAGCCGCCAGGTTCTTTGTGCCTGTGAGCCGCAACGTAAAGAGTCTTGGAGTCGCGCGGGTCAACCAGAATGTGATCCACAAAGAGCTTCGGTCTATTAAAGTTGTAGAGCAATTCCCAACGCTTACCTCCGTCAGAGGACGTATAGATCTGACCGTCCAGCGTTCCAAAATAAAAGCGGTCAGGATTATTTGGATCGACGACGAGATCGCGTACATCCCCACCTGGTGGGCCGGTCGGACGCCAGTCCTTCGAATACTGCGCGGGGTCGGCGTCGCTGTCGGCAGCTGCTACCGGCGATCTCAAGGCGAGAGGACCGAGGGCAAACACCAGCAAAGCAAGAGCGAGGGGGATAAGCTTCATAACTTTAGTGACCATCCTTCAAATACGCCCAAAAGATTGGCAGCTCAGGGCTGCCCGTTAGAGTTTAGTATAATTCGCCACGTTTGTATCCAGTCAAGTTTACACGCCGGCTACGATGCCGAATTGACACACACCAGTTGTAAAGGTCCCCGGCCCAAAAAGCGAAGCGGGCGATTCTCCAGGAGAATCGCCCGCATTCGGAAGGTTCGCGTCAAATCAAGGACGCGAGGTTAGCTGTTGTTTACTCGTCGTCGCCTCGTCTGCCTCTGGCGCGGCGGCGCGGTGCCCTTCTCTTCTTGCATTCGGGACAAGGCGAGATGGCGCCCTCACTGCTGGCTGCAGGTGGAGTCGCGCCGGTGGGCACGATCCAGAGCTGAACCGTCAGGTCTGAGCGACAGCCACCGTCGATGGTGACGATGCGTCCAGCCTCAATGCCGCGCGTGTTAACAAGATAGTTCTTAGCGCGATCGGCTCGAGCTTGTCCTTGGCCTTCGCAGGTGCCGTAGGCAATTATGTAACCTTGGGAACCTGTCTGGTTCTGCAATTGGATAGCGTAGTTGTCGAGACGGGCTTTCTCATCGTTGAACTTGATGTCGCCGTACTCGTCAAACTTCGTCGGAGTGATTTCAACTGGAGATTTAACCTGCGTAGAGCATGAAGCAGTTCTGCCGCATGCAGGCTCAACTCCGCCAACATCAACCGTAGCCGTTACAGTTTGACCACCCAATCCGGCGGTATCAACTGTGATTGATGAGGTTCCCTGACCACTGGTAATCGTACCTGCCGACACTGACCAATTGTAGGTCGGGCTCAGGTTCGATGGGCCACCGCTGACCGAGGCATTAAACGTTATTGGCGAACCCTGATCAACGTCAGATGGGCAGCTCACCGATACGCTCGGGCACGGTGGCGGCGCACACTCGCAAACCGCGACTGTTACCGTCGTGCTAGCATTAGCCGTGTGCTGGTTGCCATCGTTGACTTCAACGGTAGCCGTGTAAGTTCCCGGATTGACTCCCGAGAGATCCCACGTAACTTCTCGGCCATCGCCCGAGATGCGTCCACCGGTAACAGACCATGTATAGAGCAATGTGTCGTTATCCGGGTCGCTCGCTGCGGCAGTCAACGTTACTTCTCTGCTAGCGCTGGGAGTACAGCTTGCAGCGCTCGCTCCTTCAGGACAAGGCAGATTGATCGTCGAACTGGATGGCGATACAGACACCGTTGGTCCTACATTCGGCGACGGCGGCAATCCTCTCGCGTTGCGATGGCCGATCCAGAATTGACCGATGAAACCATGCGGATCGTCTGAAGGTGCAAAGCCAGCAGGTAGGTTGGAATCGCTGCCAAAGAGCCGTTCGCCCTGCGGGTTTACGTGCAGGCGGTAAGCTCCGCCAAGTCCCCACCAGCGGGCTGGATAGACTTTCGCGCCGGCAATAAGGTCAACAGGATTATTCGGTGCGGCATTCGGTGTACGGCCAGCTACATAGTGCGTTGATCGCAATTCAACTATGGGTTGGAAGTGCTTGTTGACTGGGAAGTCAAACCCAATGCCGGCAATTATCTCATCCGGCCGATCCAGCAAGGTGAAGCCACCCGGATCCTTCGGGTTACTGTTAAGGATGTACCCAAAATTCGCGGAGAGATTTACATGTTCGCTCAGGCGGCCATCAGCAAATCCAATAAGACCGAAGTCGCCAATCTCGCCACCAGGACCCGCACCGCGCTGCATTTGATTGAAGCCGGCGAAGTCGGCGCCCTTATCAAGATACCAGCGATAGAACGGAATAATTCCAACCCCGAAAGGATTGTGCGGTCCTGTCAAACGAATCTTCGCCCCCACCACCATGTTTCCCCAAGTTGATTCGCCATAGAGGCGGTTAATAAATGGAGCGTCTGGCAAATAGCTCGGAGCAATCGTAAACAGCGCTGGTACGGTTATTGCAAGAGTGGTCGCAGTGGGCGGAACGACTCTCGTCGAAAACACAATGCCCGGCAAGATGCTGCCCACAACTGAACCAACGCCAGGGAAATTAGCCGCAGCGCCAAAATTGCTTGTACCACCACTCGGCGCGCCAAGCCTGCTCACGAACGGCGGCTGAATTGCACTACCCGTGAGACCGAAGTTTGGACCGACGCCGCCAACAAACGGATACTGGACAAACCGCTGACCGCCCACGTTGCAGGGCGGGCCGGCTGGCCGGAACAGCGGGCTAAATCCTGTTAACTGCGTCGAGCCGCTCACTCGCTCTGGCGGTAGGATAATTGCCGGCCCGGTACAGAGCAATGTGGCCCCGAAGAAAAGTTGTGAGTTGGGCAGGTAGAAGCTGGAAAGATTCTGCGGATTGTTTACCTTGATGCCGCGGTACCCAAGCGCCTTGAAGAAGATCTCGATATGATCGTTCAAGCCCAGGTTGAAACTCAGCGGAGTGTCAACGATATCAACATTCCCGGGATCCCGGTCGAAATTGCTATACGCAATACTGAACGTGAACTCCCCACGCCGCAAAGTCGAACCATCATAGATGGTGAAAAGCCCAGTTGGTCCACCCTCTGGACCACCGGTGCCAACGGATGGAGATTGATTCCGCGGATCATTCTCCATTCTCGGAGTTTGTGCTGATACTGCGGCACACAGCACCAACGAAGCGAGCGCGACAGTTAGCGCCCTAGTTGCGAGTCTCATCGCATTCCTCCTGCGAAAGTATGAAGTTTTGCTTAAGAGCGTTGACCCAGCGCAAGCAATTCCTTGCTGATGCGGAGGCTCCAACTACAAATTACAAAGAGATCAGTACTCAAGCCCGTCGCACAAACGAACAATAAATAATGCTGGGCCGGGTGCTAAAATCATGCCAGACCATACTCTACCTTCTAGCGGAAATCAAGACCTTTTCACGACTTAGCGCCATTTTGTTTATGTTTTTTCCGTCACATATCTTCACGCATAAATGCCCCTCATCCGGGTGTCGTAAGCCACCCGATCGATGGCCAGCATGTAGGCTGCGGTCCTGGTATCAACTGAGTGGGAGTCGGCATATCGGCATAAATCATTGAAACTTGCCACGATAATATCTTGCAGACGCTGATTGACCACATCCTCACGCCAGAAGTAGCCCATTCGGTCCTGAACCCACTCAAAATAAGAGACCGTGACTCCGCCAGCATTCGCCAGAATGTCAGGGATAACAAAGATGCCTTTCTTGTGCAAAACTTCGTCTGCGGCGGCGGTGGTCGGCCCATTTGCGCCCTCCGCCAGCACTTTGCATTTGATCCGGTCTGCGTTCTGCGAGGTAATCTGGTTTTCTGTTGCCGCAGGGACCAATACATCACACTCGAGTTCGAGGAGTTCGCTATTGCTGACGCTCTCAACTCCCTCGTAGCCCTCGAAGGATCTCGTCGCCTGCAGATAATCAAGAGCGGCCGGAATGTCTATACCATTCGGATTGTAAATCCCCCCGTGAACATCCGAAATGGCCACCACCTTATAACCGGCTTCATGCAGCAGCCGCGCACCGATACCGCCGACATTTCCCGAGCCCTGGACCACCACCCTCGTGGTCTCCGGCTTCATCTGAAACCTTTTAATCGCTTCATTGATCACAAACAGGAGACCGCGTCCGGTGGCTTCGCGTCGTCCCGATGAGCCACCGAGGTCGATCGGCTTGCCCGTGACCACTGCGGTTACGGTATGTCTGGCGTGCATGGAATAGGTGTCCATGATCCACGCCATCGTCTGCTCGTTAGTATTCATGTCCGGCGCCGGCACGTCCTTCTCTGGTCCAATGAAGTCGAGCAGTTCCGACGCGTAACGACGTGTCATCCGCTCGAGCTCACCGATTGACATCATTTGTGGATCGCAAATTATCCCGCCTTTGGCTCCACCGAAGGGAACATTCACGACCGCGCATTTCCAGGTCATCCATGCAGCAAGCGCGCGCACCTCATCGAGGTTCACATCCGGCGAATAACGAATTCCTCCTTTTGCCGGTCCGCGCGCAAAGTTATGCTGCACACGAAACCCTTCAAACACCTGAATGCGACCTGAGTCCATGCGAGTTGGGATGTAGACCTTCAACTCTCGGTTGGGTACGCGCATCACGGCGTAGAGATCTGGATCGAGATCAAGTAATTGCGCCGCACGGTCAAACCGCGACATCATTGACTCGAACGGGTTCGCTTCTTTTATCTCGCGGATGTCATCCACATAGACTGTGCTGTTCAAAGACATTGCTCTCTCCAATTCCTGTTTTTTGAAGCCCGGGCAGATACTAACGCAGCGCTTCGTTCATCGCCCCGGTGCGGTAACCATGGAGATCGAGGGTTACATACTTGAAGCCCAGCTCACGAAAACGATGGGCCAACTCGTCGACCACCTCCCGGCGAAGTGCCCGCTCCATCTCTTCAGGAGCAATCTCCAGACGGACCAAACTGTCGTGATGCCTGACGCGAAACTCTCGGAAGCCCATTTGACGAAGAATCTCTTCGCCACGGTCCACGACAGAAAGACGCTCGATCGTCACTGGGGTGCCATAAGCTATTCGTGAGGAAAGGCATGGGCTAGCCGGTTTGTCCCACGTCGGCAAGCCAGCCCGCTGGCTCAATGCGCGCACCTCTTTCTTGCTCAAACCCACTTCGATCAAGGGGCTCCGCACTTCGTGCTTGCCGGCTGCCGCTCGCCCCGGACGGTAGTCGCCCAGATCATCCGTAGTCGAGCCATCAACAATGAACCTGATTCCACGCTCCCGAGCTAGCGGTTCAAGCTTTGTGTACAGTTCGTCCTTACAGAAAAAGCACCGGTTGGGCCCATTGGCCGCATAGCCGGGTTCGTCCAGTTCATCCGTTTCAATCAGCTCCGAGTGGAATCCGAACTGCTCCACAATATTAGAAATCTCTTTTCGCTGGTACAACGGCAAGCTCGGAGATTCGCCTGTAACACAAAGTGCTCGTTCACCGAGTTCTGCACTGGCAATGTAGGCCACGTAAGTGCTGTCAACGCCACCGGAGAAGGCCACAACAACGGAACCCATCTCGCGAAACAGTTCTCGTAACCTCTGCTCTTTTAAGTCGACAACGGAGTCGTAACCGACTAATTCAGTTTTGACGGAATGAGTCTCGTTTATTTCAGCTTGTTTCAAGGTTCAATTTCTCCGTGACCAGAAGACACGTCGAGGGCGCGCCTCCTTTTTTTGACCTGAGTTAGAACTGGATACGGCAGCGCATGTTATCCCATGCATCAAGACGAGCGCAACCGGCATCTTATGCTGCATGTCGGCGGTTTACTACAACTTAGCTTGGACGCTCAGAGTTCGGGCGTGTTAAGATCGAGGCCTCCCCAGGAGATTCTTTCCTCGTCGGGTTCGTAGCTTTATTTTCTGATGCGCAATTGGTCAAAAATGCTTTTTGGTTGGTGGTCGCACCCGGCTGCGCTCGTCCTTACAACCGTCGTGATTGTCACGTGCAGCGCAGGTTCGGGCGTGGCGCAGACTGAAGACCCTCTCGGAGACGGCGCCGCGGATCCAGTCAAGTTGTTTGAGCAGGCCCAGACCGCTCATGCGCGAGGCGATCTCGCGCGCGCTTTGGCTTACTACGAAGAAGCAATCAAAGTCAGACCAGAGTTTCCGGAGGCCGAATTCCAATTAGGAAATGTACTGGTTTCATTGGGGCGCCTGGCAGACGCTGAAGCCGCGTTTCGCCGTGCCATAAAGCTGCGGAAGGACTGGTCTCTTCCTTACTCTGCTCTTGGCGCCTTGCTCGCACATAACAACCGCGATAGCGAAGCAAATCCACTTCTGGGAGAAGCGCTTAAGCTCAACCCTCAGGATGGTCTCGCGCTACGCGCGCTCGCGAGTGTCCGGCTCCGAGCCGGTGAAGTTAAAGAGGCATTGAAATTCGCGCAGACCGCAACCACTCAAGCGGAAGCTTCCGCTTCAACCTGGCTTGTTCGGGCAATGGCCGAGCGCGCGAACGGAGATAATTCTGGAGCTCGCACAAGTCTGCAGCATGTTCTTCAGATTGAGCCAGGGAACATAGCAGCTCTAATCGAACGCTCGGAACTAAACATCGAAGGCGGCGATTACGAACATGCGATCGAAGATTTGAAATCAGCGGAGCAGTTAAAGAAAGGTGACAAAGCCATTCTCTCGCGGCTGGCGGTAGCTTACGAGCGCTCAGGCAAGCCAGAGGAGGCACAGCGCATCGCTGAGTCTGCCGGATTGATTACCGCCGAGAAGTCTGCCGATGGTAAAATCAAGGTGATTGGCGCGCCGGAAGAAATCGAGGCAGCCAACAACGAAGATCCAGCGATAGCGCGAAAGGCTCTCCTCAAGCTACTCGAGAAGAATTCGCGCAATGCCATGCTGCTCGCGCGGCTCGGCGCTTCATATCGAACCGACGATCCTTCTCGCTCACTCGAATACTATCATCGGGCTGCCGAGATTCAACCAGACAATCCGGAGTACGCCGTTGGTTATGCAGCCGCTCTGGTTCGGGTGCGTCGCTTTGCCGAGGCGGTGGGAATTCTGCGGCGGGTCATTGCCGCGGCTCCCGACCACTATGTCGCTCACGCCAATCTGGCCACAGCACTCTATGAACTCAAACGCTATCCGGAAGCCATACCAGAGTACGAGTGGTTATTAAGGACAAAGCCTGATCTCGCAGTGGCGTATTATTTCATTGCCAGCGCCCATGATTATCTTGGAGAATACAAAGAAGCCCTGACCGCTTATGAAGCTTTTCTGGGGCGGGCCGACACAAGAACAAATCAGCTGGAAATTGAGAAAGTAAACCTACGCTTGCCTTCGTTGCGGCGCCAGATCCAGATCGGCCAGGGCGTCAAGCGTAAGCCATAGATTAAAGCCGTCAACTCCCGCGTGTTTGAACAGAGTAATTCTGGAAAATGAAATCCCCTGACACTCACCTACGCCTGGCTCTTAAGGTAGTGCTCTTTGCTCTGGCCTTTTGTGCTCCTGCCGTGCAGGCTCAGGACAATCCGATCCAACAACTCAAAGCGCCCCCTCCGTTCAAGATCATTTCCCGCGAAGAACGAGTCCAAATCAGCGATACCAAGGATCCCAAAGCTCGCGTCCGTATTACTCTGGAGCTGGCCGAGACTCATCTCGTTAGAGCTGAGTCATTCACTGGAAGACATGACTACGAGGGTTCGCTGGGAGAGCTGGGCAGGTACACAGCGCTTATTGAGGATGGCCTGGGTTTTCTCAGTACGATGAGCCGCGACCGAAACAAGACACGAGATCTTTACAAGCGACTGGAGCTGGCCCTGCGCGCTCATGGCCCACGTCTCACGGCGATGCGTCGCTCCACGCCGTTGGAATATGCGGTCTGGATTAAGGATCTTGAGGATTTTACGCGCAAAGGGCGAACCGAAGCTCTCAACTCCTTTTACGGCCACACGGTTTTTCGTGAGCCGCAGCAGAAGCCTGACGACAAAAAACCCAATAAACCTCCCAAGGACGCCGTACCAACGCCCGAAAACAAGCCACAATGACTACTCGACCTATATTACTGCCACTACTTGTTCTGCTCCTGACGGCCTGTGTTACTTCCAGTGCCGCCAGTTTGCCGCAGTCCAGAGATCATTTGACGCAGCAGGAAGTGGACCTCGTTAAGGACGCTCAAGTTCTGGACCAACGAATCGACGTGTTTGTGAAGGCTGCAGAGCGCCGCCTGCTCATATTGACCGGCACGACAGCGAGCAACTCCAAGCAGCTTAAGAAGGATTCAGAAAAGTGGGGAGAATTGCCAAACGGCTCGCGAGCAGAACTGCTGGGCGACATTGCGAAGATCCTTGACGAAGCCATCACCAACATTGACGACGTCAGCGCCCGCGACGAAAAGAACCCGCTGATTGCGAAGGCGTTGCGAAAACTTGCCGCTGAAGCAACGCGAATCTTCGATCAGCTGCGGCCGCTGCGAGAGCAAGTGAAAGACGATGCGGAGGTAGCAGGTTTCGAACAGCTAACAGAAAACGCCGAGTCGATCCTGGAAGCGGCGAAGAAGCTCCCACCTCCGGTGGAAAAGAAGGCAAAGAACAAAGGAGATAAACCAAAGGAGGAAGACTGATAGACTTGGTCTTTGGTCTTTGGTCTTTGGTCTTTGGCCTTTGAGCTTTGTACTTAGTTCTTTGTACTTTGTCGCGTTTACATTTGCAGTTGCCAATGGATCCCGTGTGCAACTCGAAAGGCTCCACTCAACCACATCAGAACCATTTGCGGTAGCCAATGGATCCTAAGCGCAACTTGAAAAAACACCACATCAGAACCATTTGCGGTAGCCAATGGATCCTGAGCGCAACTTGAAAAAACACCGCATCAGAACCATTTGCGGTAGCCCAATGGATCCTGAGCGCAACTTGAAAAAACACCGCATCAGAACCATTTGCGGTAGCCAATGGATCCTAAGCGCAACTTGAAAAACACCGCATCAGAACCATTTGCGGTAGCCAATGGATCCTAAGCGCAACTCGAAAAAGTATCACTTAGGAGGAGCGCTGAGGGAAAAAAGGGCTTCCCGTATCGGGCGGCTAAGCGGTCGCGTCCCTGCAAGGGAGTTGAGTGGCTGAGGTTATCCTAAGCTTAGGATCCATTGGCTACCGCAAATGGTTCTGTGAGCCGTTCCAGTCTGAGTTGAGAGCTGTGGGTGCTTCCATTAGGTTGAGCTTAGGATCCATTGGCTACCGCAAATGGTTCTGTGAGTCGTTCCAGTCTGAGTTGAGAGCTGTGAGTGCTTCCATTGGCGTTGAGCTTAGGATCCATTGGCTACCGCAACCAAACACCAAACCAACCGCATTTCGTTGTAACTTTTGCCGCGCTCGTGTGTTTTAGGTAGTGTAGCGCAGTTTATGGCGAGTGAAGACGAAGAGTTCACCACGCTGTTTCAGGATTTTTACCCGAGCCTCTGCAGGTTTCTGGAGTGCCTGCTGGGGGGCCGCGCCGCGCTCGCTCAGGATCTAGCGCAGGAGAGCTTCCTGCAGCTTCACCGAACGGCCTGGAGCACATTGCCGCCAGGTGAAGCGCGCTACTGGCTCTATCGGGTAGCCCGTAACTTCGCAATAAACGAGTTTCGCAAGGGGCAGACGCGCTACCGGCTATTTGATCGCGTTGTCGACGTCATGAGGCCGCGTGTTCGCAATCCAGAAGAAGAATATGAGACCCAGGAGCGAAAGCAGTTACTGCTGGAGATGTTGAGCATTCTGCCAGAGGATCAACGGGCCGCGTTGTTGCTGCGCGAACAGGAGCAACTGAGTTATCAGGAAATCGGACACGTGCTGAACATCTCGGAGAGTAAGGTCAAGGTGGATATCTTTCGCGCTCGCACGGCCTTGCGCGAGCGCTGGACCAAGCGGATGCAAGCTTATGGAGCAAGGGCGCACTGAACACCAGGGACGATTAAGGACGGATTATATGAGTTGCGATCAGATCGAAAAAATCTCTCTGTTGATTGACGGCGAGCTAAGCGGGACGGATGCGCTCGCGATTGAACGGCATCTGGTCACTTGCACTGAGTGTCAGCAGGCTCGTACTGATTTTCTGGGCCTGCGCAGTCAGATCATCACGTACACTCCGCAGCTCGACTCATTAGCGACACAACGCGCCCTCGATCAGATCGTGTCGAATCAGCCTGCAGCGAGCGCGCCAAAGACTGGCTCGCGACCCTGGCGTTCTCCTTTCGTCTGGGCATTTGGTGCACAACGCTTTAATCCCGCTCTTGCTGCCGCTCTCGTGCTTCTTGTGTTCGGCGCAGCAGCGTTTGTGGTTTACCGAATGCAGCGAGACACCGTGACCAAGGACCAGCAGGCGTCGACCAAGCCTGTCACGACCAGCTCGCCTTCGTCATCCCCCGATTCGGGTGCAACGGAGACCGAAGATCAGATTGCCGGCAACCTTGGACGAAAGCCTTCGAAAACTCAACAACCTGAAACAGGTTCCGGCTCGCGCAAACCCAATTTACGGAACAAGCCCCCTCGGGAGCGGAGTGCGCCTAAACCCTTGCCGCAGCTACAAAGATATCAAGCACCACCCACTTTCGCTGAGGTAATCGCACCGGCCGGATCACCGAACGGGGCATCGGTCCGCCCTGCGGGCGCGCAGATGATGACGGCGCGCCACCTTGAACAGTCAGAACTGCTGCTGCGCGCCTTCAGGAACATTCGGTCAGTAAATGGTGGCCGCTCTTCCGAGATTGCATATGAGCGCCGTCGTGCGCAGCAGCTCCTCTACCAGAATATTTTGCTTAGGCGCGAAGCAGACAATTCCGGTGACGTGCAGGTGGCAACACTTCTCGGCAGTCTCGAGCCCATCCTGCTCGATATCGCCAATCTGCGCGACAAACCAGACGACGATGAAGTGCGAGCCATTAGAGATCGCATGGAGCGCAAGAGCCTTGTAGCTTTACTGCAAGTAAGTTCTACGGCAGTAGCCCGCACGAACGAATGAAACCCAGCCCTTAATTTTGATCGGAGACTTATGAACGTTCACCCCAGAGGCACAGAGAACACGGACATTGCACAGCGAATCTTGTCACCGCTCGATCCTGCGCTTGCTCTAGCGTTCTCTGTGCCTGTGTGGTGAGCTTCAACCATTAGTGGCAATTAACGCCGCACTATTTTTCGAACGAAGGACAACAGTCATGACAGTCTTAATGCGCTCATTCAATCACGCCCGGCGTTTCAGTCTGGCGATTTTCATCTTAGTGGCAATTAGTTTAGCCACAGTCGTTAGCGTGCGGCTTTCTTATGGATACGATCAAGACGTACAGAAGCTCAACCGCTTCGTGCAAACCTCCCGGAGCAATACGCCCGCTATGAAGATGTTCCGCGAGGGACGCGACTTAATCGAGGGCGAAAACTGGCAAAAGGCCGCAGAGAAATTCAACGGTTTCATCGCCGAATTCCCTAAAGACCGCGACGTCGACGCCGCACTCTACTGGCTTGCATATGCGCTGCAAAAGCAGGGCAAAAAGGACGAGGCTGCCTCGCCACTGCTGCGGCTAGTCAAGGAGTTTCAGAATTCGAGTTGGCGTCGTGAGGCCGAGGCCATGCTCGTGGTTCTCGGTCGTGGAGACGCGGTTCAACAAGCGCTCGACCGCAACAACTGTGAAATCAAGATACTCGCTCTGCAGAGCCTGTTCCAGGCAAACGAGGAGCGCGCTATTGGGTTTGTTGCCGACGTTTTGAAAAACAACACCACGAGCTGCCCCGGCCTGCAGACGGCGGCCGTTTCTCTGCTCGGAGCGCACGGTGGCTCGCGAGCCGTACCATTGCTGCTTGAGATCGCGCGCACCCAACCCGATATGAGGCTTCGCCTTACCGCAATCAAGCGGTTGGGCGAACAGAATGGCGACACCATCGCCGATGAGTTGGTTCGTCTCTACGATGGGGAACGAGCGAAAGAGGTCAAAGCCCAAATCCTGCGGGCTTTCGCCGAAATGAACAGCGATCGCGCCGAGGCGAAGCTGGCTGAGCTTGCGCGGAGTAGTGACGACCTGGGATTGCGCCAGCTGGCAATTCGCTACCTCGGCGAGAAAAACGGCAGCGCATCGTTGGATCAGCTGATTCGACTCTACGATTCCGATCGCACACCTGAGATTCGCTCGCAAATCCTGCGCGCGCTTGCGGAGCGAGATGACCCCCGCGCCCAAGCCAAACTTCTCGAGGTCGCGCGTGGCGGTGAGACACCTGAGTTACGCGTAGAAGCAATCCGGCGTCTGGGAGAGCGGAGTGGCAGCACTGAAATTCTCCTGCAGCTCTATAGCACGGAACCAAATCCGGCAATCAAGCAGGGCTTGATCCGTGCCTACGCTGAGATGAACGACCCACGCGCCCGTGTGAAGTTGTTCGAGATCGCGCGCGGCGATGAAAACGCGGAGCTGCGCATGTATGCCATCCGCCGCCTTGGTGACAGAAACGATGCGGAGACAGTTGATCAACTCACGGCAATGTACGACGGAGTTTCTGATGTGCAAATAAAAGCAATGCTCATACGTGCCTTTGGCGACTCGCAGCAAAAGAATGCTGTCCGGAAGCTAATCGCCATTGCGCGGAGCGACCAATCGGTGGATTTGCGCAAGATGGCCGTAAGGTTGCTGGGCGAAAGCAAGGACCCTGAGGCACTGAAGTTTCTGGAGGATTTACTGAAGTAACATTACGGAACCGCGAGCGGTAGCGACCGGATGTTAGCGCAATTACGGAACCGCGAGCGGTAGCGACCGGATGTTAGCACACAACTCGACGAGAACGGCTCAATCGCAGTTTCATTGCCCAACCAGAAGGGAAGTTAGTCATGCGGCATTCAAAACTCATTCATACTCTTATCCTGAGTCTAACGATCGCCGTTAGCGCGTGCGCTCGCAGTGAACACGCGACGGCCCTCGCCACAGCGGCCGCGGCAGAGGACCAATCGAAAGAGAATCAATCGCCAGCAACTACGCTGCAAAATTTCACCTCAGTCGAGGGGCCTGACCTGGTCGCGCGGCTCGAGGCGGCAAGCCGGCGCGCGCGGGGCGGACAAACGCCTTACTGGTCAGCTTACGCTTTTGACGTGCGCCCCGGCGTCGCCGTCGATCCGGGCATACACGAATTCCACGGTTCGATGAACACCATCGGTGATACTGCGGTGTTCAGCGGCACCACCGCCGGCGGAATGACCGTTGAGACGCGTAACCTGGCAATCTTCCTTCTTCGAGATCCGGGCGGCAATCAGGTTACACGCATGGAGGTCTATAACCTGGAGCGCAAACGCGAATACAGCGGCTATCCCGTTTATTGGTTGGGCCGCTCAAATAACGAAGAGAGTCTCAACTACCTGCGCGGGCTGTCAGATGCCGCCCCGATGAACATGCTGAGTGAGCGGGCGGTGTTAGGTATTTCTCTTCATGATGACCAGCGCGTCGCGTCGCTGCTGAAGAACTTCATCCGCACATCGCAAAATCAACGCATACGCTCTGCGTCGGTCTACTGGCTGGGCCAGGTTGGCGGCGAGCAATCGTTTCTGGCTAACCTGGTCCGGAGTGACACGGAAGAGAAAAAATTGAGGAGGCAAGCCGCGCATGCAATCGGCGAAAGTCACGACCGCACTGCTCTAGTTATGCTGCAGAGTCTGTACGAAACAGTGAAGGAACCCGAGGTGCGGCGCAGCATTATTCAAGCCGCCGGCAACAGTCAGGAGCAAGATGCCGCCCTTGCCTTCCTGCTTAAGGTCGCCCGAAACGAACCCGATCGGCAGGTTCGCCGAACAGCCGTGCAGCAACTCTCCGAGTTTGAGCGCCCGCAGATAGTTGACGAGCTGATGAAGATCTATTCGAGCGACTCCGAACCGGAGGTAAAGAAAGCCGTGTTGCATGCGCTTTCCGAGACGAAAAGTCCGGGGGCGCAGGCACGCCTGCTCGATTTGGCGCGGACGGAATCGAACCCTGAGCTGCGGAAGCGCGCCATTCATGTGCTGTCTGAACGCGGTGAAGCAGTCATAGGCGATTTGATCAAACTCTACGATTCTGAGCGGACTCCCGAGTTACGACGCACAATCCTGCAATCACTCTCCGAGATCAAAGGGACAGCAGTTGAAGATAAATTGTTCGCGGTGGCGAGCGGCGATGAGAATCTCGAGTTGCGTCGTCAGGCGATTCGGTTGTTGGGCGAGCGGGCCGGCAAGCGCAGTCCCGACTTCCTAAGCACTACAGCGCAAAGTCCGGATGGCAATACCGAGGTGCAATTGCAGGCTGTGCGGGCGATCAGCGAGCGCAAGCCCGACGAGGCAGTTCCACTGCTCATAAAGATAGCCAGGACGCACGCAAATCAGCTTGTACGCAAGCAAGCAATACGGGCGCTCGGCGAATCGGGCGATCCGCGTGCAGTCGAGTTTTTCCGAGAAGTATTGGCAAAGTAAAAGGGCTTGGACCCGAGATCAATCAACCTTCTTAGGGCTGGGTTACTGCCGTGGCGGGCGCCAATTCCGGCACAACCCACCGGGAGGTTCACCGCAGAGCGCGGGAGCAGGAGAGTTTTAGAACTGCGCTACAGACTTCCGAACCCACGCTCTTGCGGTGGAGCCGTGCGAGTCAGCCGTCAGTAGTACGTGATTTTCCGGATCTTCACTATCGTCCTTTGTGATTCATCGGGAGTGCCGCCGAACAACGGTACTCGTGAGGTGTGAACTCGTATGGTCTGTTTCGTCCAATTCCCCCGGGCATCGTATTCATATCCGTGCACGAATTTGAGTGTTGAGTAACTGTCTACTCGCAGTTCCTCTGCCAGATTACCCTTGTCGTCGTAGCGGTACGCAGACTTCCTCTTGACAGCTCCGTCTAATTCGAATGCTATCTCCTCTATAACTCTCCCGTGCCCATCATAAGAGTAGGCGACCCTATGCACTTGGAAACAAGGGCCAATGGGCGCGACGGCCTTAGCACCATGTGGTCCAAAAAATGACGCCTCGAGTAAGTTCCCGCCTTCATCAATCTTGAAAGTCGTCTTTCCTATAGTTCTTGCCTGAGCGTAATACACTTCTTCTTTGCGTCTGCCTTTTTGATCATAAACATATACTTCTCTCAGGTTGGCCACTCCTTTTTCGTCATAGGTGATAGTTTCTTCCAGCCGGTCGTTTCGATAACTAAACACTCGTTTCTCTTGAGGGCGTCCACGGGTATCGTGCAGCTCAGTCCGTATCAGGTGGCCGGCGACATCATGGGCATACTCTTCTTTACCGACAAGAAATCCGTAATCGTCGTAAATTGTTCTTTCAATAAGGCGGGCTTGAGGATCGAAGGTAAGGGCGTCTAGTTTCTTTGTCCGCGCGTTGTGTTCTTGTCCTTCCAGGTAAAGGATTTCTGAAGACTCCGCACTAACTGTCCGTACGGGTCCCGTCAGACCCTCACGCTCCAAATCAGTTTTCCGTTGGGAGCTTACTGTGGTGGTCAGGAGCAGGCTCAGTGTGAGAACTGCCACGACTCTACTCATGCGAACTCTCCCTGGCCGAATCTCTCCCTTACCGGATTGGAGGATCCTTCCTTTCCGGAGTTTCCGGCTTTTTAGTCACTTCTGCCCCTTCAGGATCTTCAGTGGCCCTCAACTCGAGATCACCACTCGATTACGGAACCGTGAGCGGTAGCGAGCGGATGCCAGGCTCAACTGAATCAGGATGAATCAACTCACAGAACCATTTGCGGTAGCCAATGGATCCCAAGCTCAAGATAACTGGCAGCCGCTCAACTTTGTTCTAGTTTATCTACGGCTACTCGCCCGCATTCAGTCTGACTCTTTGATTCTTGTAGCTGGCCCGGCTCATCTATTGGCTACCGCAAATGGTACCGTGTTGAGTGGTGCTCTTCGACTTGAGTCTCAGCATCCATTGGCTACCGCAAATGGTTCTGTGAGTTGAGTCATGC
>JBOGOU010000573.1:0-4481 GCA_050748205.1 Pyrinomonadaceae bacterium | reverse complement strand
GCTCCAACGCCCCACAAAGCCCTCCTTAACAGTCGGGCTACTGCCCCAAATCTTCAATTGGCTCGCGCGTCCAGAAGACGAAATCTGTTACTGCCGGTTCAGCGCCGATTGATCTCAGAATCATCGCTATTTGCCCGCGGTGATACAACGAGTGACCAAATAACTGCGTGAGGATGTCCTCAACCGTGTTGCAAAAACGAAGCCCTTCGTAGCTTTGGTAGTCAAAGACACGTGTGAGTTCAGGCTCATCGAGGTTTGCAAGATAACCGGACCAGGCCGTCTGCATCGCGTCAATGAGCGCCGGCAACGCAGTCGGATCAACTTGTCGCGGAAATAGCTCTTGCGGATTATCGCTGACTCCAAGTCGAAACAACCACATGCGCCGAGCGGCAACAATGTGGGCCATTAAGTCGACGGCCTTTTGAAAACCCTCCGCGGAACGAAGCGCGTCGGGAACAGCATTCAAGGAGTCCAGCACTTTTGCGTGGCTGTCTTTTTCGTATTCAAACCAGCGACGGTAGTTATCGACGTTCATCTGCCGTTGTCTCAGTCGGTTTTGACAGAAAGCTTAATCACCTGTTTCCGCGCGACTACAAAAAGTTCATTCTTGTCGTTAAAAACCATGCCCGAGGTTGATGCGTCTGGTTTGAAGACCTGCAGATAGCGCCCATTAGCGTCAAACACCTGGATTCCTTTTATATCACCAACGTAAACGCGGCCTTTACCATCCACAGCAACAGAGCTAGCGGCGCGAATCTGGCCCGGCTGATCGCCGGGCCCGCCAAAACGGTTTACAAACTTTCCATCGGGAGTAAACTTGAAAACGGCGTTATTAAACCTTCCCAGAGCATAGACATTTCCTAAACCATCGACTGCGACTCGCGTATCGAGCTCTGAGTCGCCGCTGGTGGAACTGATGGCCGCCCGAATCGTACCCAAGACTTCTCCACGTGAATTGAACCGCACGATATCATCGCGATTTCGGTACCACGCCGCCACCAATCCGCCGTCCGCGGTTGTCGTCACGTCGTCAAAGCCTCCATCTTCGTATGGCAGTTGCCCGAGCAGTGTGCCGGTTTCACCTTCATAAAGATGGATTTTTCCGCCTTGAACGATATAGACCACCCCCTTGCGGTCAGCAGCAAGCCCGCGCAGAATTGTCTTTCTGTCGCCGACGCTCCATTGAGTAATGAACTTGCCCGCCGGGTCAAAAACCTGGATGCGGCCTCCGGTATACTCGCCGACATAAATGCGACCAGCGCCATCGACTGCAATGCTCCGCGCATCGGTGAACATTCCCGGACCGATTCCCTCGCTCCCAAACTTGAGTAGGATCTTCGCGAAACTGTCGCCGGATTCCTCGCGTGGGTCCGCAGAACGAGTTGGGTTATCCGCCGAGTTTTTGGTCGGGCGACTGATCGAGTAAATTACCGGGGCCAGCGCTCCGACCATTGCCAACACAGCGACCAGGATGCCAATGAAAGGGATCACCAGCACCAACCAGATCCATCTGGGAAATTTACCTGAGGTGATGCCCAGGTTGATGCGGATGGGAACAATGCGGGCGGGTTGGCCTCGCAATTCATCGGGAACCATGAGCCAGCTCTGACAATAGTCGCAGCGAACCTTGGGCTCGTGCGCACTGGGAGCATCGGAGCGCTCATATGTTACGGGTGCACCACACTTGGGACAGTCAAAGGTTCGAAGCATAAGGGTCTATGGAGTACTCTGAATAAACTTGCTTGCCCACCAAGCGCAGCCCGGTTGAGACATGGTTAGCCGGCGCCGATTGCTTTAAGAACTTTGGGTCACCTGAAAACAGGATGACTAGGTTGTATCCTGCGCACCGTTGGGCTTATTCTCGGCCAGCAATTGTATGCATTGATCCATGCAGCGACAACCAGTCTGAAGCGCGTAGTATTTGCCCGCGCTCCTCAACTCACGGTTGATACCCGTCGCTCATCCATTGTTGGAAGAGTTGAACCATTTCCTTCGACCAGGCTTTCTCTCCACTCCACGACGGAGGCATCGATCCCGAAGACACTTCCTCGTAAACGGCATTTGCGTTAGCGTGATTGTCTGTCGAGTCGCTCATGTATTCATACTGATCAAGGTGGACTCCTTGCTGGCTCATGTGCTGTATGTCCATTTGCGTAAACATCGGCAGGATGTTGCCGGCGAAACTTACCGCCATATTTCCTCCTCTGATCTGTTTTCTGACACTCGCCTCAATTCGGCCTTGTGGTTTTCCGCCGCGGCCCTCCAACGCTCGGAGTTCCCCGCGCTTTCCCAAGCATTGCTCTTCGCTGAGCTCTCAACGTCGCTATTGAACTACTGCTGAAGGGATAGGCTTCCTGCAACAAGAAACTGAAGTCGAGCGGTTGGTGCGTCTGAAGCCCTTTCGCAGTGTTGTGACAAGCCATGCAACTGGGTTTGTCGGCAGATTCTGGGGGCCCCATAAAATAGGTCTCGATCACCGCGTTGGCTAGATTGATGGGTAGTTGATTTGCGCCCTGGTGCGCCAATGTCGGCGGATCGTAAACCGGGCAAGGTTGGCCGCTGCAATACGGGTCTTGAGGCCATTGCGTGCTCACCAGGCGGTAGTACTGCCAGACAGTGTTGGGATTGATCGACCTCAGGAGCTGATGCGCAACATCGTTGCAGGTTGTCTGTACCCGGGCAGATTTACCAGGTACGACCTGAGTCGGTGGCCCCTGGTTGATAACGCTTGGGTCACCATTCCACCCCTTTGCCGGTGGCGTCGGAACCTTATTAGCCGGACACGTGGGGCAATCGGGATTAAAGAAAGAGGCTTTGCGACCCGGTGGAGATCCTGGTGGCACGGTGTAGTTATCTACCTGCTCGAAAGTGGACCAGGCCCATTGTGGCGCATTCATAGTCTTGTGAGCAATATGCAGCCCAATCAGTCCGACCAGAATTGGCTGTGAGCATTTGTAGGTCACAGGACTCGTATTGTTGGGCCAGGCTATCTGGATCCACTCAGTGTGATACCGATTCGGATTGTCGAAATTCCCCAGCAGCTTCCACGCTGCCTTGATCTCGATAGGACCTTCCCGGCCTCCGATTTCTCCTACCTGGAAGTTGACGTTTCTCTGGTTTCGGCTGTCATAGAGAGGTGGCAGCACGAGTCCTGTAAGTGGGTTGGCGGGATTCATGATTTGATTAAACTCATCTTCGTTTATCAGAACCTCGTAACGTGCAAAGGCGCCCTTTTGATCGATCAGTGGGGCCGCTACAAAAGCTTCGAGAAATTCGTCCAAGCCGTCTTTCGAAATATTCTGCAGCACTCGGACGGGCCTGTTTAGCTTCGCCGCATAGGCCTCAGTCTGGTCGCATCCGGGGGGTGGCTGCGGCGCTGAATTCCACCCGGCTGGCCGAACGGGGTTGCCTTGCGCGTCCGCAACAAACACCTCGTAGCTTTCCTTGTATGTCTCCCAGACGACAGGACCGTAGTCCTGGAGACCGATCTTCTTGCTGCCATCTGGCTTTCCCCTGTAGTTGGGATCAGCCGGCCAATTCAGGGCGATGAAGGTGTTCCAGGAAAAGGTATCGAAATCAATCTGCTCCGCAGTAGGGTTTCCCTTATGACTTGGCGGAATTACAGAGTCGTGCGGGACATCAGAACTCAGAACAATATTGCAAGTTGCCGTTTGCAACGGCGCAGCTTCGGTTTTCAGCTTGTGCGTTTGAAATTCGCTGAACAACAAGGTGGTGCAACCAATGCCCAAGAGGGCGAGCGAGAGCGTTTTCGTGAAGTGCTTCATATGTCCTCCCCGATTGTGAAGGGCGCGTTCCTTGAGTGAAACACGTCGAGTTGCTCTGGGCGGACGTGAGGTTAGCCGGAGATTATGTTGACTTACGCGAGTCGAGTCAATCCGCCTGATGTGGAGTTCTCGTAGTCATTGTATCTTGCCCGCTATCATCTTATTCTCAGGCACCATCAACTATGAGTGAAACCGCGGATGTCGTGATCATCGGCAGCGGCATTGTAGGGTCAAGCGTTGCTTACCACCTCGCCGAGGCCGGCTGCACAAATGTACTCGTTATCGAGCGCGAGGCACATCAGGGCAAAGGTTCGACAGGAAAGAGCATGGGCGGCGTGCGCGCCCAGTTCTCGACGCCGGTCAACATTCAGATGTCGATGTATTCCATCGATTTCTTTGCAAGATTTGATGAGGTCGTGGGCCACCCGGCCGACTATCGTGCGCACGGCTATCTTTTCTGCGCCACGAATGAAAACCATCTTAACTTCCTGCTTGCGAATCGCGAAAGGCAGTTAGCCCTGGGATTGAGAAACGTTGAGTTGGTTTCAAGGGAAGACATTGCTAAGTTTGTCCCGCAATTGCGAGTGGATGATATTCTGGGCGGTACTTACTGCCCCACAGACGGCTTTGTGGATCCTCATAGCGTAATGATGGGATTCATGCTGAAGGCGCGCGAGCAAGGCGCGCGACTATGGC
>JBOGOU010000572.1:0-8942 GCA_050748205.1 Pyrinomonadaceae bacterium | reverse complement strand
ATTCAGACATCTTCGCCATAGACATCGATCCGCGAGATCCGAATCACGTTATTGCCTCTGCCTGCAGCGGAATCTATGAGACCAAAAACGGCGGTGACAGCTGGCGTAAGGTCCAGGGGATTCCTTCACAATCACGACGCACGCGCGCAATCCTGCAACACCCGTCGGTACCGGGGCTCGTATTTGCGGGCACTACGGAAGGCTTTTGGCGTTCCGAACGAGGTGGCGATGCAGACTCGTGGATGGTGACGACGTCGCGCCAGCTGGAGATCAACTCGATCGCCCTTCACCCATCGCGCCCTGAAACTGTTTACATCGGCACAAACAACTACGGTGTGATGGTTTCTTACGACAGCGGCAAGAGCTTCTTGCCTACGAATGGTGGTTACAGCGGACGCTTCGCTAATGCTATCGTCGCGGACCGCGAGATGCCGAATCGCGTGTATGCAGCAACTATCAACACAGCTACGGGAGGCGGTTTTCTTTTCGCGAGCAACGACAGTGGGCAAACGTGGCGCCCCTCGATGCGGAACATGCCATCGCGCCTGATAACCTATTCCATTCTCCAGGACACCCAGGACGCGAATATTATCTATCTGGGAACCAATCTCGGCGTCTATCGCTCCATCGACAGGGGCGCATCGTGGGCGCCCATATGGGCCCCCGCTGCACCCGCTCCGGAACCAAAGAAGAAGGGGTCGACCGGGCGGGGAAAGAAAGTGTCACGACCTGCCGTGGCGCGCACCTCGCAACCGCAGAAAACAGTAGCATCGCGCAAGCCGGATGAAACGATTCGGCGTGGGCAGGAGGCGTTGAATCTGACTGGTTACAAGGTGGGCGAGCCGGACGGCAAGTCTGGTAGCCTAACCACGATTGCACTGAAGAGATTCCAGGCGGACCGCAGCCTGCCCTTGACCGGGAAATTCGACGACATCACGCTCGCGGCACTTGGCCTATCAAAAGGCGACAGTTCCACTACCGGAGATGTCGGCCCTATGTCCTCATTGATCTTGACCGACGCAATTAATGACCTCGTTCATGCGATCGATACCGACAGCGGGAAGCCCAGCTTTCTCGCTGCCACAAATGCCGGCCTATACCGAAGCTTGGATCCGACGAAAGGATGGCAGAAACTGCCTTATGACGGAGCTTTCGACCCCCGCACGACCTGCATCTCAACCAGTCTGCGGCAGCCGCAGGTCATTTGGGCCGGAACCGCTGCCTCAGGGGTCCTCGTTTCTCGGGACGTCGGCAAAACCTGGCAGCAGGTCGTCGGTCTTCCCACCGACGCGCCGGTAAACACTATTGTCCAGGACCCGCAGCGACCCGATTACGTTTACGTTGGCACAAAGCAAGCTTTTTACTCCTCGCAAGACGGCGGCGCGAGTTGGAATCGCCGCGGTGGTAACCTGCCCTTTGGCGATTTCACAAGCATCCTGATCAATCCTCGAAATGGGGATGAGATTTTTGTCGGCAACGCCTATCAAAACGGAGAAAACGGCGGCGGCGTGTACCGCTCAGTTAACGCGGGCAAGACGTGGGCTCGTATCGATTCGAAAGAGCATCGACTCCCGAGCCAGAGAATCTGGTCTCTGGCGTTTGACTCTCAGGATCAAAACATACTCTTCGTTGGATCACATTCAGCTGGTGTTTACGTGGTGCCGCGCACAGGCGAAACTGTTGCCGCCGAAAGCCGATAAGTTTTAGTATCTCGCGCCTGGTCCTCAACGGAAGGGCCCAATTGGTCAAAGGGATTTTGTTGGCCCGCCCTGGATGGCAGCGCCTTGACACACGCTCATTCCGCCGTGTACATTGCCGACCTACCCGGTAAAAAGCGGCCGGAGAATGTCGGAGCAAGCGGGTGACTACGGGCGCGGCGGAAATCGAAACACTTAAAACACTCCTTTTCCAAATCTAAACGGCTCGCATTCCTCGCTCCAGCTTCATCATCCGACAAAGCGCGAAGTTAATCAGCCAATCGGCCGCTTGAGCACTGTCCGAGAGTGGGGACCAATACGGATATGTGCAGCAATGCAGCGCGAAAGGGATCTATTACACGCTGAAATTGTACGGGGGTTACAGGAGTCTGCATGCTTAGTGAAGAACCCAAGCTGAACAACAGCGAGGCCATTGACGAGAAACCATCCACAGGCGAGTCAGAACCCTCGCCGCAACAAACCGCAACAGCGCCTGCGCGCGAACCAGAAGCCAGAACAGGTTCAGTTGATGAAGACGAAGAACCGCGGCCTGGCGGCGATGTCGATTTTGGACAACTCCTTGATCAGTTCGAGCAGGAACAGGCTACGCTTCAGGAAGGGGAAGTCGTCCGGGGCACTGTGGTGGGAATAAGTGAGCGCGGCGTCGTTATAGATTTCGGCTACAAATCCGAAGGTATTGTTAATCCGGCCGAGTTTACTGAAGATGGCGTAATAAGCGTGAAGCCAGGCGACGAGGTCGAAGTGCTCGTGAAGAGCATGGAGACCGCCGATGGTTTGCCGGTTTTGTCGCGCGCGGATGCCGTCCGGATGAAGGCCTGGGACGACCTCGAGAAGTCGTATCAGGAAGGAACCACCGTTAAAGGCCGCGTGATGGAGCGCATCAAAGGCGGACTGCGGATTGACATTGATGGTATTGCGGCGTTCCTGCCTGGCTCGCAAGTGGACGTTCGTCCGGTTCGTAATCTCGACAGTCTGCGAAATCAGGAGATAGAAGCCAAGGTCATAAAGCTCAACCGTAAGCGATCAAACGTGGTGCTTTCCCGCAAGGCAGTTATAGAAAGTGAAAACGCCGGCAGGAAAGATCAGACACTGCAACAAATCGAAGAGGACATCATTGTCGAAGGCCAGATCAAAAACTTGACTGACTATGGCGCTTTCGTGGATCTCGGCGGCGTAGACGGTTTGCTTCACGTCACCGACATGTCCTGGGGGCGTTTGCAGAATCCGAATGAGCTCTTTAAGGTCGGGGACAACATCCAGGTCAAGGTACTCAAATTCGATCGCGACCGCGAACGAGTCTCACTTGGATACAAGCAGTTATTGCCAGATCCCTGGTCAAGCGTTGAAGAGAGATTTCCCATCGGTGCCAGGGTGGCTGGCCGTATCGCAAGCGTGGCCGACTACGGCGCATTTGTTGAGCTGGAGAACGGAGTTGAGGGGCTGGTCCACGTTTCGGAGATGAGCTGGTCCAAGCGCGTCAAGCATCCCAGCAAAATCGTTAATCCGGGCGACTCGGTTGAAGTTGAGGTTCTCAGTGTTGATCCCAAGGCCCGCCGCATTAGCCTGGGGATGAAACAGATTCAGGAGAATCCGTGGCAAACGCTTCACGATCGCTACCAGGTAGGCACACGCGTCCATGGACGCGTCAGAAACCTGACAGACTTTGGCGCCTTCATTGAGATTGAGGATGGCGTTGACGGACTTGTACATGTCTCTGACATCTCCTGGTCCAGGCGCATCAAGCATCCCAGCGAAGTTTTGAAAAAAGGTCAGGAGATCGATGCGATCATCACCAGCATCGATACTGAAAACCGGCGCCTGTCGCTCTCGATCAAAGATCTCGAGCCCAATGCCTGGGAGCGATTCGTTACCGAGCACAAACCGGGCGATGTAGTGCGCGGGAAGATTGCTCGCTTTGCGAACTTCGGGGCATTCGTTGAATTGGACGACAACCTGGAAGGCCTGTGCCACATATCAGAGCTTTCGGACGAACGAGTGGCAAAACCTGAGGACGTAGTCCAGCTGGGCCAGGAAATGGATTTCAAGATTCTGAGAATCGACGCGGAAAGCAAGAAGATAGGACTGTCAGCACGAGCAGTAGGCAAGGATGACGAGCCGATAGTGGACACAAAAGTGTATTCGTCGGAGGCAGGTAGTGGGATGGCCTCGCTTGGAGAGCTCGCCGATTTTGGTCTTGGCAGATCTGAGCCTGAGCAGGATTAAGAATTACGCTCGACGAATTACCGCTGGCCCCGCACAGGATCTGAAGGTATGAGAACCGGACTGGCGGGGTTTTCTGTCGCCTGCGATTTTCCCTGGCGGCCGGCAGTGGCTAATAATCTTGCTCGCGGTTGGCGTTTTCTGATAGTGTACCGACGATCACTACCTCGCCGCTCTGGTATCGTACACAGGATTATTTTGGGGTCGCAATCTATTCGCTGGGCCTAAAAGATCCTTAATTCTGAGGTGATGCATGACAAAAGCGGAACTCGTCGAAGACGTTGCTCGGGCGGCGGAACTCACGAAGAAGGATGCCGAGCGGCTAGTCGAAATCGTCTTCGAGAGCATCATTGAAACTCTGAATCAGGGCGAGAAGATTGAGCTCCGTGGATTCGGTAGCTTCCGTGTACGTGAACGGGGCGCTCGTCGCGGCCGCAATCCCAAAACCGGCGATCCGGTCAATATTCCCGCCAAGCGCGTGCCATACTTCAAACCGGGGAAAGAATTGAAAGAGTTAATTAATGACGATGGCCCTCAGTCTCATCCATCCTCAGAAGCGTCATCGGTTAATAGTTCGGATGATACCCGCCAACCGCCGATCATGTAGCATGCAGGTAATCTGAGGTAATCGACACTTGGACAGGCTGTGGAGTCCCTGGCGTAATGACTACGTCGCTGCAGGCAGCAGCGCCGGCTCAGACGCTCGCTGTGTCTTTTGTGAAATCCAGTCTGATACCGACAAAGACGAAACGAATTTCATAGTGCATCGGGCCCAACACAATTTCGTGGCTCTGAATATCTACCCCTACATAACAGGGCACTTGCTAATCGTTCCCAACCAGCATGTCGGCGATCTCTCAGCAGCGCCAAGAGAAACTACCGACGAGCTAATGAACCTGACCAAACGTTCCCAGGCCGTGCTGCGTGACGTTTATAATCCAGACGGTTTTAATATCGGAATGAACTTAGGCGCCGCTGCTGGAGCCGGCATAGTGGACCACATTCACCTTCACATTCTGCCCCGCTGGACAGGGGATACAAACTTCATGTCAACGGTGGGCCAGACGCGCGTCCTTCCCGAAGATCTCTCCACGACGTACAAGAAACTGCACGAGAAGTTCTGAAACACTATCCGCAGATTACACAGAACAAAAGTACAAAGCTCAAAGTACAAAGCTCCAATTCCTTTCTGTGTAATCTGCGTAATCTGCGGATAGTCACTTACCGTTTTGCGACCTTGCGAGGTACAGCTTCGTCCTCAACCTCACCGCCCTTGTTGATCGGCACATCGGACAGGCTGTTGTAGGTAATTCCGCGTTCCTCGCTATCAAGGTTCGGCTGAGGAAGGGAGGGCAAGGGGCCAGTCATCGGCGGTGGATTGAAACCAGGATAATCAATACGAGCATGATAGATTGCGGTTAGCGCGCTGATTAATGCTTCTCGGATGGTAGTAAGTTCGCGCAGGGTTAAATCACAGTCGTCGAGTTGTCCATCGCTGATGATTGCATCGACGATCTTGACGACAATGATACGAATGTTCTGCGGATCAGGCCGGGCCAGCGACCGTGCCGCCGCCTCGCATGAATCGGCCAACATCATTATGGCCGCCTCTTTGAATTCCGGCTTTGGCCCAGGATAACGAAAGTCCTTTTCATTGATCGCCTCACCGGGCTTGGCTTGAGCCTCGGCTTTGCGGAGGAAGAAATGGAGCGTGCGCGTACCGTGATGTTGAGGGATAAAATCCGCGATCTTCTTTGGCAGCCCGATCTCCTTTGCGAGTCGCATTCCGTAAGTAACGTGGCTGGTAATGATTTTAGCGCTTTGCGAAGGGCGTAAATGATCGTGAGGATTGTTGCCTTGCTGGTTCTCTACAAAATACTCAGGTGCGGCGAGCTTTCCAATGTCGTGATAGAGGGCCCCAATACGCGCCAACAGAGGATT
Organism: Pyrinomonadaceae bacterium; assembly: GCA_050748205.1. Classification (GTDB taxonomy): domain Bacteria; phylum Acidobacteriota; class Blastocatellia; order Pyrinomonadales; family Pyrinomonadaceae; genus PSRF01. The sequence goes on along the minus strand of JBOGOU010000572.1, from coordinate 3,063 downwards.
GGCGCCTACCGCGCGACACGCATCTTCCGCGAGCTGTCCTACGGCATGCGAGTGCTGATTCGTGCCGGGAGCGCGTAAGGCTAACTGGCCCAGGACCGGCAGGTCGGCATTTGAAAGTTCCAGCAGCTTAACGTCGGTTAAGATCCCGAATACCGACTCATTTATTGGCAAGCCGCCGGCAGCGAAGATCGCGCTCAGAAGTCCGCCCGCGAACCCGCATCCGATTGCCAGAATCACAGTATTCAGAGTTAGAGGCTGCTCGGCGTAGGCAATCAACGCAAGAGCCATAATTACATTGGCGCAAGCCGTAAATAGCCCGGCCAGAGTAACTGATTGGCGCTCTCGATACTTGCCAATCCCGTAAACGGCTGCCGAACATGAAATCATCGCGAAGACAGCCAGCTGAATTCCACTGGGCGCCAGCATTCCCGCGAATAGAGCGGTAATAATGCCGGTCAAAAATGCCAGTTGTGTGTCGACAAGCATTACTACCAGCAGCGCGGCTGCCGCGAAAGGAATCGCAAAGTTCCAGATTGCCGGATCATTGAACGGGGCCCGCACCATTCGCGCCGCTACACTGTCGCCGAATATGAAACCTACTCGCATCAATGCGGTTTGAACGACAATAGCAGAACCGACGAGAGCAAACGCCCTGCGCTTTGACAGAGACAACATTGTCGAGGAGCTGCGGTGCTCTGTAAATTTCCATACGGACCAGTAGACGGCAAAGACAATAACCAGCAGTCCGACCAGATAGTGCCAGGGCCTTCCGCTGCGAACGGTACTCTTGATTGCCGCAAACTGCGCCAGCATGCCCGCCGTTACCGTATCCCCTTCTCGAGCTATTACCTGGTTCCGCTTGAGTGAAATTGGTACGGTTGTAATTTTGTTTGCCTCCGCCTCTCGCGCAGTGGCAGTGGCTGTCTCATCTAAAACTACGTTTGGCCGGATGAGCGGCACCATCGCTTCGACCAAAGCTGTTTTCTCATCAGGGGACCAACCGGGAAGATTGAATACTTGCAGCTCCAGATTGCGGCGGGTTGCCGAGAGAGGCGTCATCCGGGTGCGAGGTGACGGCACGATCATTTGCGCTTCCGGGTTCCGCACATCCACTAATACGATTTCCTGCTTCAGCCGATCGGAGTCGCTATCGTCATAAATGTAACCATCGCCTATCTGACGCATCAGCGCCGTCAGCCGTTCAAGTTCGCTCTCATCGAACCCGTGAGCGATGATTGCTCGGGCCACTGCTGGCCCACCTTCTCCGCTCCACATTGGCTTGGTTTTGGCCTTGGAAGTTACCTGGTTTTTCAGATCTTCCCAGGCAGCGCGGAAGCTCTGCGCGGAACTGGCGCTGCGCGTGGAGTCAAAATTAAAAACTGGACGGGTGCTCTCCCTGGCGGCGGCCCGCCGCTTTTCCGTCTCAGCGATATCGATAGTAGTAACGTCGGCAGGCGCAACGACGGTCCTCCTCACAACTTCGCCTTCCTTGTAGTTTTCCGAGAAGCCGGACGAGTAGCCGCTCAGGAGCAACAACGTGGTGACGATTACAAGAAAGACGAACCCGACGTACAGGCGAGTTTGCGGCTGGAAGACTTCAAACGGTCGCACCAGATAGCGCGCGAAGGCGTCACGCGCTCGAGTCAAAGGGGTTGTAAATCGCGGACGAAGGCCCATCTTGTTTAAGCAATGCGGGAGAGTCGCGTGGTTGCGCGATCCTGTTCACCCGCGAGCCCTGTAATTAGATCATGCGCCAAAAGCGAGCTTGCTTTTTCGAATAACGGCTGCAGCGTCCTGGCGTCTGTTGCCGATATGGTTACCACGTCTCGCGAGCCCGCCTGGGTAACCTGTCTGATGGCGGTTTGTAAAGTATCCCCGTCGACGAGGTCCGCCTTGTTCAAGACCAGTAAAGTCGGTATCTCTGAGATATGAAGCTCGCGCAGAATGCGTTCAACGGAATCGATCTGCTGGGCATAACGCGGATTCAAAACATCCACGAGGTGGATTAAGAGCCGGCTCTCGCTGATCTCTTCCAGAGTTGCGCGAAAGGCTGAGAGAAGGTCGGGCGGCAAGTCACGAATGAACCCGACCGTGTCGTTTATGATCACTTGCTGATCGCGTGGCAAACGGAGACGTCGCGACGTTGGGTCCAGCGTCGCGAACATCCTCTGTTCGGCGCGAACGTCGCTCGCGGTAAGCGTGTTCAGCAATGTGGACTTACCGGCATTTGTGTATCCAACAATCGAGATGATCGGGAGCTGATTTCTGGTTCTCTCTTTGCGCCTTTCCTGACGGCGCTGTCGCTGCGCTTGAATTTCCTTCTCTAAACGATTAATCCGATCACGCACTCGCCTGCGGTCGGTTTCGAGTTTCGTTTCCCCGGGACCGCGCCCCCCAATACCGCCGGCCAGCCGCGAGAATGCCGAGTCCTGACCGGCAATCAGCCGGGGCAGCAAATATTTCAATTGCGCCAATTCCACTTGAATCTTGCCTTCTCGCGACTGTGCGCGTTGCGCAAAGATGTCGAGAATCAATTGCGCGCGGTCGATGATTTTCAAGTCGGTGGCCTCGGAGAGGGAGCGCACCTGTGCAGCCGTCAGCTCGCGGTCAAAGACCAGCATGTCGGCGCCCAACTGAAGAGCACGAATCAGCAGTTCGTCAAGCTTGCCGCGTCCCAAAACTGTTCGAGGATCGATTGCCGCGCGCCGCTGGATAATCTTGTCCAGCACGACAACCCCTGCCGAGCTCGCCAGCTCGTACAGTTCCGCCATCGACTCCTCGGCGTCCGAAACAGGCCCGGTGGCTACGCTAACCAGAATGGTCCGGTCTCTAATCTCGGCACGACGAGAGACACGACGATTACGGGCCATCTCTTCCTCGAGTGAGTTAATCAGGGCGAGAAAATCAAGATCCATCTGGGAAGGAATCTTGGGCTCGAGAAAGGCGTATGGCTCCGATGAGTTCGTGTGCTGCAGCTCGCCGGCATGCATCGGCAGCAAGTGTGCCGCCCGTACGAGGCCCGGCAGCGCTGTTTCTGGATCAACATCGATCGCGGCCATTAGA
>JBOGOU010000571.1:0-24925 GCA_050748205.1 Pyrinomonadaceae bacterium | reverse complement strand
CTATTCAGAACTATAGCGTCGACAACCAGACCGATACCTTTATCACCGCGACGTTCGACAATGCGCCGGCCAACAAAGCAGGGCTGCGTTTTGGAGATCGGATTCTGGAAGTTGACGGTATTAAGATGACTGGCAAGCCTTCCCTCGACGTGCGAGACAAGATTCGGGGACCCCGGGGCACAGTCGTAAAGATTACTGTCGAACGTGCCGCGGACAAGCGTGTGCAAACCGTCGAAATCACCCGCGAGGCAGTGCCGCAGCCCTCTATTCCCGACTCTTACATCGTGAGACCAGGCGTTGGGTACATCGACATGACGCGGGGTTTCAATTACACAACAACCGATGAGCTCCAGGACGCCATTGAACGCCTTCAATCAAGAGGTATGAACTCGTTGGTGCTCGATCTGCGAAACAACCCGGGAGGCTTTCTGGATCAGGCGATCCATGTTGCCGAAGTCTTCTTGCCGAACGGTCAGTTGATACTCACTCAGAAGGGAAGAAATGGTCTGCGCGACAACGTTTACGAATCGAGAAATACCACGCCAGACCTTACACCGCTCGTAATCCTGATAAATGAGAATACCGCGTCAGCCTCAGAGATTGTGGCAGGTGCGATGCAAGATCACGACAGAGCATTGATTGTGGGTAAGACAAGCTTCGGCAAAGGGCTGGTTCAGAGCATCATTCCTCTTGAATATGGTGCGGGTTTGACTCTCACTTCCGCAAAGTACTACACCCCTTCGGGTCGATTGATTCAACGCGACTATTCCAACGGTGGTTTCTACGATTACTACACCCACGGCGGATCGAATCGTCTGGATCGCCAGGATACAACTGAAAAGCCGGTAGGTCCGGAGAAGAAAACGGACACCGGACGGGCCGTCTTTGGTGGTGGTGGCATTTCCCCTGATGAAGTGGTGAATTCTCGAGCGATTACGCAAACGCAACGTCGTTTGTTGAGTCCGGCATTTGCATTTGCTCGCGAGCTGGTTAACGGTCGCGTCGGCGGCTTTGAATCCTACAAGGTCCAGCGGGCGATTGACTTCGGCCGCGATCTACAACAATCGGATTTCACTATCACTGATCCGTTGTTCAAGTCGTTCAAAGAGTTTGTGGCTAAGGATCCGGCGCTCAAGACCTTGGTCCCTTTATTGGATTACAATCGCTCTTTCATTGAATTGCAGCTCAGATTCAATCTCGTAACCGCGGCGTATGGACGCGTAATGGCCGATCGAGTTTTCGTTACAACCGACGATGTCCAGGTCGATCGCGCAATAGCTGTCGTGCCGCGCGCGCGTGATCTGGCAATGTCCGCAATGCGCCAGCGCACCCACCCGTAGTGCCATTTTGCTTAGATCCAAGCCCCCCAAAGTGTAGAAGGAAGCGCAACCGAGCTATCCTTAGGCTCGGTTGCTCTTTTGCCTCCATCGTTTCAGCTATAAAACAAAGTCTTGTGTCTAAGACTAGATTGTGTTACTGTTTGCCAGCGGAAAGGTGACAATTGCCCATGAAGCGAACACCCAGAAAACTGGTAAATACTGAAGAGCTCGGTCGCGCTGTGCGTCGCAAACGAGACGAACTGAGCTTCAGTTTGCGGGATGTGGCTGATGAGACGGGCGTATCCGCGTCTACTCTGTCGCGCATTGAAAATGGCACAGGCAAACCCGACGCTGACAACATAGCAAGGCTTACGGCTTGGCTAGACGTGCCCATGGAGCGGATTCTCGGAAGCCACTCAAGTGAGGGGGAAGAAGAAAGGGCTGTCGTCTACTATCCAAGAGAATCGATGCCGGAAATTGTCGAAGCGCATCTCAGAGCCGACCGTAACCTCACTTCAGAAACTGCCGCCGCGCTATCTGAGTTATTTCGTGTTGCCTACGCTCAGTTTAGTCGCACGGAGCCGGAAAGAACTGCTCGCAAGCGCCGCTGATAGTAACGCCCTTAACTGACCCATGGTCATACGGTCTGATTCCCACACAGAATCAGGTTATAATCATTCCGTGGCCCATCCCGAATTACCGCCAGGCGAAAAATGGCGACAGTTTGAGCTGAAGGCGCTGGGTTTGCGCGATTTTGCTCGTACTCGTGGAGATGCTCCTCTTAATCCGTTCGACCTCGCCCGTTTTGCCAATCTCTTTGTTGTCGACCTCGACCGGATCAAGGGCCTCAGCGCCGAGGCCAGGGAACATTTGCTTGGCCCCTCATCTGAGGAATGGTCAGGCGGCGCTTGCTCGCGACCTCTTCCCGATGGCCGAAAAATCGTAATACTCAATCCGAATCATGGACCATCGCGCACCAACGCTACCTTGATGGAGGAGATCTGTCACGTCTTTCTGGGCCACAAGGCCAATCGACTGTCAGTGATTGCCGATGCAGAAAACGGCAGAACTCTTTCGCGGGACTACCGGAAGCTGGATGAGGAGGCGGCTTATGCTACCGGCGCCGCGGCGCTGGCGCCCTATGCCGCCCTGCGCCGGCTTGTCCTGCAAGGCCGATCAGCAATTGAAGTAGCGCGCCACTTCCGGGTCAGTCGTGAACTCGTTGAATACCGATTGAAAGTGACGCACCTCTGGAAAACGTACAAACTTGCACATCCAGAACAAAAGAAACCTGCAAGCGCATGAGTGGCACGGGCGTCTCGCCCGTGGGATCAACCGCAGCTCGTCCGTGGGATCACGCGCAAGATGCGCGCGCCACATCAAACTGACCTACTACCGGGACGGCGGTTTCATCCTCGAGCAGCAACCGCTTATAATCATTTCCTGAGTTTTGGGCGGCTTTTCGAACCAAATCTTTAGAAACGTATGACTGAACAGCTGAAAGCGGGGCCCGCGCCAGGTCTGACGACCGTAGACAAGTTGCGCATGCTGCTCGATATCACCAGTAAGATCAGCCGCTCTCTTGACCTGCAAGAAGTCCTCAATCTTGTCATGGACACGCTTGATTCTCTTATTCCCTACGACGCTGCGGGTATTTTCGTTTTGAAGTGTGTCGACCCGGCTACTTTGAATGAAGGTGACGAGCCATGCGTTTTTCAAGCTGAAGCAGTCAGAGGCTACGACATAGAAGAACTGTCGGAACTACACCTGAAATTGGGCGAAGGCATTATCGGTCACGTCGCTCTTACAACCGAACCGGTCATATCTCCCGATGTTCGGAACGATCCGTTTTATATCAATGCCAGAGACGAAACTCGGTCGGAGATGGTGGCTCCGATCATTTCAAATGACGAGGTAATCGGGGTTTTCGATCTCGAAAGCGACGAGCTTAATGCCTATTCAGACGACGACCTCGAGGTACTTACGATGTTGGCATCGCAGGTCGCGATTATCATCGAAAAGGTGGTGCTTCACAAGCAGTTGATCGAAAAGAAGCGACTCGAAGGGCAACTTGAAGTTGCCCGTCAGGTTCAACTTGAGCTGCTTCCGGCGAGCGATCCGAAGCTAGAGGGGTTTGACATAAGCGCGTACAATTTTCCGACCGAGGAAGTTTCCGGAGACTATTATGACTGGGTGCGAATCTATGAAGATCAGATTGCCATCGTTGTAGCGGATGTTTCGGGGAAAGGCGTGCCGGCGGCGTTGCTGATGGCTTTTCTGCGAGCTAGTCTCCGCGCGGCCACGCATGTCGGCTATGCCCCTCACATCTCGATGGCCAAGGTGAATTACTTGCTTTGGGAATCGATCGAAAGAAACCAATACGTCACCGCTTTTTACGGAATACTTGACGCCCCAAACAGAACACTCTCTTACACCAACGCCGGTCATAATCCGCCGTTGCTACTTGATGCGGCCGGAAAAGCGCGATTTATGGACCGAGGCGGTGTGCCTCTCGGGATGTTTCGAGACACTCGTTATTACGAATACTATTTAACGATTGAGCCCAACGAGGTGCTTGTGCTGTACACTGACGGAGTGACAGAAGCTATGAATGCGACCGAAGAAGAATTTGGTCGCGATCGACTTACGGAATCAGTCAGAGCGGCAAGACATTTGAACGCGAAGGATTTGATAACTGCCGTGCAGAGTGATGTGATCGCCTGGACAGATGGTCGAGGTGCGACTGACGATATTACTTTCTTTGTCGTAAAAGCACTGCCTTGAAATCAAAAACGGGAGACAAGGAAGAGTAAACCTTGTCCCCCGCCGAATTCTCAGAGCTCTTTCTAGAAATCTAATGCGTCGTCAGCGAGCAATGAGCGTGGTCGCCGCCCGGCGCCAGCGGAGCTCGATAATCCCCAAAGTGAAATTCAGCTTCCGCCTCGGAAAGAGCGTAAACGTCGAAGCCGAAAGCATCGAGATAGGCCGCCAAATCATCGGGTGAAAGGAGATAGACGGCGGGGGTATGACCCGCTTCAGCGCGAATTTCCAGCAGGCGCTCGATCACTTCAAGTGGTGCAAAGCATCTAACAGGATCTCTGTATGTTGCCATGTTTCAGCGCCTCCCTTTCGTCAATTTTTGGAATGGCTATCTACAACGCCAATTCCCGAACACTCACTTTGATGTACGCAACGAGGTTTGCGTTTGTTCGTGACCTACACTTCTTTTTTTCGTCACGAATCCTCATAACATTTGACGTCCTTTACGACTTAAAAGTTCAAATAGAACAATGAGCAGCCAACCTATTACAGCCAATCCCACCGACGGTGGGCCGACACCTCCAAATTTCATTGCCGTTTTGCGGCAAATGTTGCACGCTTCCGACAAAGTCAGCGATCTCATCTTCTCTCCGGGCCGGCCACCCCAAGTCGAAATCACCAGTAAACTTCAGCCCGTGCGGATTCCGGGGCTGGAAAAACTGACTCCGGCGCACACGGCCGGTATCGCCAAGTTGATCATGGGCAACCAGCAAGCGGCGATCGAGAGCCTTGAGAAGAACGGTTCGGCAGACCTGTCTTTCAGCGCGCCTGGCGAAGGTCGTTTTCGGGTCAATATCTTCAAGCAGCGCGGAACACACGCCATCGTCATGCGCGTGATTCCCAGTAATCCCCCAAACTTTGCCGACTTTGACCTGCCTTCGCAGTTAAAAGAGATCGCTGAAATAAAAAACGGCATCGTCCTCGTAACTGGACCAACTGGAAGCGGCAAGAGCACGACCCTGGCGGCGGTTATCGACCTGATTAACCAATTGAAGCATTACCACGTGGTAACAATCGAAGACCCAATCGAGTTTTTGCATCCCCACAAGAACTCAACCATCCATCAGCGTGAGCTTCATTCCGACACGCCCAATTTCGCTATCGCTTTGCGCGCCGCTCTGCGTCAGGCGCCGAAGGTCATTTTGGTGGGCGAGATGCGCGACCGCGAGACGATTGAAGTAGCTCTGGAAGCGGCGGAGACGGGCCACCTGGTTCTGTCGACCCTGCACACTATCGACGCCTCGAAGACCGTTGACCGAATTATCGGAGTATTTCCGAAGAATGAGGAGCGAGTCATTCGAACGCGCGTTGCCCAGTCGTTTCGCTACATCATTTCCCAACGCCTGATTCCCCGGGCAGATGGAAAAGGGCGCGTCGCGGCAATAGAAATCCTTAAATCGACAATGCGCACACGCGAGTACATCGAAAAAGGCGAGTCGGAAGGCAAATCGCTCATCGATGCGATGGAGCAGGGAGATCAGGAGGGAATGCAAACATTTGACGGTGTAATCGAGCAGATGGTGCGCAATGGAGTCCTGACCAAAGAAGCGGCGCTTCCTTACGCCTCGAACGCCAACAATCTGCTCCTGCGTTTGGGCGATATGGGAGAAAAGTCCGCAAGTCAGCAAAGGCCTTCCCCGTCACCTGAAGAAGGCTCGATCCTGGATATGATTGAGAAATAGACGGGGCGTCGGTTGCCGCAACGCTTTTGGGCGTATATTCTCTAAGGCTTCCCAGACACCGTGGTCGGCTCGGTATGTTCTCAAGATCGCATGGTTGGCTGTTTTGCTGCGCGATTGCCGCAATTCTGGGGCTCTTTTGGGTAGCTCGGGCTTCGAGCGGGGCGGCGATTGACGATATTCGCATTGACGTGCCCCCAGGCGCGCGCGTTCGTATTGAGAACCAGTTTGGCCACGTGTCCGCCGAGGTGTGGAAGGAAAAGTATGTTTCCGTTTCCGCAACTATTGAAGGCACTGGCACTCCATTCAAAAGATCCCCAATCGTAATTGAAAACAGGGCTAAGCTGCTCCTGATCTCGGTGGTTCGCACGCCCGTCGACCCCGTCGCAGATATACGGCTCACGATAAAACTTCCGGAAGGTACGCACGCGGAGATACAGACCGGGTCAGGATCAATAGCGCTTCGGGGCGCGCTTGCATCCGCTTCGCTTAGGTCAGTCTCCGGCGACATACGCGCCGAGCTTTCGCAGCCACTGAATGCCGATATAAGCGCGAGAGCGTCGACTGGCAATGTCAAGTCGGAGCTAGCGGCGCCATTGAGCGCAGGCGGCCACGTCTTACAGACGCGTCTAGGCACCGGTGATTACGTTCTCAGGATCAACACCGACCAGGGTGAAATCACACTTGCTCTTGAAGCGAGCGAAAATAGTGAGCCGGCATCCGAACCCGGACCACCCACGCTGGTAGGTTCGGAAACGCCGTCGAAGGGAGCAGGAACGCCTGCCAATCAATCAGACGGCGAGGAAATTAGCGAAGGGGATGTGATCCGCGTTGATTCTCAGCTTGCGACGATGAATCTAAGTGTCGTGGATCGAAATACGAACCGGGGCGTAGTGGGTTTGACACAGTCAGACTTCCGGCTCTTCGAGAATGGAGTCGAGCAGCGCATTCTTCAGTTTGAGGCGTCATCAGCTCCGTTCGACCTGATCTTGTTGATCGATGTTTCAGGCTCGACACGGGATGTCGTGAAATTGATTCGCGCTGCAGCGCTTCGCTTTGTGGAAGCAGCCCGGCCTTCAGATCGCATCGGAATTATTTCGTTTGCAGGGCGGCCAACGGTCGTTTCTCCCGTAACGTTGGACCGGGACCTTTTGCGGCAAAGGGTGAATGCCATAGACACTGCGACCGGAGACACAAAAGTCTACGACGCGCTGGACTTCTCACTTATTGAGCTGCTAAAGAGCAGCAAAAACTCGCGCCGAACGGCGATCGTCATGATGAGCGACGGGCTTGATGGAAGTATGCCCGGAGTACAGGGTGAGGGCTCCAAGCTGACCTACAGTGAACTGCTTGGTCGCGTGCGAGAGTTTGATGGGGTGCTGTATACATTGTGGCTTAACACCGAGTATGAAGCGTTGAACCCACTCGATACACAGCCTGAGGCATTTGACATGGGCTATGATCGCATGAAGGAAATGGCGGAGGCGGGCGGCGGAGTTTTCTACGAGGTGGAGCGGCTTCAGGACCTCGCGGGAGCCTATGAGCGCGTTGTTGCCGATCTGGGAACCGTCTATAGTCTCGCTTATCGCCCGACCAACAAGACTCGAGATGGAAAGTGGCGTGCAGTGCGCGTCACGCTGAACCCGCCTTCCGCTGTCGCTCGAGGAAAACATGGCTATTATGCGAACTGAGTGTCGTTCCTCGCGACCGAGACTGTTATCCGCGCTCGTGTTTGTCGTCGTGCTTTCGAGCATTGTTCTCGCCTGTGACTCAAACTCCTCGGCGCAGACGAGCGAACCAGCCGAGACGATACGGGTCGACTCAGACCTTGTTGATCTCAAAGTTAGCGTAGTCAGATTGAACCCCGCGAATCCAGTTTCAACTTTGGAACAGAAAGACTTTCTAGTGCTTGAGGACGGAAAGCCACAGGAGATTGTCTTTTTCGCCGGCGAGGACGCGCCCTTTGACCTTTTGTTGCTGCTGGACGTCTCAGGGTCGACCGCTGACAAGCTTAAACTGATCAGGAGTTCTGCAAAACGCTTCATTGAGTCCACCCGCCCAATGGATCGAGTGGCAATTTTCACGTTCAGCGATGTAACACGTATCGTGTCTCCTTTGACCTGGGACCGTCGTTACCTGAAAGAGTCACTCAAAGATATTGAGGAGCCGGTCGGCGGCACGAATTTCTGGGACTCCTTGTTTTATGTCCTGGATTCCGTTGTTCCTTCACAGAAAGCTAAGCGCCGGAGCGCAATCGTGGTGATGACCGACGGGGTTGATAATGCCTTGCCGGAGGTATTTGGTGATGGGTCGCAAAAGTCGTTTGCTGAGCTGTTGGACAAGCTAAACCACTCGGATAGTCTGGTATTTCCGATCTATCTTGATACTGAAAAAGAGGTAGTGAAGCGGAATAAGTATACCCGGGAATCCTATGCCACTGCTCGCAGCCAGCTTGCACAGCTTGCAGAATGCGCCGGCACGAAAGTGTATCGCGCAAACAAGCTGAAAGATCTCGACAGCGTTTATGAGCAAGTTATTAAGGATCTGGCGACGGTCTATAGTGTTGGCTACAAGCCCAGTAACACGGCCAAGGATGGCAAGTGGCGCTCCGTCGTTGTGCGGCTGGTGGGCCGGCAAGACCTTTCAGCACGCAGCAAGCCTGGATATTACGCCAAGGCAAATTAGCGGCCATTTGCGTCAAAATTCTTGTAAATGGTAGTGAGAGGGCTATAATGCCTGATGCGGCCAGCTCCTCAATCTGCCTCAAGTTTCGGAGTCAAAGGAGATCCTCGATGAGAAAAGCATCCCGTTCTCTACCCTTGCTATTTACTCTTCCTTTAATCTTCTCCGTCTTTTTGGCTGGCCAGGCCCAGAATAGAGAGCGGTTCGTTATTTCTGCGAAGGCCGGAGGCATCAACGCCGTAACGGGGCGTACGGGAGTTCACGCACAGGGAAGCTCTGAATGGGAACAACTCACAATCAAAGACAATCTTGAAGCAGGAGATGTGGTGAAGACCGGGGTTGACGGCCGTGTCGAGATGTTGCTCAACCCGGGATCCTACATGCGCGTAGCGGAGAACTCCGAGTTTGAACTAACCAATAACTCTCTTGAGAACCTGGAAGTACGTCTCATACGAGGAACCGCAATTGTCGAGGCAACCGGCGCCGATGATACCGAGTTGATGATAAATATCACGACGCCACATACGAAAATGGTAATAGTCAGGCGCGGACTCTACCGCGTCAACGTAGTACCTGGCGACGCTACAGAACTGATAGTCAGGAAAGGGCGGGTCCTGCTCTCCGACTCACAGCAGAAGGTCAAGGGCGGCCGGAAGTTGATTTTCAGCGGACTTACATTTTCCATTGCCAAGCTGGAAAGGGCCGACAAAGAGAAGGACGCATTTGATAACTGGAGCCAGCATCGTGCTGAAACAGTCGCTCAGGCAAATCGCCGAATCACATCCCGAGACCGGAATCTCTTGTTATCCAGCCTTAATAACAGTTGGTATTACGGGTTTTCGGCCCGCTCTTCCGGTATTTGGCTGTTCCACCCAGGATACAACTGCTATACGTTCCTGCCTTTTTATTTTGGTTGGGGCTCGCCCTACGGCGGCGCCTATTCCAACGCGTTCTATCCTGCTGGCCGCTGGGGCGGATATAACAGCGGCTCCACCGGGAATCCCTATCCAAGAACAGGAGGAGGCTCAGGCCAACCTCCCGCGAGTACCGGAGGCCAGCCAGCGCCAACCTACAATCCGCAGCCACCACCGCCGCCACCGCCTCCAACCCGAGCTATGGACTCACCGAGGCCTGAGCCCAGCATGCCGAATACAAGTCGGGAGAGTCCCCATCGGAATAACCCCCCGCGGCAATAGAAAGTTGTGATTACTCACTTCCGTCTCGGTACGCGGGCTAATCCTGTGGGCTCAAGAGCCCGGTAAGTTCCTGGTTCACAAGCACTTTGATCTCCGATAACTGTAGACCCGCCAGCACCAACTGGGTTAGCGCATTGCGCAAGGGCAGGCGGAGCTGCTCTTCCGTGCTTTCGCCGACTACCCTCGACGTAACGATAGCCCCGGAGCCGTGCCGGATCGTTATAAGTCCCTCTTTCTGAAGTTGTCGGTAGGCGACCGCAATCGTATTCAGATTTACGCCCAGATCGGCAGCCACCTGACGCACAGGGGGCAGCGAAGATCCTTGCTCAAGCTCCCGGCGAGCGATCAGTCCCTTTATTTCGTCGGCCACTTGCCGGTAAAGAGGGCGCTTGTCCCGCTCGTCAATCGTAATGTACATACGGATTCCTCTAATTGTCTGGTGCATCTATACACCAGACAATTAGGATCTGTCCAGCGTTTGGTTGGATATAACTATAAAGTAAAAATGAGTTGATTCTGACCACACCTTTTGAATCTGAGAGTGAATTGACCCGATCATGACAAGTTCCCGCCCTTCCGCAGCTGTTTGGTGGGACACTTAGCGTTAACCCGAGAGCTGCGCCAAGCTCAATCCCATCGAAGCAGGGGGGTACGGAATGATCTTGGGTTATCAACTGTATCCGTGGACGCACCGTGAAATGGCTCGGAAGATAGGCCGAGAACTTGGACTACCGATTGATGCACCGAGAGCAATTAGCGCGGGACGATTAGGAGGTTTTTAAAGTGGCACCGCTTCAAAAGTCTGTGATTTGAATGGTCTAATCCACATAGGGAGAGGTATAAGTCCTTTAGAATCAATAAGAGCGTCGTACCTCCATGAATACGTAGTTGCTGTGCGCTGGTCAATTGGGTATGGTCGGTTCCGCGGGCAAATTGTCGGACTGTGAGTCGACTTGAACCGCGAAATAGGTGTCTCTTGATCTAGAATATAGTTGTTTGGGATTAGCCGTTTGGGTCTGTGAAGCCGCTAAGTCGCTCGCCTATGAGGCTAAAGAATATTCGTAGGAATAAACGTATCAAATAGGCAAATCCGGGAGCGGAGGTTGTCTCGGTACGGGCTTTCCGGCTGCCTTGATGACCCAATAACCGCGACTTGGGCGCGGAATGTTGAGCTTCCGACAGACCTTAGCCATCGAGAGCGTAGACGTACGGAAGGAAAACTCTCTCTACGAACTGCCGGTGGGTTAGCGCAACGAATGGAATATGAGGTGGTCTTAGCTCCTGTATTTCAGCGAACCGCTTGATGATAGCTATTTCTTTTTCGGATGTGGCCGGGCGGACGAGACGCGGTCCCAGTAAAGAGCTTAAGCTGCACCCGGTACCCGCGTTTTTGCGTTGTTGGGAGCCAGCTGCAGAGTGTGATCCTGTTTGGTGAGGCGGTTGGCGAGAGCCAGGGCGGCATGGCTGACGCCTGCAAGGCCGCCGCCGGGGAATACCGTGTCGCCGGTTAGAAAAACGTTGGGCAGGAAAGTCCGCCAATCCCACCAGTTGGGTCCGAAGGTCTGGGTTGAATCCCTGACAGCTCCAACCATGCCTAGTTTGCGGCGAGTGAGGTCGTAGAATGTGCGTGGGGTGGCGGTCTCAATTAACTCTACGCCCGCGCCGAGCTCCGGTATTGATTTATAGAGGCGCTCCCACCAGGTCTCGAGTGCGGATCGATCCTTCTCCTCGTGCTGTTGTTCGTCCGCCTGGAAAGTGAACCACTCCTCGACGTCAGAGAAGGTCAAAACCGTTGCCGCCCTTCGTCCTTCTGGTGCTCTAGGGTCCCACTCCGGCGATGTAGACAGCATGAGTTGATCTGTTTCAGGGTTGTAGCTCTGCTGTTCCTGCCAGTCCGTAACAGTGAGGATGTGAGTACTCGGAATCCTCGAGGCAGCTGCGGCGTCCAATCCCAGGTAGAGCAGGTAAACGCCCCAACTTCGCAAAGTGGTCAGGCGTTTGCGAATCGGGAGAGGAGTGCGATTGAGCCCAATCAACTTTCCGTACGTATCCCAAACAGTCAGGTTGCTGACGATGGCTCGCGAGGCACCGACTGTCTCCCCGCTCAACAGATCAACTCCAACGGCTCGCCCGCTTGCGTCGTAGGAGAGCCTTAAGACAGGGGTGTCGAAGCGGATCTTGCCACCGCTTGCTTTCAAGGATTCAGCAAGTCTCGCCGCCAGGGCGGGTGCTCCGCCGCGAATCGAGAAGAGTCCCTCGCGGGGGATTGTGAGTGCCAGAGTCGAATACAGAAAGCTGCACTCATCGCTGGGAGCCTGAGCCAGGAGTTGCAACTGAGCATCGACAAACCTGCGGAAACGAAATGAAGTGCCTCCGAGATGTGCGGCAGTCGAGTCGTTTCTGGCTTTAACAATTCGCGCCGCGCGAAGAAAGTCTGGCAGCAAGGCATAAGTCTTTCTTAAGCTGCTGGCAGAGTGTAAGTCGGGCACTCTCAGTAACGCGCGCCTGAGAACATCACTTATCAGTGTGCTTTCTCGATAGAATCCGATCGCCCTATCGACACACTCAGGAAAAATCGTGCGCAGCGCATCCTCAAACTGTTCTCTGTTTGCTGAAATCGGGATATCGGATTGATCGGGCAGCCGCACCACGTAGCCCGGATCACGCAACGAGACCTCGGGAGGAGAGACGGGAAGCTGAGAGAAGATCTGGTCGTGAATCTCACCCTTTTGCCATAGAGGGTAGAGGCCAGCACCGGGGTCAAATGTGTAACCAAACTTCTCGAACGGCGCCACACAACCACCCGGACCCGACTCTCTCTCCAGCAAACAAACATCAACGCCGCGCGCAGCCAGAAGCGCTGCCACGGTCAGGCCTCCAATACCGGCGCCCACTACGACAACTTCGTGGGTCATAGCTAGATAACTAACCGCCACAGGCGAAAGAGAATGAAGGCTATGACGGCGGACGGATCTTTGACTGGCGCAGGTCGTTGGATCAATAAGAGGACAGATTGGATTCCGTTGAAGACGAAATGAATCACGATGCAAGGCAACAGCCGGCCCGTGTAAGCACGGATTACGGTGAGAGCGACGCTGAGCAGGCCAACAGCGGCAATGATTCCAAAGTTGGGCCAGTACTGAGGTACATGGATCAATGTGAACACGCCCAGGACGATGATCACCGCTCCAGAAAGTCCGACAACTCTCTGTAAAGCTGAGTAGAGCACTCCGCGATAGATTAATTCTTCTATGAAAGGCGCCGTGAAAGTGGCAAAGACGGCGATGGCATATCTGGCGGCAGGGGAGCTGTTGATTATTTGCTCCAATTGAGTGGGCTTGTCAGCTCCGATCAGGTGTGCAAGTAAGCTTGCTGAACCAAACAGAACGACGCCAAGTCCGACGCTCGCCAAAAGCTCCAGGCCGCCTGACCCAACCAAACCCAGTGAGGCGAGGAATGGTCGTTTGCCGAAGCGAGTCACCACCGCCCATACCAACGCGCCAGCGAGGATGTGGCTCGGCAGGATAGCCAGAATCTGGAAAAGAGCCGCAGTCTTGTTACTCAAAATTACTTCCAGAGCGTTCATCCCCTGTTCCGGCGATCCTGGAGTCATTCCCTGCTGAATCAAGAAGGGGATCAGGAACAATATCGAAAACGCTAACTGGAGAAAGAGGCTCCCGAACAAGACCAGTAAAGCCCCAAGAAGTCCCCAGGGTGGGTTATTGGGATCCGGCGTTACCTGGGCTAAGCGAGTAGCCGAGCTTTCTGTCTGAGAGGGCGTAATCTGACTTATTGGAAACGCTGACTCACTGTTTGTGGGCACGGTATTCAGGAGTGTATTGGAGTTGCTATCAAAGGGTCAAACAGAGAAACTTGTCTAGTGAAATCCTTGAGTGACTTCGATCACACAGCAGGGTATTCGATTTCCAACATTGATGGACCCACTCGAGGCGCTGCGAGCATTAAGCCAATTATGGTTTTTGCGTCTTCAATCTCCCCGGCAGTGATCATCTCCAAGGCCTGCGAAAAAGGAATGCGAAGAACTTCCAGGATTTCGTCTGCCTCCAATTGTTGCTCGGTTTTAGTCATGTCAATCGCGAGGTAGACCCACATCTTTTCCTCACAAAAACCAGGCGAGACGTAAAATTCCGACAACTTCTCCAGTCTGTTGGCAACGTAACCTAGTTCTTCCTCCAACTCGCGCGCTGCACCCTCTTCTGGTCGCTCACCGCGCTTCAGCGAGCCTGCCGGTGCCTCCAGGAGATAACGCACTGCAGGATGACGATACTGGCGCACCAGCGCAACAGTTCCATCTTCAAACGCCGGGATAATCACAGCGCTACCGGGATGATGGACCACTTCGCGCGTATAGGTCTTGTCGCCTTCCCGGACAGTATCGACGGTGACGTCAACGACGCGCCCACGAAAGATCTCGACGCTTTCCAGTATTTGAGGAAGCTGTTTCTCTGATGATGCCATGATTAGTTTCTCTCCTAGGAGACTCTTGCTGACGAAACTTCTGCCCCAGTCATTTCTTTCATTACGGCCTGGGCCTCGCCTACGAGATAGAGCGAACCGCTACAACAGATGAGCCCGTTGGCAGGAGTTACCTCCCTGGCCTTGAGGATCGCGCTCCTCACAGAACGCACTGCGGAAATCCTCTCGTCGTCGACAAGACTCGAACCCAGGTGCTGGAGCACTTCGAGGCTAGCAGCGCGCGGACTTTCCGGTTGCGTCAAGACAAGGCGGCTGGCCACGGGAAACAGGTTTGCGGCCATCTCCTCAAGATTTTTGTCACGCATTGCGCCAAACACGAGTGTCACAGGAACGCTTATAAATTCATCAAGGTATTTCCGCAGCGCGAGTGTGCCCGCCGGATTATGCGCGCCGTCAAACAAGACAGGCGCAACGGTCGGTGACCCCTGCCAGAGTTCCAGTCTGCCGGGGTGCCTGGCCTGTTCTATTCCTTCGACGACTGCGGAGCGGGAGATCGCAAAACCCTGAGCGCGCAACGACTCGGCCAGGCGAATTGACAGTGCGACGTTTGTTATCTGATGGCGGCCTCTCAGCCCAGGCATTACGTTGCTGTATAGATCGTGCGCAGTTTTGAATGTTACGCGAAGATGGCCATCCTGCGTGACGTCTTCAACTTTGGCGCTACATTCATCAATACTCGGCTGAACGTCACAGTTCTCACACTGGCGAAGAATGACGCCGAGCACTTCCGCCGGTTGCGGTGCGATTATCGCTGTCACGCCGGGGCGGATAATTGCGGCTTTCTCGGCTGCGATGCTTTCAAGGGTCGTTCCCAGATACTCTTCGTGATCCAGGCTGACAGGCGTGATAGCAACCAACTCAGCTTTCGCGACAGTGGTAGCGTCGAGTCGCCCGCCAAGGCCAGTTTCAAGGATTGCCAGATCCACATTGGCCTCTTTGAATGCTCCTAGCGTAATTGCGGTTACCTGCTCGAAAAAGGTAGGCGGAGCTTCGAGTTCTGACCGATTGAGGAGTTCCAGACTAGCGCATCGTACAGAGGTTGCATGACGGGCAAAGTCGTTGGTGGCGATTTCCCGACCACTAACCCTTATGCGTTCGGTAATGGAAACAAGGTGGGGGGAAGTGTAGAGGCCAGTCTTAATACCAGCGATGCGGCAGATTGAATCGAGAATAACGGCGGTCGAGCCTTTTCCGTTCGTGCCCGCGATTTGTACCGAAGGATAGGACTTCTGGGGATTGCCAAGTGCCGCGAGGAGCAGTTCAGTGTTTCTGAGACCGAGTTTGATTGCGAGGGTTTCAGCCCCCAGACTCAGAAGATACCGGAGCGCTTCGTCAAACTGCATGAAGATCTCTCATGTGACCAGAAGCAGGCGCTGGAGATTCGACGATCGCGCCAAAGTTGCGAGAAAAGTCATTTGCGTGAGGTCGTGCCAGTGCGCGCCTTCTCAATTTCCGGCTCATAAATCTCCGGGTTCATCATAAAGTTCAGCAGCTTGATAATGTGGTCGCGCACTTCTCGTCTGTCGACGATATCGTCCAGCATGCCGTGCTCCAGGAGAAACTCGGATTTTTGAAAGTCTTTAGGAAGCTTTTGACGAATTGTTTGCTCGATCACCCGGGGGCCAGCGAAACCGATTAGTGCTTTGGGTTCGGCGATGATGAAGTCTCCGAGCATTGCGAAACTCGCAGTGACACCGCCGGTCGTGGGATCGGTAAGAACCGATACGAAGGGAAGATGGGCCTCGTCGAGTGCTGCAAGCGCGGAGGAAATCTTGGCCATTTGCATTAAAGAGAGCGTGCCTTCTTGCATGCGCGCCCCACCTGAAGCCGAAAAGATAACAACTGCGCCATGCTCTTTGAGAGCGCGTTCGATCAATCGGGTCACCTTTTCCCCGACCGCCGAGCCCATAGATCCTCCTATGAAGGCCATGTCCATCGCGCCCGCGAATACCAGGTGGTTCCCGACTTTTCCTCGCCCATTGATGATCGCTTCGGGGAGACCGGAAGATTTTTTCGCCTGCTTCAGACGATCTGGGTAAGGCTTGCTATCAACAAAGTCGAGCGGGTCAATCGATATCACCTCTGCGTCAAGCTCTTCAAATCTGCCTTCGTCGAAAAGCATCGTCAGTCGTTCACGGGCCCCGATGCGAAAGTGATAACCGCAATGCTTGCATACTTGCATTGCCTCTTCTAGTTCACCCTTGTAGAGATGGGCCTCACAGTCGTCACACTTGACGAAGACGTTTTCGGTCTTGACCACTCGCTCCTCAGGGCGAACGCTCTCAATTCGCTTACTCTTTTTGCTGAACCAGGGCATGAATGCTAAGCGCTAGTCGACATCTCCTGTGGTTACGGATCTAATGGGAATGGGAAAGGTTAGCATAGGTAGCAGACAGAGCGAAGGGAAGAGGAGGCGCCGGTAGTGGGTCAGTCTGGTAAACCTCAGCTTGAGGACGGTCATTTTCCATTTCTCATTTGACATTTGTCATTCGCGAGTCGCGGATTCAACTTGGAAGTGCAACATTTCGTAACGGACATGTGAAAGGTCTGGCGGCTCTTTCATTCTGTCCACTCCGTAGGAGTGAAATGTTTATAGCCTTAACCGGCTTGCTCCCATCACTCCGTTCGGAGGAGCGGAACCCAACCAGAGCTTTAGACTCAAGAGGACGCCGCTCCTACGAACGGAGCCGGAGGGTGGTTCGGGGCGTCGTGCTATAAACCTCTCACCCCTACGGGGTTGACAGACCCTTTGTGCATGATGAGCTGTCGTTCCAAGTGTGAATGATACGCGCAGTCTAGCGGCGTTCCGGCTGACCATCCTGTTGCACTTCAAACTTGAATCCACCAATGGAAAATGAGAAATGAGAAGTGGAAAATGGAAAATGGTTCAGAACTCTATACCCTGTTGCGCACGAATTCCGGCAGCAAATGGGTGCTTGATTTCCCGCATTTCTGTAACCAGATCCGCCGCATCAATCAGTTCCGGGGGAGCATCGCGACCAGTAACGACGATGTGTAAAGCGGGCTGTGCAGCTCTAACTGCGTTTAGTTCCTGAAGAACTTCTTCGAGCGGCAGCATTTCATAGCTCAATACGTAGACCAGCTCGTCAAAGACCAGCAAGTCGTAGTCTCCGCTGCGCATCTTTTCGAGGCATAGGTTCCAGGTAGTTCGAGCTGTCGCGCGATCCTGTTCGGGATTTTTTGTGTCCCAGGTGAATCCATCACCCATCGTATGGACCTCGATCCCGAGCTTTTCCGCCGATTCGTGTTCTCCATAGCGATCATTCCGCGATTTCATGAACTGAATCATGCAGCATTTCAAGCCGCGGCCGG
This sequence comes from Pyrinomonadaceae bacterium, assembly GCA_050748205.1. Taxonomy (GTDB): domain Bacteria; phylum Acidobacteriota; class Blastocatellia; order Pyrinomonadales; family Pyrinomonadaceae; genus PSRF01. The sequence continues at coordinate 7,399 of JBOGOU010000571.1, read as the reverse complement.
AGGCTCGCATCATGAGGCCCAGCGCACACGTAGTTTTCCCCTTGCCGTTGCCGGTATGGACCATCAAGAGACCTTTGGTCTTCTCCTGGTAGGCTTCGCGACGCCACTTGTATTTCTTTTTTGTTGGATCCATTACAGGCGAACCGGGGAAAAGGGTAACAGGGGAACAGGCAATCGGGGAACGGAAACGGGGGACAGGGAAAGCGGAACCGGGGAAAAGGGTAAGAGGTACTGGAAACAGGATAGAACGGTTAGTTGGCGAACTTAAGTTTTTCTCTTCTCCTCTTCCCCTATTTCCCGTTCACCTGTTCCCCTGATGAATTGATTCTGGCTGGTTTGCCAGGTCCGTGGCCTTCAGTGCATCTTCAGTGGCGTCCTTTAATCCGTTGGCCCGTTCGACAGCGTCGTGCAGAAGACCCATGATCTCCGCTTCCACTTCATCCCAGTTGCCCTTGAGAGTGCAACCAGCGGCGTTGCGGTGTCCGCCGCCGCCAAAAAGGCCTGCCACTCGCGCGACGTTAACTTCGCCCTTGGATCGCAAACTCGTACGATAAGTGCCAGGCTCGCATTCTCTCAGCAAGGCGACTGCTTCTACTTCTCCTACAGTTAGCGGATAGTTGACAAAACCGTCGGTAGCTTCATCGGAAGCTTGAGTACGCTTTTGCATTTCCAGCGTTTGACGCATGCAGGCTACTCGTCCCGACGCGTCGCGCCGAGCGGTAGAGAGCACCTCACCCAGCAACTGAATGCGGCCCCACGGATAGCTGGCAAACACAGCTTCAGCGGTCTTGGCCGGTCTCACGCCCGAGCGCACCAGCTCAGACGCCACTTTGAACGTTCGCTCGGTAGTGTTTGAGTAATGGAATGATCCAGTATCAGTTATCAGTGCGGTGTACACGCATTCAGCAATCTCTTTGGTAACGCGCACGCCGGTCGCTTTGCAAAGGTTATAAATCATCTCGCCCACGGCAGAAGCGGTTGAGTCGATCCAATTAATCTTGCCGAAAAGGGCCGTGGTGGAATGGTGATCGATGTTAACGACAACCTGATTGTCCAAGTCCGTGAGGCCCGGGCGAGAAATGTCAGAGCACTCAATGACGAACACTGCCTGGCAAGGTCTATCGACCCTGGGGGTTATGCGAACGCTCTCAGCGCCCGGAAGTTGCTGGTAGGCGGGCGGAACAGGATCTCGCATGATTACTTCGACGTCCTTGTCCAGCGCGCGCAAAAGCCAGTAGAGACCCAAAGATGAACCTAAGCTGTCGCCATCCGGGCGTATATGGGAGGTGACGGCAAATCGACTCTTCGCTTCGATTAACTCAACGACTTGACTAAGCATTTTTTGCAAGGTGGCACGGACTTAAGTCTGTGCCGGGTAACACGCCACTGTGTTACTCCTCATACATCCTTTCTTCCTTCGCTTTCCCATTCTTGTTCGATCTTCTCGAGCAACCTATCCACACGTTCACCTTCCTCCTCGACGCGGTCCCTCACGAAGTGAATTTCCGGTGTGCGTGGGAGATTGAGCGACAAGCCAACCTGTTTGCGAACGTACGGAGCAGCGTGGCGTAGGGCAGCAAGTGCCAACCGGTGTTCCTCTTCGCTGCCTGCAACTGTGACATAAACCCGTGCGGCCTTGAGATTCTCTGAGAGACGAACGTCTGTCACCGTTACCATAGTGAGCCGAGGATCTTCCAACTCATACCCGACAATCTGCGAAATCTCTTCCCGAAGAATGTCGGCAACTCTTTCCGGTCGGCGCATAACAACAGGGTGTCAGGTACCAGGTGTCAGGTGCCGGAGTTGATTTTCCAACACCTGATACCCGACACCCGATACCTTTCCTAGAGTTCAGTCGCGGCGACCTTCTCTACGATGTAAGCTTCTATTTGGTCGCCAACCTTAATGTCGTTGAAGTTTTCGAGACCGATGCCGCACTCAAAGCCCTCACGAACTTCCGACACATCGTCCTTGAATCGACGAAGGGAGAATATGTTACCTTCCCAGCTGACTACACCATCGCGGATCAATCGCGCTCTTGCATTCCGGCGGATGTGTCCGTCGACTACCATTGAACCCGCCACGGCACCCACGCGTGGCACGCGGAAGATCTCTCGCACATCAGCTTTGCCAATGATCTTCTCCTTCTCGATAGCTTCGAGCATACCGATCATTGCCGCCCGGATTTCTTCCTCGACCTTGTAGATGATGGAATGCAGCCGAATGTCGACGGCCTCTTGCTTTGCCAGATCGCCGGCACGAGACTCGGGTCTCACATTGAAACCAATAATTACTACCGCCGAAGACGACGAGCCGGCCTGGGTGGCAGAGGCGAGCAACACATCGGATTCGGTAATAGCTCCGACGCCGGAGCGAATGACCTTTACCTTTACACGTTCGGTGGAGAGTTTCTGCAGAGTCGACTTCAGAACTTCCACAGAACCTTGGACGTCGGCCTTTATTATTACCAGCAGCTCTTTGACTTCACTCTCGCCCAGAGCCTCAATACCGCGCTTGGTTGTCTGCAACAGTGTGGCCTGACGACTGACCATCTGACGATGCTGCGAGATCTGCTGAGCGCGACTCATATCGGCGACGACCTGCAGAGAGTCGCCAGCCTGGGGTACACCAGAGAGTCCGAGCACCTCCACGGGCGTGGCGGGAGCGGCTTCAGTTATTGCTTCACCGCGATCATTGAACATCGCTCGCACCTTGCCGGAGATTTGTCCGACGATAAAGGGATCGTGATTGCGCAGCGTACCCTGTTGCACCAGCACAGTGGCTACTGGGCCGCGCCCGCGATCGAGTTTTGCCTCGAGCACTACGCCTGAAGCCAGACGCGTCGGGCTGGCGCGCAGATTGAGAATATCGGAGCTGAGCAGAATGGTTTCGAGCAGCGCTTCCAGGTTCTGACGCTTCTTTGCCGAAACCAAAACCATCTCGGTATCTCCACCCCACTCAACTGGCGCCAGGCCATGCTGGGATAATTCCTGCTTGACGCGGTCCGGATTTGCGTCCGGCTTATCGATCTTGTTGATTGCTACTACGATGGGTACCTTTGCGGCTCGCGAGTGCTCAATTGCTTCAATGGTTTGGGGCATCACGCCATCGTCGGCTGCAACGACAAGTACCACGATGTCTGTAGCCTTGGCGCCACGGGCGCGCATCAGCGTGAAAGCCTCGTGACCCGGCGTGTCGAGAAACACTACACGCCGCGTCTCTGCCGGGTTGTCCGGACTTGGCACCTGCACGCTATAAGCCCCGATATGCTGTGTTATTCCTCCCGCCTCGCCTCCGGCAACGTCAGTAGTGCGAATGCCGTCAAGCAGCGAAGTCTTGCCGTGGTCGACGTGTCCCATCACAGTGACGACAGGGGCGCGAGGCAATTCGACATCATCTGCGTCCGTGGCAATCAGTTCTTCAAATTCTTCCTCGGCAACCATCTCCTCAAAGGGCACAAACGTAACGTCATAGCCAAAGCGTTTACCAAGGTCTGCGGCCACATCGTCGTTTAAGGGTTGATTGATGGTTGCGAAAACTCCACGCTGCAGCAGGAGTGTTACCACGTCTTTTGGCTTGATTCCCAGTTTCTCTGCAAATTCTTTTACGGTAGAGCCCTCAATCAGACGAGCAGATTTCAACTCGCCAGTTTCGGGCAACTCCATCCTGCCGGCGATGCGATCTTCGAGCGACAGAGCCTTCGGCGGGGGAATAAAATCACCTTTATCAAAGCGGCTAGTCTTGCCTTCGATCTTCCTTCCGCCACGCGATGGTGTACGGCGCGAGCGGCGCCTGCCCGAGTCCGGCGGTGGAATGTAGGTGGTTTGTGGGGTAAGCGTTTCGCCGGGTGTTCCCAGCCGCTCGGTTCTCGATAACGAGTTCCGATCTCTGACGCGGCCGCGTTCGGCCCGTTCCCTGGGAGTCACCGGTGGAGCAACCGGAGTGGGAACGCGCTCACCAGGGCGAATTCCGGCGTTGAGTGCGGCAGCCGTGGGGCGCATGACTCTGATCTGATGAGATGTCGTCGGAGCGCTCTTCGTAGTTTCCACAACCGCTTCCGCAGTGTTGTTAGCCAAGGCAGGCGCAACCTCTTCATCGAGGTCAGCAGGCTGTGTGGGGAGCTCCGGCAGGGTAGCAGTTTCCGCGCCAGCCGCTGATGCTGGTTGATCTGCTCGCGCGGCGGGCGGCAGCTTCTTCATCAGCTTGGCTGCTGTTAGTGGTTTGAGGCCGGCAGGCGCGGCGGCGGGCGTTTCTGGTGGCGGCGGAGCTTGTTCGGATTGGGCGACTTCCGGTTCATCGGCGCTGACGCTGACAGGCTCTTCCGTTTCGACCGCGGGCAGTTCCTCGACCGGTCGCGCAGCTCGTTTGACGACCTTAACGGTCCGTTTTACAGCGGCTTCCTTCTTCGGGAAGTATTTGTTCCGGATCTTCTCAGCCAACTCCTTGGAAACAGAGTTGGATGGAACGCTGACATCGACTCCTTCGCGACGAACCTCTTCAATCAGTCGCTTCGTGTCGAGCTTCAGTTCCTTCGCCAGGTCATAAATTCGAATCTTGGAGGAAACTGTCATGCACTCCTTCTCGGACGCCCCTATTCAAACGCCCTTACATCTTCGAAAGTGATTAAGAACTTCCGCTCTCAACCACTTGAAGCGTGTGCTCAGAAGTGCAACGCTGGTTGGTGGAGCGGGCAGCGCAACGCACTGGACAAGCCAGTGGGTCCGTTGCGACTAATTTGCCGCATCAGGGGAAGCATCTTGCTTCTCTTTGTCGTCACTGCTCCCGCTCGATGCGGCGTCTTCCTTCAGCTCGGGAGCAAATGTTGTTGAGCCCTCAGTGGCCTGAGCGGGAGAGGCTTCTGCAGCGGCTTCGTCAATCGCGGCAATCTCCTCGAGGGAAAGTCCGCTCGCGCTAACTTCATCGGCGTATTCCATTGCAGCTGCTCCCGTTGAGGTGATGTCCGGAGCAGGTGTAATCGTATCTGGACGCAGATCTCGCCCGGCTTCCTGCAAGACAAGTTCGTCCTCGGAAACCGGTTCTATCTCGGTAAGTGCGACAGGGTCAGCCGATTCACGGGCGAGAATTTCTGGCTCGGCCCGGAATGGTAGCCCTGTCTCCACTGCTTCGTCGTAGCCTTTAGCGGTCGGATCTTCGGCAGGCGCAACGTCGGCGTCTTGAACCGCCTCGTCGAGTTCCGCGGAGATAGCGTACGCTTCAACCGGTTCAGCAGCTGTTTCTCCTGCGCTTTCGTCTCCGGCATCCGTTTCTTCTGTTTCGCCGTGCAGGCTCCGATCGCGCAGGGCGGTTACGGCCTTAGCGGCATTCAGAATCGTCTCGGCCTCATCCAAACTGAGATCCAGGAACTCCACTAGATCGTCGACCGACGTTTGAGCGAGCGCGTCGATATCGTTGATTCCATGTTCGGAGAGCGCATCAGCCTGCTGAGCGGTGACACCCTCGATGGCTGAGAGAGGCACAGATTCGCCGGAAGCAATAAGAGCGCCCATCTGTTCAGTGACCTCGCGCTTGATCTCTTCCTCGCTGCGGATATCAATATTCCAACCAACGAGCTTTGTTGCCAGCCGCACGTTCTGTCCGCGCTTGCCAATCGCCAGGGAAAGCTGATCTTCATTCACGATAACTTCCATCTGGCGGTTCTCTATATCGGTGATGCGAACCTGATTGACTTTTGCAGGCGAGAGCGCGTTAGCGGCAAATACGGACGGCTCGTCAGACCATTCAATAATGTCGATCTTCTCCCCGCGCAGTTCGCGAATGATTGCCTGCACACGGGAACCCTTCATGCCGACGCAAGCCCCGACCGGGTCTACATCCCGTTCGTTGGACATTACGGCAATCTTGGCGCGCTCACCCGGCTCACGCACCGCAGACTTGATGACAACTGTACCGTCATAGATTTCAGGAACTTCCATTTCAAACAATCGCAGCAGCAGTTCGGGGGAGGTGCGCGATACTTCTACTTGAGGCCCCTTGGATTCCTTGGAAACGTTATTGATGACAACTCGAATTCGCTCACCCTGATTCCATTGCTCGCCACGAGATTGTTGGGAACGGGGCAGAATCGCCTCCAGATTTCCGAGGTCAACGATGATGTTGCCGCGCTCGAATCTCTTAACGTAGCCATTGACAAGATCCCCAATCTTGTCAATGTACTGCTCGTAGACGTTACTGCGAACTGCGTCTCGAACCTTTTGGAACAGGATCTGTTTGGCAGTCTGCGCCGCGATACGGCCCAATTCTTCCATCGGTAACGGCAGCAGTAGCGCATCGCCCAATTCGACTTCATCCCCGGCAAGTTCGCGAGCCTGGTCGATTGAGAGTTCCGTCGCTGCATCATTCACCTCGTCAACGACGACTTTCGAGGCAGATAATTCGATACCGGTGTCCGGATTCCAGTCGACCTGGATATCTTCTCCGGACCTGAATTGTTTTTTGGCGGCGGCTCGGACGGCCTCTTTCATCGCTTCGATGACCAGGTCCCGCTCAATGCCTTGCTCCTGGCAAAGTGCCTCGATGTTTTGCGCAATTGAAGAACTCATTTAGCTTTCACCGTTTCCCGCATGGCTCGACAGCAAAAACAGCCTTTGTGTCGCTGAGCCTATTCGATTGTTATTCAGTTGTAAGTACAGGTTCCTAACCTGTGATACTCGGCGCCACTCTTTGGACGCGTGGTAGCGTCAGTCAGCTTCCTTGTGCCCGCCGAAACTCTGCCTCTACGTCAATCTCAATATTTGCTCTCGCGATCAAATCGAGCGGTATTTTTACGTGACCGCTGGTTCTGTCCTCGAAAAGCACATCCTCGCCCTCCACCCCCAGTAAGCGGCCGCGAAAGTTTCGTTGTCCCTCAATAGGCCGATGAGTTTTTACCTTGGCAAGACTGCCTGCAAAGCGCTCATAATCGGCTCGTTTGTAAAGACCTCGATCCAGACCCGGCGAAGATACTTCCAGAGTGTAGGCGGAATGAATGAAGTCTTCGACGTCCAGGATTGTGCCTACATGAAGACTGACTTCGGAGCAGTCTTCGTGGGTGATGCCTTGCGGCGTGTCAATGAAAATACGAACTATCGGCTTGTTCTCGGGACCGGCGACTTCTGCGTGCACTAACTCCAGCCCGTGATCGATTGCGACTCTTTCAGCGATCGCCTGCACTCGCTTTTCAATCGAATTGGGCGCCAATGTTCCCCTCCGAAAAGCACCCTCCGCCCAAAAGAAAAAGTGGGCGCGAACCCACCGGACGAAACCGCCGTGCTTCGAGCAAGCCGTGAATTATACGAGAAGGGTCCGGGGGAAGCAAGTTAGCCAGTAGAGTGGGTGTGCGACATATTTATGGGCGGGTTGCAAAATCATGAGCGAGCCGGTATTATCTGCATGATATATC
>JBOGOU010000570.1:0-30612 GCA_050748205.1 Pyrinomonadaceae bacterium | reverse complement strand
TTCGGGTGTGTTGAGGCTAGCCGCCAAGAACTTCTTGGCGGCTTAGGAGAAACTTTTTTCTTGACAGCCCTTTCATAGAACCGCTCCCGGTTCCGTATTTGAGTGGCGCCAGCCAACTGAACTCTTCTTCGACTTTGCTAATTAGGACACTAACCTGGTTGCTGAGAGAGGGGTCGGCGGGTTGTAGTTTAGAGCCTGGCCGGATGAAGTCACAAACCATAAGGCCATGGCTTGCCTCTCGCTCATTTTTCACGGCCAGCTCGGGTTAAGAACAAATCCGAAATCCGCAATCCGAATTTCGAAATTCTATGAGGCCTTGGATGCATCTCGAATCATGAGGTCGAAGGTGCCGGGAGCGACTTTGCGGAACCGACTATTGCGGTTCAGCGATACTGCAACACTGATGGTCGGGTTTTGGCCCGTAAACTTGAAACCGCCTTCAAGCAACCGGTTGAAGATCTCGTTGACGTGCAGCGGTCCACCCTCCTCCCGAAGCAACAGGGTTACAGCCTGCGGAATTGTACGATCCAGAAAACGATTGCTCAGTGCCTCGATATCCGTGCGTATGGGTGGGATAGGTTGCCGCCTTGAGTCACCAAAAACTGATGCACGGCCTTGGGGTGATGAGTTTCCCATTGCCGATTCTAATTCCGCGTCTGATGGCAGTCCTGCTGTAAGATTGCTCGACGCAAGCACCGAGGACAACATGCGATAGATCGCTGCCTCAGACTGGCTCGCCAGAGTATCCATCTCCGCAAGCTCCGTCCTTACCGCATCAGCTTCCACCTCAAGCTCTCGCAGGCGCGCCGCAAGATGCATTCGCGCGGCCCGCGATTGCCGTAAGTTCTGTTCTAGTCTGGAAAGGAGGTTTTCGTTAGGCCGGTCCATTGGGCGAATGTTAAAGGGAATTTGGGTTTTGTACAATACCCTGGAGCGCGGCGTTTCTGGTGCAAGTTGAAATCCCACCCACGGGAGTGGGTGGATTTTTCAGGTCCTGCCTACGAAAAGTAGAACCTTCAAAAATGGGAAATCCCCCCAACGGCAGTTGGGGATAGTTCAGATCCAACCTGGTGGCGAGGTCCTTTAGGCTGGATCTGAACCATCCACCCACTCCCCGTGGGTGGGATTTCAAACGGCATCAATACCGGAGCGCGGCATTCTGCCCGCACTGATGCAGACTTGTGTGCTGCAGCAGCTCCCTACCGATCGCGCTCAAGAACGTAGGTCGGGATTGACCTGAGAGCCTCGCAATACTCTGAATCAGGCAGGCTGTCGAGGGAGGCGCGAGCGGCCTCCGCAAAGCCGTCCGCACGAGCCTTTGCTCGTTCGAGACCTCCGACTCGGACGACGGCGTCAAGCAACTCGCTTCGGTGCACAGTCTCGTAAGATCCTTCTCTGATCACCGTGTCAATCATCTCGCGCCCAGCCTCATCGCTTTCCCTAAAGTAGATCAATGGAAGTGTCACTTTGCCCGCCAAAAGATCCACTCCCGTCGCCTTCCCCAGCGCGTCGTCTGTAGTCATGAAGTCGAGTAGGTCGTCGATTAGCTGGAACGCCGTCCCTAGATTAAGGCCGTAGTTGCGGAGCGCTTCCTGCTGCCTGTCGCTTGCACCGCCTAATATTGCGCCGACTTCGCAACAAGCGCTGAAGAGGTACGCCGTCTTGCGTTGCAGGACGTTCAGGTACTGTGGCTCTGAAACATCTGTTTGTCCCAGCAGGGTCAACTGGAGTAGTTCACCCTCAGTCATCTTGCGCGTTACCGCGGTGAGAATGTCCAGGATGGGCAATGACCTTTCGGCGAGGCTGGTCTCGAAGGCCGACATGTAAAGCCAATCGCCCATTAGTACGGCCGTTTCGTTGCCGCACAAGGCATTGACTGTTGGACGATCTCTGCGAGTATCAGACTCGTCTATGATGTCATCGTGAACCAGAGTTGCGGTGTGCAAAAACTCCATCACTGTAGCCATGCGGATCGAGTTGTAGCGAGAACCGTTGCCGCCCACGGCATAGTTGGAGAGAATTGTGAGAGCCGGACGCACACGCTTACCGCCGGAAGAGCGCAGATAGTCGCCCAGGAAGTTAATGACCTGGACATTGGATCGCGCCTGGCGCTGAAACTCGTCCTCAACCTGCCCTAGCTCTGCAGCAATCAGACTAAAGATACGTTTCGCCGTGAGCTTGACGTCTTCGACCGCAAGTATATTGCCGGCTGTTTCCATCTTTGCCTGCCTGACCCTGGCTGCTTCACGCATTAGTTGGTAGTTGGTCAGTTTGATGTGGCACGTGCATCTTGCGCGTGATCCCACGGGCGAGACGTCCGGGCCAGCTTTCCAAACTGACCCACTACCCATTAGTTCGTTCGATAATTCGTAAACTCCATGTGAATGCCAAAATCTTTCACTTTCAATTTGGTGATTACGTCCTGCAATGTGTCGCGATCCCTGCCGGAAACGCGCACGATGTCCGCCTGAATCGAGGCCTGCACTTTTGCCTTCGAGTCTTTGATAAACCTGACGACCTCTTTTGCCTTCTCCTGAGGAATGCCCTGCTGAATTGCAGCTTGCTGTCTTACCGTACCGCCGGCAGCGGGTTCCACGGCACCATAGCTGAGTGCTTTCAGAGCAACTCCTCGGCGAACCAGTTTTTGTTGGAGAATATCGTTCATATTGCGCAACTTCGTTTCATCCTCGGCAGTCAGCACCAGCGCGTCCTTCTCCAGAACGACATTAGCGGAGCTGCCTTTGAAATCGAATCTCTGCCGGACTTCCTTGATCGTCTGATGGAGTGCGTTCGTCACCTCAGCTCGGTTCACCTGCGAGACAATGTCGAACGAGTTCTGCTGGGCCATAGGTCTTTCGTTTCCGCAACCCAACCCGGTAGTAGGCTATGAACCTGAGAATAGCACCAAAGGCGAGCATGTGAAAGTGTTCTCTAACTGGAATTGTCCTCATTTCAGGTCCCCCTAACCTGGGAGACGCCATTTCGGCCGCTATCGCTGGCGGACCGACTCGACCCCATCTGTCGGAATCTGGCCTGCTTGCACCTCCAAACCAAACATTCTCCTAAAATTAGCGCTCGTAATGCGCCCCATCTCTTCCAAGGAGATCTCATGAAGCTCCGCCAGGCTTCTTGCCACCTCAACCACAAACGCCGGTTCATTTCGCTTTCCTCGATAAGGCACAGGAGCGAGATAGGGACAATCAGTTTCAATCAGAAGCCGGTCGGCCGAAACCGCTCTGGCAACGGCTCGCAAGTCGTCTGCCTTCTTAAAGGTGACAATCCCCGAAAAAGAAATTGAGAAACCCAACTCGATGGTTTTCAAGGCGAGTTCACGGCTTCCACTGAAGCAATGCATGATGCCCGGCAGCCCCGCGCCTGCCCATTCCGCCCGCAGGATATCAATTGTCTCGACTTCGGCGTCACGTGTGTGCACGATCACGGGTAACAACGCCTCGCGAGCCAAGACTAGCTGGCGTCTAAACACCTTCATTTGAACGTCTCGAGGCGAATTGTCGTAATGAAAGTCGAGACCGATTTCACCCCACGCAACTACACGCGAGCCTTTGACAAGCGAACTAATTCTTTCTTCCGCTTTGTCGTCAAATAGCCGAGCATCATGAGGATGCGTCCCCACCGCCGTGTAAACACCTTCGTGCGTTTCCGCCAACTCAACCGCTCGCTCTAAAGCTCCGCTGTGGGGATCGCCGGTCCCCACATTTAAAATCGTCGAGACGCCCGCATCACGCGCGCGCCGAATCACTTCCTCGCGATCAGCGTCAAACTCCGAACCATCAATGTGAGCGTGGGAATCAATGAACATTCGTACGAATCATAAATTGACCAAGGGAAAATGACAGTGTTTCTTTTCAGTCAGTATATTGGCCCGAGCTTCAGGCTGTACAGAGACCAATCACGTCTCATCTGCGACACCTCGTGCACCATATGGGGAACGAGACGGTGTTTTTCACTCTCCAAAATGCCTTAAATCCAAGTGGCATAACGCTTGCCAAACTCTTCAGAAAATGGAGGGGTTGACTATGAGAAAAGGGATGGGCGGCGCGATATTGGCGCTGGTTTTCGTGTTTAGCATCTTTGCTGCCGCGAGCGTCACGGCTCAGGCGCAAGATCGTAATGGCGACAATGGTCGCTGGGGGCGTGACCGCAATCGTGATGACCGGGATTGGCGGCGCGGTCGGGATCGCGATGATCGGGATTGGCGGCGTGGGCGCGATCGAGATGACGACCGCGATGACGACCGCAACGACCGAAGGAATCGAGGCTACGGCAACAACAATTACGAACTAAACCAGGGTTACCAGCAGGGTTTGAACACCGGCGCTAACGATGCCCAGCGTGGGCAGAACTATAGCCCGCAGCGTTCTCGCTATTATAGAAATGCTTCGTCACAGGCCTTTCGTGAGGGCTTTGTACGTGGCTACGACCAGGGCTATCGTCAATACGCCGGATATGGAAACGGTCGTTACGGAAACGGTCGTTACGGGAATGGAAACGGGCGTTATGGAAATGGACGCTACGGAAACGGTGGCCATAACAACCAGGAACTGAACCGGGGTTACCAGCAAGGCTTGAACACCGGCGCCAGTGACGCACAACGCGGGCAAAGCTATAGTCCCGAGCGTTCACGCCACTACCGCAATGCCTCAACGCAGGCTTTTCGTGAGGGATTCGTTCGAGGCTACGATCAGGGCCATCGACAATACTCCAACGGCGGCTACAGACGCGGCAACGGCATTGGTATCGGAGACATCCTGGGTGGCATCCTGGGCGTACCATAAGGCTTAAGTATCTCGCAACGATCTTCGTTCTGTCGCAAAATGATCTGCCAGACGATAGGCCGCGATGCAAATCGCGGCTTTTCTTGTTCACCTACCTTGAAGTGCTCAGATAGTTAGCTACGAGATGCAGCTGAAAAACCAAAAAGGACCTGCGGTAATTTGCAGGTCAGGAAGACTCTCAGACTTGGATAGTTTTCCTGGACCATGAAGGCTCTTCCAACCTGAGGCGGGGGCAAGCCCACCTTCCTGACCTGCAAATAACCGCCGGCCCTCTGTGTTTTTACCCAGTCTCTACCGCTTGAGTGGTTCCGTAACGGAGTGGCGCTCGTCGAGTTGAGTGCTTGCATCCATTGGCTCAACCCTCGCGCGGTTGACGGGCGTAGCCCTCCTCCGTAATCATCCGTTACATGAAAACGAGATTTGCTCTTTCCCTATTAATTTTCTTAATGGCTGCGTCTGTCGCCCAAGCCCAGTCGCGCGAACCAGCCAGAGGCTCGCTCGTCGTGACTGGTGGGGATTTTGTTAAAGACGCCATGGAACGATTCGTCAAGTTGGCAGGCGGTCCTGACGCCAACTTCATTTACATTCCGACTGCGGCCTCAAGCCTTCGACTTCCTTCCGGGTTTATTTACGACCCGCCAGATTCCAACGCCCCGGCCGCAAATACATTTTAAAGAAGCCAGATAACAAACAGAGTAAGAGCGATGAGCAACGGGCGATGAATGCTGGTCCCGGGGCCCAGTTTTAAATTCGAAATTCGCAATTCGAAATCCGAAATTCTTATTCCGCTTAGAACTTACTTCAGTTTTGCGCCGTTGGGGACGTCCTCGGTGAAGGTGGCAATCACAGGCTTGCCTTCGTCTCCCACAGAAGCAGCGAGCAGCATGCCCTGGGAATCAAGACCGCGTAGCTTACGCGGTTTGAGGTTGGCAACTACTGCGATCTTGCGACCCACCAGCTGAGTTGGCTCGTAGTACTGCGCTATGCCGGCAAGAATCTGCCGTGGATTTTCTTCTCCTACGTCCACCGTCAAGAGCAGTAACTTATCGGCCTTGGGAATGCGCTCCGCGGTGAGCACTTGGCCAACCCGAAGATCGACTTTGGTGAAATCGGTGATGTCGATGAGGCCTTCATTTCCACCGATCTCGTTCACGCTGCGGAGAGCCCCGACTTGATTTGGCGAGCCTGGGCCGCCCTCACTTGCCGAACGGCTACGACTTTGCGTGGCGCCACTTTCTAATTCCTTGGCGAGGGTATGCCTCGCCTCCCCGGTCCCAGAGATTGCGTCTGCCTCCGTTGCATGCCGCATCGGAGGGGCGGGTTTTGTATCCACCGCCGGCGCCGAGGCGGCAACGGCATCCGCCTCAGTTGCGTGTGCGCCCGAACCTCTTTCGACATCTCTGCCGGCAGGCTCTCCCTTAATCTCTTTCATGAGTTTTCCCTTATCGATGCGCGGAAACAAGGGTTTAACTTCGCCAATCTTAGAGCCTTCCTGAAGCCCACCCCACTTGAGCGAGGCCGGATCGATCGAACCCAATGGTCCGGTTAGACCAAGTTGCGAGTAAATCCCTTCGGCCGCTTCGGGCATTACCGGATAAAGCAAGACACTTAACCAGCGCAGGGTTTCGGCGGCGCGGTAAAGAACCGCATTGAGCGTCTCACGTTGGTTTTCATCTTTTGCCAGATCCCACGGCTTTGCTTCGCTGATCATCTTGTCGACGCGCGCGACCACGCTCCACGCGGATTCGAGCGCGCGGCTAAAAGCGAAGTTCTCGAAGTGCATTAGGAAGTCGTCGCGGGCGTGCTCCACGAATCCAGCAATTGTCGTCTCATCCGTGTCGACGCCGGCGCGCTTTGCCAGCAGTAGTTTTTCTTCAGGAATTCGGCCCGAAGGGATTAGTCCCTCACAGTAGCGACCGATCATAGTTAATGTCCGGCTTGATAAATTTCCGAGACCGCTAGCGAGATCGCTATTCGTGCGATCAATCAAAGTCTCGTAGCCAAAACGTCCATCCTGGCCAAAGACCATCTCGCGCAGAGAGAAATAGCGTATCGCGTCAATCGAAAAGTGCTTTTGCAAGACATCCAACTCCACAGTGTTCCCCAATGTCTTGGACATCTTGCGTCCGTCCTGGTCTACCCACATGCCATGGGCAGTAATCCCACGCGGCTGCTCGACGCCGGCGGCCATGAGAAACGCGGGCCAGTAGACCGCATGAAACCGCAGAATGTCTTTGCCAACCAGGTGCAGGGCCGGCCAGAACTTCTCGAAGCCCACTGCCTGCTCGCGCTCTTTATTGCCATAGCCAATTGCTGTGATGTAATTCGTGAGCGCATCAAACCAGACGTAAATCGTGTGGGCAGGATCCTCCGGGACCGGAATTCCCCAACCAACAGAGCTCCGCAAGCGACTCACCGACAAGTCCTGCAAACCACCACGCACGAAGCTCATTACTTCGTTCCGTCGCGCCTCCGGCCGAATGAAGTCTGGGCGTGTTTCGTAAAGCTCTAGTAGAGCCTCGCAGTAATCTGAGAGCCGGAAGAAATAACTTTCTTCGGCCACGCGGTCGAGCGCTGACTCGTGTATCAGACAGAGGGGCGGGTCGGTCGGTCGTTCCGGCCTGGAGTATTCATCTTCGGTCTTGTAAGCCGCGCAAGGAGCGCAAAACCAGCCTTCGTAGTGCCCCTTGTAAATTGCTTCGCGACCTTTGGGCGTTTTCGACTTTGCCACTTCGCGCCAAAGCTTGCTTACGCCTTCCGCATGAAAGGGAGAAGTGGTACGCATGAAGATGTCGTAACCACCGTGTGCCTGGTCGAGGCCAAAGGCAGAAGTCATCTTCGTGAAATAGCTGACAACGTAATCCGCCTGCTCCTTCGGTGTACGTCCGGCTCGCTCAGCGGCGCGTTCGATATTTATGCCGTGCTCGTCAGTGCCCGTCAGGAAATAAGTCTCGATCCCGCGCTGCTCTTTGTAGCGATGAACGGCATCAGCCACGATCATCGTATAGAGATGGCCCAGATGTGGGAGGCTGTTCGCGTAGTAGATGGGCGTCGTTATGTAGAAGGTATTTGCCATGCGAAGTGAATAGTGAATCGACGGCGAACTAGATCATCAAACAATCGTTTTCCATTTATCATTTTCATTGTCATTCGTCATTGGTTCCTAGCGTGACGTGCTCAATTCACGGCGCTAGTCACAAAATGTCAGATGAAAAATGGAAAATGGAAAATCTGAGGCTGACAGAAAACAATAGTCAAAGACTCCTAGTGCCTGGAAATTGCTTCGCTATTCTTTTCCAGTGATCAGGGCCATTGCTTCAGCCCGCGTTCGTGGATCATTGCGGAAACCACCCAGCACTGCAGACGTGATTGTCTTGGCGCCTGCCTTCCTTACGCCCCGGAGCGTCATACAGGTGTGCTCCGCCTCAATCACGACCATAACGCCGACCGGTTTCAGAGCCTCGTAGAGGGTGTTGGCAATATCTGTCGTTAGACGTTCTTGTAATTGCAGCCGTCTTGAAAACGTCTCGGCGAGACGCGCGAGCTTGGAGATTCCCAGGATGCGTCCTTCTTTTGGGATATAGGCAATGTGACACTTGCCGACAAAGGGCGCGAGATGATGCTCGCAGAGCGAGGCGATACTGATGTCTTTCACGATCACCATCTCGTCGTGCTTGTCCCCGGGCAAAGGCACTACGTGACTGCTGGCGTTCTCACGCATGCCGGCGGTCAGCTCGACGTACATCTCGGCAACCCGTTGCGGAGTCTCACGCAAACCGGGTCGATCGGGGTCCTCGCCGATGCCCTCGAGAATCAGGCGAACACCTTGCGCAATTGTTTCAAGATCCACGGGCAGCCGTTTATCTTCGCCGGAATCTTGAATTTCCTTTTCCTGTGAAAACTTTGTGACCATCGTCAGCTCTCATCAACCGATTCACGAAAACTACTGGAACCGACACTAGTTGACATTTCGTTTGGTACGTGCGGTTTTAGTGGATTATTCAGTCATCCATTGCTCAGATTGAATCATTACCCTTGCTACCAGTCAAAAATGCCAATCGCGCTGCGCTCTCTACGGCTCGTAGGGGAACGCCCGCCTTTAGCGCCGCCGTCCGGCATTGTTCGTATTCAGGCATCTCATTAATCACGTGCCCGTTCAACCGCGCTACTTTAACATTAATTGGACCATATTGTGTTTCCACCTGCACAATTTCCCGGTCGAGAGCGCGTCTCTCCACGACGTAACTTCGTACACCCAGGGTCGTCGTCTCAGCGAAGAGCATCTGGGTCAGACTTTCCTGATCCTCAGGGCGGCAAAGAATCGACAACAACACGCCCGGTCTATTCTTCTTCATTTGAATCGGAGTGAAATAACAATCAAGTGCCCTCAGATTCAAAGCTCGCTCCATCACATGACCGAACACCTGAGCCGACATATCATCGACATTGGTTTCGATCATCAAGAGTCTTTCCGGGCCGGCACTTTTCCGACTCTCTTCACCGATCAAGATTCGCAAAGCGTTAGGAAAGTTTTCATATTCGCGAGTACCGGCTCCATACCCAATGTGCTGCAGCTCCATTTCCGGCAAGGCGCCATACTCGCTACAAAGAGTAGTTATGATTGCTGCTCCGGTGGGCGTAACCAACTCACCTTTGACCTCTGTTGAGTAAACGGGCGCGCCTTTAAGTAACTCGGCAACCGCCGGGGGCGGCACCGGAAAGCGACCGTGAGCGATATCAACCGTGCCACTGCCAACATGCAGTGGCGAAGAGACAAAACGCTCGATGCCCAGCAAGTCGAAACAAATCGCTGCCCCTACCACATCAATAATCGCGTCGAGTGCTCCGACCTCATGAAAATGGACCTGCTCGAGAGGTTGATTGTGCACGCGAGCTTCGGCTTCCGCGAGACGCGAAAATACTCTCGCCGCGCAGTCTTTGAC
The DNA here is from genome assembly GCA_050748205.1 of Pyrinomonadaceae bacterium. Lineage (GTDB taxonomy): Bacteria > Acidobacteriota > Blastocatellia > Pyrinomonadales > Pyrinomonadaceae > PSRF01. Next base: position 20,873 of record JBOGOU010000570.1, on the reverse strand, counting down.
ACCGTCAGCCAGCCGAGATTCGTAAATGATGTTTAGAATGTCGCGTAAGTGCCGGTGAGCATTTTCGTCAGCAGTCTCGACTCGCGCGTGTGTTGCACTTATCCCTGATCGATTGACGGTCGCAAACTCAAGTGTGTAACCCTGCACGTCCAGTCGCGAGAGTTGCTCTTTGAGTGCACGCGGCTCAACGCCTGCTGCGACCATGGCCCCAAGGATCATGTCGCCACTCGCGCCCGCGAAACAATCAAAGTAGAGAGTCTTCATGCTGTGTTCTTGTACACCACAAACCGATCTGAAATCTCACATCTCAGATCTCAAATCTGAAATCTCACATCTCAAATCTGAGATCTTGAATCTGAGATCTCAACTTTTTTAGGATTGACCCAGAAGCGGCAGCACTTCGCCTGCGCGACCCATTAACATCTCATCACACAGATCTGACAGAGGAGTCCGCTCCGGATTCACCTCGCAGACAAATGCGCCGGACGCCCGAGCGATCTCCGGAAGACCAGCCGCCGGATACACAATTGCCGAAGTCCCAACGACAAAACAAAGGTCGGACTTTTCGGCCGCCGCCGCAGCTCGTTCAAATGCGCCTGACGGTAGCATCTCTCCGAAGAGTACAACATCAGGTCGCAATGAATCACCACAGCTAAGACATGCGTCGGGTCGTGATTGAGTATCAGTAAACTCAAACCGGGCCGTGCAAGTCACACATCGCGCCCGCCAAATGCTTCCATGCAGCTCCGTCACCTCGCGTGAGCCCGCCTTCTGGTGCAGCCCGTCGATGTTCTGCGTTACAAGTGTGAGTTTCGGAAAGCGATTTTGCCAGGCCGCGATTTCATGATGTGCCGGGTTGGGCTGAAGCGGTTGTAAAAGGTCGCGCCGGTAATCAAACCATTCCCAAACCGCCGGTAAATCACGCTGCACCATCCGTGCTGACGAAATTACGTCAAAGGGCATGCCCTTCCAAACTGCACTGTTGCCGCCGCCTCGAAAAGTGGGCACACCTGATTCGGCTGAGACTCCTGCGCCAGTCAGCACTAGCACATGCCTGGCGTTAAGGAACCGCTCGCGCAGTCTCTTCGAGATCCCTTGTTCTTTCACAGATTGCATTGTTGAAATCGATGGTATCAGAGCCTTGCCGAAATGTGTCAAGGAAGCGCAACACTCGCCGTACCCGCAACTGCTAAGCTATACTCTCCGCTTTTGATAACGCGCGGATTTGAGGCCACGTGAGACCGTGACGCTAATTAACCTTCAGGACAAGCTAAAGCAACGAATCCAGGCGGCCGCACGGGATCTGTTTGGCGTGACCCTCGAGCAAGTCAACGCCGAAACTCCCCCAAAACCCGAGCTGGGCGACCTGGCGTTCCCTGTCTCGTTTGAGCTGGCAAAGCTCATCAAGCAAAACACCGGCGCCAAGCTTGCGCCCCGAAAAATTGCCGAACAGTTGCAGGAGAAGCTGGAAGGAGGCGAGGAAATAGCTCGCATCGAGGTCGCCGGCGCGGGTTACTTAAATATCTTTTTTGATCGTCCTCGCTTGCTCGGCGTCTTCGCGTCGTCGACGTCGGCAGAAAATGGGGTTTCCCTGGAGTCTGCGCCTACGCGGCCGAAGCAAATGGTAGAACACACCAGCATCAACCCGAACAAGGCTGCACATATCGGCCATGTGCGCAATGCCGTGCTCGGCGATACGTTCGTTCGCATTCTCAAGGCGGCCGGCAATTCCGTTGAGGTCCAGAATTACATCGACAACACGGGTGTACAGGTCGCGGATGTGGTTGTCGGCTTCGTCCATATTCAGGGGCTCACACTCGATGAGATCAAGGCACTCGACCGCTCCCTTCCCGAGGATCGGTCTTTTGATTATTACTGCTGGGACCTTTATACGAAAGTAGGGTTGTTCTATCGCGACGATGATGCAAGAGCAGACCCAAACCCGGAAAAGCTCAAATTGCGCACTGACATCCTTCAAGCGCTCGAGGAAGGAAATAATCCCACGGCCGAATTAGCTGGCTATGTCGCAACTAGAAATGTTGAATGCATACTCGACACGATGGAACGTCTGGAGATTCGTTACGATTTACTGGCTCGCGAGTCGGAGATACTGCATCTGCATTTCTGGGAACGCGCATTCGAGTTGATGAAGAGCGCCGGCGTCATTCGGCTCGAAACTGAAGGACGCAACAAGGGGTGCTGGGTGATGCCCTTCGAATCTCACACGGGCACTGATGAGCACGAAGCCGACAAGATCATTGTGCGCTCCAATGGAACTGTGACCTATACGGGCAAGGATATCGCCTATCAACTCTGGAAGCTGGGCCATCTAGGTCTGGATTTCAACTACAAGCCCTTTCGCACCTACACGGACGGACACGTTGCGTGGGTGACCACCACTGAGCCAAATTCCGCAACGCTTCCGGAAGTTCCACGACCTAATTTCGGAGGCGGCACAACTGTGTACAACGTAATCGATTCACGACAGTCTTATCCCCAGGAGATCGTGGCGCGTGGCGTTGCTGCACTCGTGCCTGAGCTAGGCACGGGTGCGAGTGTTCATTTGGCTTATGAGATGGTTGCGCTCTCGCCCAGCGCGTGCGCAGAGTTGGGCATTGAGCTGAGCGAGGAAGATCGCGTGAAGCCTTATATTGAAATGAGCGGCCGAAAGGGGCTGGGAGTCAAAGCAGACGACCTGATCGACAGGCTGGAGGCTGATGCCCTCAGTGAAGTCGACTCCCGTCATGCGGAACTCACAGCCACCGAGAAAAAAGCGACCGCTCATGAGATTGCCGTCGGCGCGTTGCGTTACTTCCTTTTGAAGTTCACCCGTAATTCGGTAATTGCTTTTGATTTTAAAGAAGCATTGTCGTTTGAGGGAGAAACTGGTCCCTATTGTCAGTATGCTGCAGTGCGCGCAAATTCGATTTTTCGCAAACTGGATCGCGATTCCCATGAAGCCGCGGATAAATTGATCCAGGAGACCGAAACCGACGCCAAAGTCCGTCAAAGAGTGGCCCAGACTCTCGAAGGCGAGGCGGGCACCGAGATCTGGTCATTGATAATGCTGGCAGATCGGTTGGACGAAGTCACTGCCCAGTGTGCGGCGTCCGCCGAGCCGGCCAATCTCGCGAAATACACTTTCAATCTGGCCCGAGCCTTCAACCTTTTCTACCACCGCCACCGAATCATCGCCGAGGAAGACTTGACGAAAAGGGCCGTGCTGATAACCGCCGCCGACATAGCGCGGCGCCAGTTGACTGCGGCGCTAGCGACCTTGGGAATAAGCGTTCCCGAGAGGATGTAGTACTTACATTCTGAACTGTACATTTGGCAAAAGCTGAGAGTATAAGAGAAGCCATGCTAATCGTAATGAAAGCTGACGCCACAGACCTCCAGGTTGATGCGGTGGTGCGCATAATTGAAGACCTGGGATACAAGGCCCATCCGATGCCCGGAGCCACGCGAACGGCCATCGGCATTACCGGCAACCAGGGCGCCGTGGATCCTTCCCACTTCGAAACCATGCCTGGCGTTGCCGAAGCAATTCGCGTCAGCAAGCCTTACAAACTGATAACTCTGGATCTTCGACCAGAAAAGACCGTTGTGCGCGTGGGTGACGCCGCCATCGGCGGAGATGAATTAGCAATCATTGCCGGCCCCTGCGCAATCGAAAGTCGGAATCAGGCGTTTGCCGTCGCCGAAACCGTACGACGCAGTGGCGCTCGATTCTTTCGCGGCGGAGCATTCAAACCGAGGACCTCGCCATATGCTTTTCAAGGTCTGGGCGAAGAGGGGCTAAAAATTCTCGCGGAGATTCGTGAGGCCTATGGACTCAAGATCGTAACAGAGGCACTTGACGAAGCAGGCGTGGATCTTGTTGAGCGCTACGGCGACGTGATTCAGATCGGCGCGCGGAGCATGCAGAACTTTACCTTGCTGCGTCGCGTGGGGAGATCGTCTTTGCCCGTGTTGCTGAAACGTGGTCTTTCAGCGACTCTCGATGAATGGCTGCTTGCTGCTGAGTACATCATGTCTGAAGGCAATTATCAGATCATTCTTTGCGAACGTGGCATACGCACGTTCGCCCAACACACGCGCAACACGATGGATCTGGCCGCCATTCCAGCCGTGCGCCGCATTTCGCATCTCCCGGTGATTGTTGATCCCTCCCATGGTACCGGAAAGAACTTCATGGTCACTCCCCTGGCACGTGCCGGTGTTGCTGTGGGCGCAGACGGTCTGATTGTCGAAGTTCACGATCAACCTGACCACGCGCTCTCTGACGGCGCCCAGGCGCTCACGCTTGTGCAGTACGAACAGCTGGTAAGCGAAGTGCGTGCGATTCATGAAGTGATAGCGCCCGCCACGGTGACCTAGCTTTTCTTTCCGGCCCCAATCCAGGCTAGAGCATCAAGAACGAGCCACGAAATCACACGAAATGACTCGAAAGAAAACATCTAGCCACAGATTCACACGGATTAAGCACGGATAAGAACAAAGCCAAAAGCTTCTAGCTCTCCCCTAAGATACATCTCGTGGTGAATAATCCGCTGTTAGAATCTGGGCCATGTCCCTTGAAAACACAGATCTGGGAACCACTCTGTCGACGCCGGCGTCGATGGCCTTTCGTTGTAGTTCAGCCAATACGTGCGAGAAGAATCCAACGACGGGTATTTTTCGCAGCCGCTCGTCTGCCTTGAGTTCCTTGGCGAGCTCAATGGCATCAATCTTCTGCGCCTGAAGGTCAATTACAATCAGATCGACAATGCCCTCCCGGGCGGCAGTCAAAACAGCATCCCGATTGCGCGCGAAGCGGACACTCACGCTCAAGTGCTCCGCTGTAGCGCGAATCTTGGAGGCGAAAAGCATATCGTCAACGGCGGCAATAACTGTTTGGTTCATGGTCTCCAATTCAACCTCGAGCACGGGGGCATTCTAGCGACTCGCCTGACGCGGGTCTTGTAATACTCCCAGTTTGGCGTAAATATAGTTGCCGATGGCGATCACCGAGCAGATTCCAATTCCCTCTTTCATCGAGACCGGCAAAATCGAATTTGGCGAAACGCATCCGCGCCCTACCGCGCGTGACCCAGTGTCCCCACTGATCATTGCTTCTTACAACATTCGCTATGCCGTTGGCCGATCTCTGATTTCGAGTGGCATCCTGCGCAAGGCTGGTTTCAATTTTCCTCGCAATCGTAAAGAAGCGGTGCGAGAAAACATCCACCTAGCTTCCCGAGCTTTCTCAGAAGGACTGCGCCTGCCGCCGGTGGACATTCTAGCATTGCAGGAAGCGGACAAAGAGACCGCACGCTCGGGAGGCCATCACGTGGCCCGTGAACTGGGCGAGCAACTGGCTATGAACTGGGTTCACGTGCCGGCAGGCATCCCACGCGGCATTGAACCAAAAGACCGCCAATGGTGGCTCAACTTTGAAGAACAGATTGGGCTCCACGATTCGGGCGACACCGGTGTGGCGCTGCTCACCACTCTCCCGATGGACGACGTCATACGAATCGATCTCCCCTGGCATGACTGTCCCTGGCGACCCAGACTCTCCCTCGGCGCCACGATTAAAGTGGGTTCGTGCACGTTGCGCATTTACAATTCGCATATTGATCCGCATTCAGCTGCCGGTGGACAGCTCGAACAACTGGAAGTTGTTCTCGATCACGCCGACAAATTTCGTGAGCCGACGGTTGTGCTGGGGGATTTCAATACGCTGTCGCGTTCCAAATGCACTGAGACTAGGCGCCTGCTCGAATCTCGCGGCTATACGACTCCGTTTCCGACTGGCACGCCCACATGGCGAGGCGCCGGGCTACGTTTGCACGCTGACTGGATCTTCGTGCGCAATCTGGAGATCACTCGTTGGGGCGTAGCGCGGCCCCTAAACGTTTCAGACCACTGGCCCGTTTGGGTGGAAATAGGTATCAAGGACTAGGCGCCGGCACCTGACACCTATCATGAAAATTACCAGTCGCGATAATTCTCTGCTCCGCCAGGCGCGCGCCGTGCGCGATGGAAAAATGGGCGAACTCATCTTCGTCGAAGGGCTAAGGCTCTGTGAGGAGGCGCTGAGCTCCGGACTGCGTATTGAAGCGGTAATCTACTCAGAAGAGATTGGCGAAAAAGAAAGAGCGGCCCGTTTCCTGAATGAGGTCGCTTCATCGTGCGACCGCCTCGCTGCAGTCAGTGAGAAATTGCTTGCCACTATTTCTTTTACAAAAACGCCTCAGGGAATAATTGTGTTGGCAAAACGTCCTGACTCCGGAGTATCAAAGTTGGACGTAGGGGATCGTCGTGTGCCGCTCGTTGTAATCCTGCACGGGATCAATAACCCGGTGAATGTGGGAGCCATCCTGCGCAGCGCGGAAGCGGCTGGCGCCACTGGCGCAATCACTACGGCTTCGACAGCAGACCCGTTCTCGCCGAAGGCATTACGTGGCGCGATGGGCTCGGCTTTCCGACTTCCGATTTGGAGCGGCCCGACTTACACCGCTGCGCTCGACTGGTGTGCGGCAAACAAGATCCAGACCACCTGCGCCGATGTTGAGGCTGAAACTCTTCACACAGATCTCGACTGGAAGATACCCAGGGCCCTGATTGTCGGTCCCGAGTCGATTGGACTCGGCGCGGAAGAGGTTGCCGTCGCTAACGACGCGGTGAGAATTGAAATGCAGGGTAGCGTGGAGAGTTTGAATGTTGGGGTTGCCGCCGCAATACTGCTCTATGAGGCCGCTCGACAAAGGCAATCTCGAGGCTGAGGCTGAGTCTCATTCGGCTTCAATACAAATTTCAGTTGCAGGGAAGGCCTTCTCCCTCGCATTTCTCTTGATCCAGCAGACAATGGTGTAGATTCCAGCGCTATCCTTGAATAGTTTCACTGGAACCAGGAACCGCTCGTTCGGTGGTTTTGGCAAGGGTTCATAGTAAACTTCTACAAGCTGCAAAATATGGTTACGGTTAAGCAGCCTTGCTGATAGTTCAACCGTCGTCTTGCGCTTTGCTCGGGACGGAGAGTCGCGTACCTCCAGGTGCTTCGCCACATACATTTCCACCAGCCTCAGCTTTCGCTCATCTATCGCCACTCCAAAACCCACGTGAGTCTGTTGCGGAGCGAGAATTGCCTTTCGATGCCCGTCGTTTGGCGGACGTTCCGCGTGCATTCTCATGTGTAGGGAGGTCAAGTCTCTTGCCAGGTCTTTCCACTCGACTGACCAGACGTTGTCGATGGAAGCTACATTTTCAAACGTGGCGTGAATCCCTCCGGCAAATGAATAGCGATGATAAGGCTTTCGTCCATTGCGGCCCCAATGGCTTATGAAGTTACCGGTGGCCATGTCTATGGCGTGCGCTGAAGCTACACGTGAAGCTAAATCATCCATTTCGAGCCGGGGAACACCGGCGACGAAGCGCTCCTCATTGACGAGCCCCAGGAGTTGTTTAGGTATATCGTCAAGCGCACCGTCTCCACTGTTCGCACCGCCTAAAGCCGCTGGGCTCCAAAGGCCGACTCCTAACAGAGGTGTAGCGACGCTCAAGAATTCGCGCCGGGTTAGACTGTGGGATGGGAAGATCATCGGTTCACCAGGCCTTCAAAGTTCAAGCGGGTCACGGTTCGATGCGCTTGTGGCCCGTGACGGTGCATCTCCTCCAGGATGCGTTAGCGATTCATCCGGCCGCCATTAGCGTTTCCGGTTGGACGTCTCGGTCTGCATGGCCCAGAGCAGAAAGGATGAAGCAGTGCCGTCCATCGTAGGTTCGTTGGTGGAGTAGTCTTTGACATCGTCGTGATTCACACAAAGAAGTCCCATGGCGATGAGTGCTCGTCGACGTGACAGCCGCGCAGCCTTAGAGGTTACGTTCACATTCAAATCGATTTGCTGGCAGGAATCTAAATCAAAGTTTCATCTGGCAATCAGATGAAAATGCATGTATGTAACTCCTTGATAACCAGGCCCGTTGGTGACCACTCGATAAGTAACCAAATTCTGTTCTTTCACGATTTCGCGGATTACTTTAAAGGCATCAACCAGGTATTCTCGATCTGCCTCAGTCAGTTCTCCCGCGTTCTTGATATCTCGTTTAGGAATTACAAGATAGTGGATGCGGGCTTCGGGCCTGGGATGCTCTATGACGATAGTTTTATCAGTTTCCTTTACGACGGACGGAATGAGCGCGGAAAACTTCTGCACCCCAACCGAGGTTAAGAGTCCAAACAGCTCGTTTCGGTCAAGGCAAGTTCCTTCACATCTATTGGCTGCCAAAAATGACCTTGGCTGCGTATCTGAAAACAGATATCCCCCGATGAGTAGTCCTACGAACAGCGCGCCCAGCATCAGCAGGATTATCCGGAATCTTTTCATAAGCGCTCCTAAGATTCTACATTGAGCGTTTAGCCTAGTGCCGATACGACCACCACTCTGAAAGCCATTCGAATCAAGATACACCACACAAGCCCGATAATCTCAAAGGTATAGAAGGTGGGCTTGCCCCTTCCCAAGTTTCAACATCCTTCAAGCTCACGAAAAACCATTCAAGTCAGGCCTGAGTGATTTTCTTGTGAGGTGAAGGCTGATCAAACTTGGGCAGGGGCGCGCTTCGCTTGGCCCCCTTCCTAACCTGTGAGATTCTTAGAACAGTTGCGAGAGGCATTGGAGTTACACTAAATGGGCAGCGGTGAGAGAAATATTTGGTGTCGCACGTTTAGGGGCCGATCCATGACAATTCAGGCAAAGGCAACCGCGTTCATCATCTTTGTTCCACTGTTCCTGGGAGCGCAGGGTAACAGCTCATGCCGTAGCACCTCTCCGGCCAAAAATCCAGCCCCAGTGGCCAATCGGTCCTCCGAAAAGAAGGTGGACAAGTCACCAACAAATGATCGCTCAACCGAAGATCCGGTTAGTAAGAACAAAAACATGAGCAACACGCCAAGTAAAAAAGGAAGTCACGTGCCTGAAGGAACCTGGGGCGGCGCTCATATCCGCGCGGTCGTGCGGGCCGACGGCGCAGACGTTGAATACGACTGTGCACACGGCACAATAAATGGGCCGCTCTACTTGGATTCTGAGGGTCGCTTCGAGGGCGCCGGCACTCACGCCCGGGAAGGTGGTCCAGTCCGCATCGACAAGCCAGCTACCGGTCGTCCGGTGCGATACAAGGGCAAGATCAACGGTAATGAAATGACGCTGATAGTGACGTTTACAGAGAACTCAGAAAGCGTCGGCACATTCACGCTAACTCATGGCAATGAAGGCCGGCTCTGGAAGTGTCGATAGACCAATTTAGCGATCCTTGTCAGACTCCTCCAAGCCGTCTTGCGCCTATTCGCCTCAACTTTTCTTCTTTGCTCAACTGACGTTCATTGTAGCCATGATCGGCAAAAGGCTGGAGCCTCTCCAGCCAGATCTGTTCGAGGAAAGCCAATTCTTTTCGTAGATCAAAGCCGGGACCGTCCTTTGCATAATCGTACCTCCTCCGGTCACGGCAGGGCGGGAGGTGGGCGGCAACACCCTCGTAGGTCCTATGAGTTCTATGAGTCCTATGGGTCCTTTAGGGTCGATTACTTACTTAGCCATCAATCTTCTGCCACCTGCCACCTGCCTCCTGCTTCCTGCCGTCTGCCGCCTGCCACCTGCCTCCTGTCGTCTGCCTCCTAAACTTCCGCCGCGCGTGACTCTGCCAATCCGCGGGTCACCTCTCAGGATCAGTTCGCAGGCTCTGAAAGCAAATTCCTCAAAGTTCTCCAGCCTGGAGGCCAGGATAACCCAGGCATTTTTTCCCGAACGCCACAGCTGCCGGCGGGATAATCCGGGAAACTCCTGGCGAAGATTTTCGCCGTGCTCCGTTGTGGTGAATAGCCACATGCCGTTGGATCCGGGATGCTTGACGCTGTCTCGAAGCGAAAAAAGAAGCTTCGCGTCGAGATAAACGTACGTGCAGCCAAACATACGTTTGATAGCCGGACGAATTGATGCCAACTCTTCCAGGATAAAGGGAAAAGGAGTTTGCCTCTTAACCGAACTGTTTTGCATATCGACCAACCCGCTACCGAGCCTGTGCCAAAACGCTAAATCCCCCCAACGGCATTTGGTGGATCGTTTAAGCCCAACCTATTCACTCAAGCAATTTCTTAGTCAATTTCAAGATGATATAGCGACGAGGCCGGACTTGAACAATCCATCCACTGCCCGTGGGTGGGATTTCTGAGTTTTGACAGCTCTACTGCGAAGTAGTACTGACCTGTTGAGTCGCAACGACCCGGATTGCAGACCAGGCCGCCGTGAAGCTTACGCAACAACTCCGCTAACGCAATAAAACAGTCCCTGCTCGGGCTTCCAGTCACTCACAATCTCAATGGTCGCAAACCCGGCCTGCCTCAGTAAGCTTTCAACCTCTACCGCGTCGTAGAGTCGAAAGCCGTGCTTGTGTGGAGGCCAACGCGCCAGGTCTTCCTTAGCGTTGAAACAAAGCAGAATTCGACCATCCCGCTTCAGAACGCGCCGGCACTCCCTTAACGCAACAGAAGGATGTCGCCAGAAGTACAGCGTGTTAACTCCACACAGCTTCGTGAATTCCTTATCGCGGTAAGGAAGGCGTTCGACATCGCCGATACGCACTTCAGCCTTCCCGGCTCGAATGAAACGTCGTAAACGGCGACTGACAACACTGACCATATCAACCGAAACGTCAACTCCGGCGACATATTCACACTGCGTACTCGTTAAGATCTTTTCGAGTAGATCACCGCCTCCAAAGCCGACCTCAAGGACCTTGTCTTCGGGCCTGATACTAAGCTGATTCAGCGTCAGCTCATTCATCGCCAGGTTAACTTTATCCAGCCAACGAGAGGTAAACAACCGTCCAACAAGACCGGACGGATGGGCCAACTGCCGCGCAATGAATCTCTCGAACACGTCTGACTACTCCCCCGGCATATTCAACTACAATGACAAGTTCCTGGCGGCCGCATCGCTGCGCTCAAAGTCTGATCCCTGGTTCTTCTCAAGACCAAACTCTAACGCGCAGAATATTATCGCCCTGCCAAAGTTCTCGGACACTGTCCAGCAATTTCCGCCGGGCCGAAGATTTGACTGGCCGGGACGATTCGTTGGGTGGGTTCCCTTCCATGATCCGGCTTGCTACTGCCACGCAGGCGTCGCAGATGAAAACTCCCGGACCAGCCACTAACTTTGAAACTTCGCTTTCACTCTTCCTGCAAAATGAGCAACGAAGCCGTCTTAGCTTAAACATACAATGAACCTCCTACTGAGATAACATTTTGAGATCTGAAATTTGAGATCTGAAATTTGAGATCTCAGATTCCACTACCTCTTCAGGAGCTTGTTCTTTGTCAGAGACCCCTTAAGCGTTTCATTGAATTCCTGCGGTCGTTCCATCATCAGAAAGTGGCTCACGTCGTCCCACATGTGATACTCCAAATTGGGCGCAAGAGATCGCAGAAACTGTTCTGTGTCGGCAGACCAGAACGGTGACTTTGCCAGAATCGCAAGGACCGGTACCTTGATCGGAGCTTTCTCGTAGACCTTCTCATCTGCCATCCCTTCCATGGCGCTGATCGCAACATAGTCAGGTGCCGAGAGCATTGCGGTGCGAATTTCGCCCTTGAGCTTCGCGTCCTTTATCGGGGCCAGCAGTCCATCAACCATCTGCGACCCGGCGGTTTGGTAATTTGAACGGAGCCTCTCAAGAAACTGGTCCATCTGCGCCTTTGGAAAAAAGAGTCGCAAGGCGCCGTCAACGATCACCAGGCTGAGAGTTTTGTCTGGATACAGCTTGTAAAACTGCCAGATGATCGGGGTGCCCATGCTGTGGCCGACCAGCACCGCACGTTCCACCTTTGCATCGCGCATCACTGCGTCGATTGAGTGTGCGAAAAAAGTCATCGTGTAACTGAGCTGAGGCTTGTCACTCTGACCGTGTCCAGGTAAATCAACTGCGATAACTCGCTGCCCCGGAAAGGCTGACGTCTGTCCACGCCAAAAATTCGAGTCGCAGGTCCAGCCGTGAACGAAAATCAGAGCCTCCTTGCCTTTTCCGCTGTCCTGATAATGAACTTTCGTGTCTCCAAACTTTGCAAAACGGCTTTTCAACTCGGTGCCCTGGATTCCACTTGCCGAGAAAAGTACGGCCAGGCACATTCCGAAAAAAGTGACTTTGCTAAACGCCCAATTGGTTCTTACTCTGCTTTTGAACTCCATGATTCCTCCTAAAAAGAGTCTATGCCCCCGAACGGTTCACCCGGTAATTCACGAGTTTACATAAATAACGGCAAACGGTCTGTCGAGCAAGTGGTGGCTACCTTGTTGTGGTAGTCTTGGATCAAACGCCACCTTTCACCAATGGTCTGCAAAGGAAAGCCAGTGCCGCATCTGCTCGACCGTAACATTTCCACCACATAGCGGACTGGCTACAAGCGCGCCGGCCCACCGTTCACGATAGCTCAAAGCTGCCGCGACGCCAGCTGCGCCGGCCGGTTCCACCATTAATCCAAGCTCAACCATCAAAAGGTTCATCGCTTGAATGATAGACGCATCATCAACAAGCAATACTTCGTCTACCAAACCCAGCATGTCTTCGAGTGCTTGGGCAACGGGCACGCGCACCCCGATACCATCGGCAATTGTGTTCACAGACTCCGTCGTTATTACACTCTGCGAACGCCAGGAACGCTCCATCGCCGGTGCCCCCTCGGCGCAGACGCCGATGATTTTGGTACTCGGGGAGTGGGCCTTCATCCAGCACCCGACGCCGTTTATCATTGCTCCATTGCCGAGCGGCACTAGTAAAACATCCAAAGATTCTGGCAGCTGGCACAATTCCAGGGCGATCGTCCCTGCGCCTTCGGAGATTGCGGCTTCCTGGCCGTCTTCGACAAAACGTTTGTTTTCTTGCAGAGCAAAAGCGTGGGCGGCTACTTTCGCCGCATCGAAGTCCTCTCCTCGCAGTCTTACTTCGGCACCCAACTCTCGCATCCGCGCCAGCTTGAGTGGATTAGCTTTCTCAGACGCAAATACAGTGAGACGAATACCACGTTTGCGGGCAGCAAAGGCAAGGCCCTGACCGAAGTTTCCAGCAGAAGCGCAGACGAGAGAACTCGAATTACCATTCTGTCGATTTAGGAAGTAGTCTGCCCCACGTCCTTTGAATGAGCGAATAGGGTTGCAGGTTTCAACTTTGCAAATCAGGCGGAAGCCGAGACGCTTGCTGAGAGATTCAGCTACAAACTGCGGTGTGTGTGTAAAGACAGGATCAATGACTTGAGCAGCTTCCGCGATATTCTCGAGGGAGAGTCGAGATTGTGAGGTCGCCGGGGTTGTCATTCTAACGATCTCATGCCAAGCAAGAATTTTCTTGGGTACTGGTGCAGTTTCAAATACCCACGGCCGAACCTGTGAAAAAACTATGAATCAGCCGCGGATTAACGCTGACAACACGGATCAGACCAAGCATGTTGCTTGCCCTATGGCTGTTTAGCCTCGTAAATGAGCACCCGCTTCCGACCGCTCTTCCCAATTAGAAACCCGGTTAACGCACCAGCAGCAGCGCCAAGTACGCTCATACCAGCCGCCAATTGTGCTCTGCTGATAAAGAACCCATTGTCGTCACCCCCAGCAGCGCCAACCGCGGCACCGGCAGCTGCTCCTATTCCCAAACCTATCAAGGCTGGCTTCTTCGCGGACTTTCCCTGGATTTCGTAAACGCTAAGAACTTCGTCGCGGTTTAGCTGAACGAGTTTGTTGCTGACCGATAGCGAAAGTATTGTGTCAGACGCACTCCTTAGCTTCCCGTTAACGGTCTTTCCATTTTTTAGCTTTACCGACACTTTACTCCCAGTCGCAACTCCACTGATTGCGGACCAGTCAGAAGTTGGCGACGTCCTGACCTGGGCCAACGAAACCGACGGCATGAGTAATGATGCTACCAGAACAAGGCTGATGGTAAATCCATTTCTGCTGCGGGGCATAGGATCCTCCTTCTAGTCGGGCATTGGTAATCAAAAACTACTCGGAATTCAGGACCAACTGGCGATAAATTTCTTCATGAATGCGTCTATCTTTGGAATACTGCTTGAAGGGCTTTCGCGGTTGAGTCGCCAGGAACGCGGCCCAGGCGACGCATTCGCGCTGGAATCCCAGCCCGCCCTTGCTACTCAGCAGCTCTCACCCGTGAGGTAGAAATTCTTCATTTTTAGCCCCTCACGGCGGCGTTTCTATAGTCGCTGCCTCTTAACCGCAATCTAATCGTAACATCTAAGCAATGTTTCGGGTGATATAGTGTCAATCACTTAAGGAATTCTTCCTTCTCCCTAATTCGAGGGCAGAGGCGGCGATGAACATTCCCAAAAGCCACCTCAAACTTACTCAGGAAAACAACGGAAAGGGATAACCGGTGAGCAGTCGGGCAGTTGTTAAAACCGAAGAACGGGGCCAGCGCACCAACATACAGAAAGACAATTGGCTTGGCTTCGTTGGCGATGTGTTGAAGTTTAGAGGTGAAGTGAGTTTCAAATCGATGCTGCGCATTGATGGGAACTTCTCAGGGCACGTGACTTCGTCGGACGGCACACTCATCGTCAGTAACGGAGCGCAAGTTACCGAGGCTGTAATAAATGTCGCCGTTGCAAAAATAAACGGAACAGTAGAAGGAGACATCAACGCTAGTAGAGAACTGGTCCTTGGCCGTACCGCTTGCGTGACTGGGAAACTCACGGCGCCCGCCTTAATCATTGAGGAGGGGGCGCGTTTCAATGGCACCTGTCGCAGGATTTCAAACTAAGCTCTTTTCCAATTCGGATCAGGATGTAGACGGCAATTATTGCTCGAGGCGCGGCAAAGCTCGCGCTACCTGGTAGGTCTCAAATAGCAAAATGAGAGTCCCCAGGAACCCGATCACCACGCCCACGGCGTTACGACCTGAGACAAGAGTGCGAGGGCAAATTTGCAGGTTGTGAAGGGGGCAGAGCGAAGCGCGCCCCGTTTCAACTCTGAAGACCATTCAGCTCAAAGCAACCATTCATGTTTGCAAACCTCACAGGTTTGGAAGGTGGGCTTGCCCCCGCTCAACTCTGATGAGCTTGCACTTCAGAAGAAATCACCCAAGTCTGCGTGTCTCCTGCGAACCTGAGTGCCCTCCAGCTTGAGCGGGGGCAAGTCCACCTTCCTGACCTGTGAGACTCTCTGACTTGAATGGTTTTCTTGTGATCTTGGAGGCTTATTCCATCTTGAGCGGGGGCGCGCTTCGCTTTGCCCTCTTCCTAACTGTAAGCTCTCAAACTTGAACCTAGAAGATCGCTGCTTGAAATTCAGAAAGCTGAAAAAAGTTTCTAACGGAGCTGACGGCTTTCTCTGCGTCAAACTCACCACAAGTATAAATAATGGTTGAAAGGAACTTCGGATTCAGCCAGACACCAATGTAGATGCCGGAATCAACCAACGGCACAAATCCATCAAACCCCTCATTAACATTCTTACCTTCTCCACTGGTTCGATGAATGACTGGCTCGCCGTACGTACGCAGACCAAGCTCACGCGTGATGTGCGAAAAATAGACCTTCAGAGTTTCTTCCGACATCTTGGCGGCAAAATAGCCTTCGACAAGCAGGCGCTTTCTAAAAATGTCCGGAGCAATGTTGGTTAAGGGTGTAGTGTTCATTGCGAGCCTCAGGTTGGAACTTACTTCCGCACCAAAAGTGACGGCGAGCGAGAAAGTCTCTTTAACTTTGCGGGAATCTGAGACCGTCATTTAAACTGCTGCCCGTGCTTGATCACGATATCAACGGCCTGCAACAGATTAATATGTCGCAGCACGTCTCCGCGCACGGCAATGATGTCGGCATACTTCCCTTCACTGATCGTGCCGACCTGATCGGAGACCTTCATCAGCACCGAAGGCCAGTAGGTCGCCGCGCGTATCGCCACCATGGGATCAATCTTGAACTCATTGACCCACGCATCCAGCTCCCGCCAGGTGGTTTGGCTGTGAAAGTTCATCGGAATTCCGCTGTCAGTTCCAATCAAAAGCACAACACCTGACTCAGATAGTTGCTGAATTTTTCGATTGAGAGTTGGCCGGCGGTTGGGCGTGATCTGGTAATATCCGAGCCGCTCGGGATTTCGCAGCGAAGCCTTGATGTCATCAATGATCGACTGTGGCAGGCCTACTTGCCACGACGGATCGTCCAATTGCTCCGGATTGTCGCGAACGTATTCATAGTTGAGCAG
The DNA here is from genome assembly GCA_050748205.1 of Pyrinomonadaceae bacterium. GTDB lineage: Bacteria > Acidobacteriota > Blastocatellia > Pyrinomonadales > Pyrinomonadaceae > PSRF01. The sequence continues at coordinate 4,623 of JBOGOU010000570.1, read as the reverse complement.
CCCTTGCACTGTCGGGGTCCAAAACAGAGGGCCAAGGCTCATTTTGGCCGTGCGCTCTCGAATCATCGCGACTATGTCCGGCGGATACTCGGGCGCCGTAGCCAGCCCCGTATGCTCAAAGCAATCCACACCAACCTGAAGCCCGCGACGGATTTCCTCCGGCCGATGGGAGTGGGCAACAACCGTCAGCTTGTGCTTGTGCGCCTCCTCGACGACCGCCTGAACTTCTTCCATCGTCATCTGATCCTGATCGATGAGCTTGATCATGTCTACTCCGGCCTCGGCCAGCGTGCGCACTTTGGTGCGTGCATCGTCCACGCCCTTCACGCCCCAGCGAAAATACTCCGTACCTGGATACGGCTCGTGTTGAATGAACGGACCCGACACATAAAGAGTTGGCCCGGGTATCTCACCTCTTTTGATCCGGTCACGCACAGCAAGGATCCCCTTGAGCGGCGCACCCAGATCGCGCGCACTGGTTACTCCAGCCAGCAGCAACTGTCGGGCGGAAGACGGCATGATTACTGACTCCATCAGCGGTGGGTAGGTCTTGTCCCAGTGAGCATAATCGCTGTGGCCGTTGATCATCAGATGCACGTGCATGTCCCACAGGCCCGGCAAAACGGTCATGCCCTCGGTGGAAATGACTTCGGCACCCGTTGGGATTGCGAGTGCACCAACCTGTCCAACAGCCTTAATCCGCTCTCCTTCGACAATCACCACGCTATTGCGAATGGGCTTGCTGCCAAAGCCGTCGATCAGCGTTCCACCGACAAGTGCCTTCAAGCTTTTAGATTGCGTTTGGCCTTTCAGGTTTAGCGGAACGAGAAGCCCTGTAAGAGCCAGCAACAGTAAGCACGAGACTAAAGGAGCGTACATTCGAATAGTTTTCATTTCATTGTCCGGCGAAGCCTAGGCTGCCACAAGAAACCACACTTTTGGAGTGCGGTGGCAAGCGCAGCGCGACACCGCTTTGGATGGGGTCGGGCAGCTCTTACTTCCGAAGGTAGGCTCCTCGCGATACTCGATCCAAAGCGCCGTCGCCGCTTCGCTCTGCCGGCGCACTCCAAAGGCGATCAGGTTAGCCTTTTGCTTTTGCCAATGCTGAATCAAGAATCATGATCTTCTGCCATATCTTACGTGCGAGTCCGGTAGTCAACTGTTCCACATCGTTGACTGCTGACAAGGCCACTGGATCGTCGAACTTCTGTACGTACAATGCCGCAAGCTTGCCAATGAGTGACAGCATTTCACTGCAGTAGCCTGCGACAATAATTGTAATGAGAATACCTATGCCGACTCGAAGCGGTTTGTGCGGCTTCGCGATCCCGGCAGATCGCTTTTGTGATTCGCGTGCGATGGTAGTAACTCGCGGCAGACTCGCGCGAGGCCGGCATCCGGAAAACGCTCGTCGATCCTTCTACAGAGGGTCTCGACGGTACTTACAATTTTTTCAGAGTCCAGGCTGCGATACATCAAACCATGGGGCTTCGCACAATGAGGCTGAGGAAAATTTCAGATGACGAGGACCTTCGTCGCCCAACCCATCGTCTCGGCAGTCAGCTTTGGATTTGTGAATTGCGCATTCTTATTCTGAAAGTCTGCTTCAACCACCCCACGGGCGGTCGCGCACGCTTTTCAAACAAAGATCGGAATCTTCAGCTCTACCACTCGAGCTAAAGCCTGGCTGAAAGGAGGCCAGCCGACAGGAGTAACGCTGTTCGACACAGCCGTGTGCATAAGCACCGTCGCGTCTCCGGCCAACTCAATGCGAACTTCATGACCTGCATCGCGTAGTGCGGCTGCCCACAAAGGGAAAGTTAGCTCGTGTCGGGTTTTCAGATCCGACCAACCCGACCAGGAGAAACCTCTGATTCTCCGCAGCTTCGGCAGTTCCGGCTGCCCCGGCCATGACACTCCCGGCGAACGCAGCAGCGCAAACATGGCCGGTTTCCCCAAGAAAAGACCGTCGGTTTGGCACAAAGGTGTCCTCCAGTATTTATGACACTGATGGCGCCGATAACGTAAGGCGATGAATTGTATTATCCACGTTCACACATTAACGATCCACGAAATAACACGAACTCGTAATTGCGGCCAGGATGCCCGCGTTCCACTTCCAGGGCTAAGATTCATCGGCTAGAAACTGTGGATCTTTCCAATCCAACACCCTTTCAGGATGCTGATCAACATTCACCGGCTTTACGTTCCACCACCAGGTCCTCTGCGCAGTAGCGCCGACGCCATTCAAGGCGATACTCAAGGCCAGTAGCACTCCACCGACTGCAAGCTCCCCTGACTGAAAGAACCGTGAAACATTGGAGCCGTGCTGACGCAACCACGCGTGTCTGGCTGTTATTCCCAGGATGCCAAGCAGCGCGAACCATGGAACTAAGCCAGCGGTCAGCCTAGGTCCATAACTATGCCCGCCCCACCACATTGGCACGGCTGAAACAATGATTAGGTGCGCTACAATTATGCTTAACGCCAAGACTGCCAACCTGGAAGACGGTAACGCTCGCACGTAGCGCACCAGCAGGTAGATGATAAAGAGGATGCTCGGTACGAATATCAACAGCCCTCTTGAGGGGCTGATGAGATGACCGGCCAGCGCTGACCAAAACGATTCGAAGGTCAGCTTGTTCAAGTTGTAATAAGCCGGCAGCACTGTGCCGAAATGATGCCAGGAATATGCTATGAAGCCAGTCAACCACGCCGCGCGTTGCAGCATATCTTGCCAGCATCGCAGGATGAAAGAACGCAATATATGCCGAGATCGCCATTAAGGGGAGACAATAAGTCGGTCGCACGAAGTATGCCCACGACAACAAACTCCCCAGGAGCACCGGCCGAAGCCTTTGACGATCCAGGTGTGCTGCCAAAAGCAACCAGACGACCAAACCCATCAGAAATATGCCCCAGGTATCAGACCACATCGCTCGCGAAGCCGTGCTCCATACCTGTGATCCAAATGCCGTCCCGGCAGCAACCACTACGCTCCAGTAAACCGGTAACAGAAGCCTGCTGGCATAAAAAACTGTAATGGCAAAGGCAGCCATCAATAGAGCTGCGAGACTGGCCTCGATTTTCGTTTCCCCTTTTGCGTTGTAGGTGCCATCGGCGTCGGCAGAGGATAGACCCAGGGCATTCATGATCAGTATGTAAGGTACAGAGAGGATTGAGCTCCCCGGCGGGTAAGCGTAGTAGATGCGAGTGTTAACAAACTCCAACTGGTAGATGTTGCTCCTCGACGCGACTTCGCCCGGCTTGCCAACATTGAGGCCTGGAATCTGGTAATGGTCCAATGCGAAACTGCGATGACGCAACAGGCTTTCGCCGAGCAGCATGGAGTATTTTGAATCTGCCGATTGATGAACGTGTGAAGTGAGGAATGCGAGGTAAGCGATTACAAATATTACTAATCCGAAAAACAGGTCGAACCGTCTCGGTTTGAAGTCCCGCATCAGCGTTATGCCATCCAGCCAACGGATTGTCACGAACACGCTTCGTGTGCCACTAAAGTAGACAAACCTATCATTTTCGCGATGGTGGCACCCAACCCTCGGGCGCTTCAGGCCAAACTTCATCTGGACTGACTGGCATAGGTTGATCTGGGCCGAGCCGTTGCGAGTCGATCTCGGCAACAATGAAATTCTCCGGTGCGACCGGATTTCCCGCTAGGCGTCTCAGCAAAGCGAGTTGACCTGCATGAGTCATCGCATCAGAGAACGGTCCCTGAAGCAGGCGCTCTACGGACATGTCATTAAGCAGCGGGTAATCGTGCTCAAGGTGTCGACCGAGGCTCTTGATCACTTCGTGAAGACGTGTAACTTCCTCCTGTAACGAAGGCAGCGGCTGGGGCCTGTACTGACCGCCTACAAAGAAAGTCAGCGCGTAGCCAAGCACACTGGTCATGTGACGGACCAATTCCTCGGGCGTTCGCACTCCCTCGGCTGCACGGAATGTTCCAAACCCTTCGGGAGCATTGCGAAGAGCTTTTTGAGTTCGATACGCAAGGGCCGCCAGAAAATGGCGGAGTAACATTCGTTTCTCGTTCATCGATCGTTTACGAGCTGGATCGTTTACGCTCCGACAGGTCAGCTGCTCTCACTGGTGACGATGTCTTTGTAGAGCGCAGCGCCTGCGACGGCCGCCAGAATCGACGTAATCAAATGCAGCCCCATCAGCTTGATCCACAGCGTATTCGAGAAAAATCCCAATGGAATAAACTGCGCCGGGCCAGTGACCGAGAATGCAAGCCAGGCAACTACTCCAGCCAGTGCTGCCGTCTTTGGACCAGGTCCGAAGTGCGAACGCATCACGGCATACAGAAACATTGAGACAAAGCCACGACCAAGCTCGAAGACGGCAAAGTAGGCAATGCCGCCGCCGTCGTGTTCCGGCGGCGTGGCGCCAAGGTTGTTGTAGACTGCCCTCCAGTCTGTTTCCAAAATGCGCTCGTGCAGAAAGCCATCAGTTAGGAAGGCTATTAGAGCGGCAACGATGGCGCCGGCGACGACTCGACTCCAATTGATCTTCGACACGTCTACCTCCTACCGGCTGCGAATACTTTCAGCCTGGTCATAGTGTAAGTAGGGGCGTCCCTCCGTGGGCGCCCCTTGC
>JBOGOU010000569.1:0-11952 GCA_050748205.1 Pyrinomonadaceae bacterium | reverse complement strand
GTAGCGACCGGATGCTAAGCTCAATTAACTAAAAAACCTGTAAGACGTACATTGAATGCCGGCATCCGGTCGCTACCGCTCGCGGTTCCGTATTTGAGTGGCGTCAACCAACTGAACTCTCTTCGACCTTTAAAAATTAGGGCACTACCTTGTTAAGAGCTCCCGGCGTCGTCAATCCATTCGTGCAGCGAAGGCCTGCATTGCATCGACGATCAGCACCGCAATGGGGGGATAAATCACGAGGTCGGGCACGAGTAACGCGCTGGAGGAATACATCAAAACGTTGGTATGAACCACCCTCACCTGGGGTGGAAAGAGCAAACTCAAATCGTTGAAGAAATCCTGAGTATGCCATCCGATAAAGAGTCCCACTCCAATACTAAGAGCGTAGCCGACGAGCAAGAATGTGTAAGCAGAAAAGCGGGTAAAAGGCTGCTCAGGCTTCTCATCGTCGCGCATGATGGTGTCCTGAAGAGGCTTCGGAATGTAAGTGTAGTGCGCGAAATACTCTCGCAGGCGAGTCGCCAGGTGCCAGACACCAATCACGAAAAGCGTGAGCACGACGGCGCGGCCGGCATAATCGAAGACCTGCCATAGATGAGGTCTGATCATTGCCACGAAGAAAGTCGAAAGAAACAATGAGACTGTTGTAAAGACAGCACGCTGGCGCTCGCGAGTCTCGCGCCGGTCCCGTTCAAGAACCTCATCCACAACGCGGTCCCATTTGGCTTGCACTGCCAGGTTTCGCGCCCGACGAGCGTGAGGATTATTCGAATGGAGGATGGAATAACCGCTATTGCGATGGGCGCTCAGTTGGTCGTCGTAATAAGCCCGTTCCTGGGGATCACTAAGGACATGATAGGCCTTGGAAAGGAGTGCGAATTCTCGAGCCGCGGTCTCGGAATCGGGATTGATATCGGGATGTCTGAGTCTTGCGAGCTTGCGATACGCCGACTTAATGTCGGAGGGCGAAGCCGAACGCTTAACACCGAGGGTTTTGTAGTAATCGATCACGAGGCTTTTTCAACTCCTCGAAGGTCTGAGATGAAGAACCGCCTTGAGATAATCCGCTCAAGCGGCCAAGCCGTGCAAATTATACCACTTCTGGCGAACCCTTTGCCTACTGAAGAAAGGACGGTGGTGCCCTAATTTGAAATTCTCATCAAGGTTGCACACCTTGGAACGTACGAACGTTACGGAACCCGGAGCGGTCGGGACCGGATGCTATGCTCAATTAACTAAAAGAAGCTGTAAGACGTACATTGAATGCCGGCATCCGGTCGCTAACGCTTCCGGTTCCGTATTTGAGTGGCGCCAACCCTGTGTCTGAGAGAGTTAAAGAATTAGAGGCACCAAAGGGGCGGTTATAAATTCCTCGAGCGGCTTTCGAGGGGGGCGAGGACCTTTTGTGAGTGAACACCGCACCCTTTGGCGTGCACTGTAGCAAGTCAACTCGTATGCCATTACAAAAGCCTTGAAAAACTCAACAAATGGGACTGCTCAAAACGCCAGGCTCCCAAACCTTGTTCACTTCTGATGACAGGCCCTGTCTACTATTGAATACAGTTCGTTAGCTTGCCGCCCCATCCGCGTGCGAAGCTCGATCGACAATATTGATGAGCGTTCGCACTGCAATCCCTGTGGGCCCTTTTGCGCGATAGGGCTTTGCTTCATCGGCCCAGGCGGTGCCTGCGATGTCCAAATGGGCCCAGGAAACTCCATCGGCAAACTCTTTCAGGAAAGCCGCCGCGGTTATGGTTCCTGCTTTGCGCCCCCCAACATTCTTAATGTCCGCGATGTCAGACTTGATCTGTTTCGAATACTCCTTGTCGAGCGGCAATTGCCAGAACTTCTCGCCCACCTGCTTGCCGGCCGCAATGATTTCGTCAATGAGTTCTTGATTGGTTCCCAGCACCGCGGCATTAACATCACCCAAGGCAATTGAAACAGCTCCGGTCAGCGTTGCCATGTCGATGATTTGGGTTGCGCCCAACTTCTTTGCGTAAGCAATAGCATCGGCAAGAATAAGCCGGCCCTCGGCATCGGTATTTATCACCTCGATGGTTTTGCCGGTCATTGCGCGGACCACATCGCCGGGCTTTGTTGCCTTGCCGGAAGGCAGATTCTCGGCGCAAGGCACGACTCCCAGCACCGGCACAGATGGTTTCAATTGCGCAATTGCCCGCATCACACCCATCACTGTCGCGCCACCCGTCATGTCGTACTTCATTAGTTCCATGTTTTCGCCTGGCTTAAGCGAGATACCGCCCGAGTCGAATGTAATTCCTTTACCCACAAGCGCCAGTAATCCTTCATCGCTCGCAGAGGTCTTTGACGGCGTATATTTGAGTATGATCAGCTTAGCCGGTTCGTCTGAGCCGTGCGCAACGCTCAAGAGGGAGCCCATTCCCTCTTGCTCCATCCGCGCTTCATCCAGCACGTCTATACTCAAACCAAATTCATTAGCTATCTCGCGGGCTCGCTCGGCCATATTTGTGGGGGTCATGTAAGCCCCCGGCTCATTAGCCAGATCGCGGGTGAAATTTACTGACTCTCCTACAATCCGTCCACGCTCTACGCCTCGACTCAGAGCCTTTTCATCCGCGCCGTCTACAACAACGCTCAAACGATCAACCGCGCGTTGCTCCTTATCCACGGTGCGATATTTGTCTATATCAAATAGGCTAATGATCGCTCCCTCAACGGCGCTTGTTGCAATGAGTTCCGGGTCGCCCTCCAGCCTTGGCACTACGGCGATCGACTTCACATTCTTGTCGCGAAGAACACGCGCCGCGGTGCCTGCGAACTGGGAAACCCGTGCCACCGTATAATCCGACTTTTCCCCAACTCCAACCAGGAGAAGACGACGCGCCTTGTTCGTTGCGCCACTCGGTAAATGGAGGTAGACCGTCTCCCCTTCCTTACCCTTCAGCTCCTCCGCGTCGATCACTGACTTGACGGCCCCTCCAGCAAAAGCATCGAGGTCCTTCAAAAAGCCATCTTCAGCCTTCTCATCTTTGAACATAGCGATCGCTAAAGCATTCGCGTCGACTTCTTGATAAGGCCCGGATCCGCCTAGAACTTCCATCAGTTTGCTCCCTCAGTTTTTCTCTTTACCGATTCCGTTGTTTGAGTTGCGCCTGAGTCTCTCTGTCGATAGTGCGTCGCATTTCAGTTTCACGCTTGTCATATAATTTCTTGCCTCGGGCAACTCCCACCTCGAGCTTAATCCGCCCATTCTTCAAGTAGACGCGGGTAGGCACGAGTGTCATTCCCTGTTTGACTGTAGCCTCTTCCAGCCGTTCTATCTCGCGCCGGTGAAGCAATAACTTGCGCGTGCGCAGTGGCTCGTGATTCTCACGGTTCCCATGAGAATAAGGTGAAATGTGGGCATTAAACAACCAGGCCTCGCCATCACGAACTGCGACATACGCCTCTTTCAACTGCACCCGCCCTCCCATCACACTCTTCACTTCGGTTCCAGTCAACGCAATTCCGGCCTCGTATTTATCGGAAATGTGATAGTTGTGAAAGGCTGCCCGATTCGCAGCCAGCCCCTTTTCCTTGTTGGCGGTTCCCATCTGTGAATCCTAAACGAAACTCTTTCGTTGCACCTCATCGCGAAGAGGTCTTGTCATCAGGTTGGCTGCTGCCTCCCGGGCTGTTTTTCCCTCGTAGAGAACCGCATTGACTTCTTCCGTTATGGGCATTTCTACGCCGAGCTGCTTAGAGAGATGTTTCAGAGCTCGCGTGGTCTTCACTCCCTCGGCAACTTCCTTCATCCCGCGTGTGATCTCGTCCAAACTGCGACCCTTGCCCAGCTCCTGACCCACAAATCGGTTTCGCGAGAGGCTTCCCGTACAAGTAAGCACGAGGTCACCCAGGCCCGCGAGACCCATGAGCGTCTCAAGCTTTGCGCCTTCCTTGAGGGCGAGGCGCGTTATCTCCGCGAGTCCGCGAGTTATCAAAGCCGCAACGCTGTTTGAGCCAAATCCAAGTCCAGCGACAATTCCGGCCGCAATCGCCATCACGTTCTTTGCCGAGCCGGCGACTTCCGTTCCGACGACGTCGTCATTCGTATATATGCGCAGATTCTCAAAACTCAATGTCGACTGTACGCTCCGGCTCAGCTCATCGCTCTTGCTGGCAGCTACGATGGCGGTGGGATGTCTCGCCACAACCTCCTTGGCGAATGATGGTCCCGACAGGCAAACGAAGCTGGGCGAAAAGCGTTTGCCCACAACCTCAGACACGATCTGCGAGATGCGCCTGCCGGTTTCAATTTCGATACCCTTTGTTGCGCTGATGAAGACCATCCCGGGTTCAACAACCAGCGCCATACTTTGCAAGACGCCTCTTATCGCATGAGAGGGAACGGCGAGGATGACCAGTTCTCGTTGATCCAGGGCTTCCGAGACTTCGCTTGTTGCGCGAAGCTCGGTCGGAATGGGAAAACCAGTGAGGTAAACAGAGTTCACGTGTTGTCCGTTGATCGATTGAACAACTTCCTCGTTGCGTGACCAGAGTCGCACATCGTGGCCGGCGCGCGCGGCGACTATGCCCAGCGCCGTGCCCCAACTGCCTCCTCCAATTACCGCAATGCGTTTCATTTCACTAGACCGCGGGCACCTGGCCCACTGGAGCGCGGGCATCATGCCCGCACTTCCGTGCCCTAACACATCACCTGAACTTGCTTTCCTTTCCCTGCATGAGTCTCTTAATGTTTTCCCGATGGGCAAACACAATCAAGAGTGCACCAGCCACTGCCACAGTCATCGTTGGCCGTAAATTAGGGAGAGGCCGCAAGAAAAAATGCTCTAACAAAACGAGTACCGGGATCGCGAGTGCCGCGAGAATGGATGCCAACGACACATAGCGCGTCGCTGAGACAACTCCGACGAAGATCAACGCTGCAATCAAGACAACAGCGGGCATCAACACCAGGAACACTCCAACTCCGGTCGCAACTCCCTTCCCGCCTCGAAACCTGAGCCAAACGGGAAAGATGTGACCGAGCATCACCGCCAAAGCAGCCGCGGTTACCCACCATGCGGCTGAAGTTTGTATCGGTGTACCTCCATGTGCGCCTACCGCTGGCGCCTTCAATACCCACATAGCAAGCAAAACGGCGCCTGCACCCTTGAGTGCGTCGAGAAGCAATGTCAACACTCCCGCGGCTTTCCCTGCGCGACGCGAGACGTTCGTTGCGCCCGTGCCGCCCGAACCCGTCTGCCTGATGTCACCACCCTCTTTTGCACGCACAATCAAGTAACCGAACGGTATTGACCCAAGCAAATAGGCAACGATGATGACCAGCACCGATCGCAAGTTGAGATTACTCTCCGCCGAGGGGATTTGCGGTTAAGGAAACTTGAGACTATAACAACCGAGTTGCGCGGCGACAAGTTGTAGGCTTAAGTGGTGGTGTCCTGTCCTGGTGGAAACAATATGGCATTCCTGCCCTGTCTGTTGGCAAGTCTCGTTCTCGCCGGCGATTCGTTCCCGCCGCCGTGCCTGGTGAGGCCGGATCACTTCCAACTTCGCCTGCCACGTGACGGGTTCAGATCGCCGGAAGGCGAACAACCTCGCGGTAGATGCGAAGATGTGCCCGCAAGGAAGTGGTTTCGGCAACCCTCGGGCTCGCTCGACTTGTTTGTATATGCTGACGGCCCTTCGGGTAGCGGTCGCTACTGGAATGTCACGATTGGCGTGGCGAAGAGACAAGAGTCGAAGCCAATCCGCGGCACCTGCCTGATCACGAGCACAGTGGGCTGGCGGACCCTGCAACAGTGGAAGAAAACCCCGCTAGCATGGCTTGATGATCTCGACGACGATGGAAAAGCGGAGCTCATAATCTGGAACAGTTTTCCTCTGCGTGAAGGAGCATCCATGGCGGAGTACGGTTTGATGGCCTGGGTGTATCGTGTCGACTCGGAGAACTCGCTCGTTATCGACTGGAATCTGAGTCGAAAAATGGCACGTGAGATTGCGGGAGCGTACCGATCACCGCTCGATTCCACTGCGTCGTACCTTGCGCCGCTCCGGACTGAAGCCGCCCAGGCTCTCGAGCGATTTGTCGATGAACGATGCAGCATGCCAACCTGGCGTTGACAATTCAGGGCGCCGGTTTTCCGGTCATCGGTACAAATGCCACCGGGAAGGTCCGCCGTTCAACCACGCCTGATTCGGTTTTCGTGATTATCACCATTTGCTGGAAGTCTGAGCCTACCGGTACAACCATTTTGCCTCTGATCGCCAGTTGCTGAACCAGAGCTTGCGGCACCTGCTCAGGCGCGGCTGTCACGACGATGGCGTCGAAAGGCGCGTGTTCAGGCCAACCTGCGTAGCCGTTTCCCGTCTTCACCTCCACGTTCTTATAACCCATCGCGCGCAACAACGTCCGCGCGCCGTCTGCCAACTCGGGGATGATCTCGATGGTGTAGACCTCTTTCGCCAGCTCCGCCAACACCGCGGCCTGATATCCCGAACCAGTGCCAATCTCCAGGACCCTTTCCCCGGAAGCGATTTCCGCCGCCTCAGTCATGTAACCCACAATGAAGGGCTGGGAGATTGTTTGATCCTGGCCGATGGGCAAAGGACGATTTTGGTAGGCGAGGTGACGGTACGGAGCGGGGACAAACTCGTGCCGAGGAACTTTCAGCAATGTATCCAGTACTGCCTGACTGGTGATCCCTTCTGAGCGAAGTTCTTCGACCATTCGCCGTCTCTGCCGTGCGTAGTCATCGGGGGAGACTTGTTGGGCGGCTGATTGCTCAGAGGCAGGTCGCGGCGTGCAACCGAGCATAAGGAACGGCAGCAAACAACCTAGCAAAGTTGCACGGTTAGTCATGGCGTCTCCCCATCGTACCAAAAACCCGAACAGCGGAAAGTCGCGGCCGAAAGCGTAATGGTGCGTGCGCCGGGTGAGCTCGGCTGACGACGGCCGTTGTGCTGTTTCTGCCGATGCTTCCAGCAGTCGGGTGACTTCACTCAACCTCTTCACTGGGACCGCGGGTGTCTCGCCCGCACTGAGCGCCGTCAGGCGCGACATCACCTACAGCAAAAAGCTGTTCGCGCTCATTGCGGGCGACACGTCCGCCGTCCCAGTAAAGGGGGTTGGCTAAACTTCGACACAGGTGCAATCCATCAGCCCAACGAAAAAAACTTGATGTAGCCGGCAGCGCCGCCGTGTCAGCCTTGAAGAACAAATTCGTGAAGCGTGACGGGATGTGGCCACCAGGTGATTTCGGAACTCAAGAGTCAGTGATACTGAAGACAATTGATCTTGAACCGCCGCCTGACACATCCCCGTGAGATATGGCGTTCTTGAAGCGCTAGCTCAATCGCCTGCGTAGAAGATCAAGCGCGGCCTGCGAAGCGCGCCAACGAATCAGTTGTCGATCACCGGGAAGCATCAACTTGCGATGCTCGGTGCCCGCTTCGCTAGCAAGAGCGATATAGACAAGTCCTACAGGCTTCTCTTCCGTGCCTCCTGATGGACCAGCAACTCCGGTAACTGATAGCCCAAAGTCTGTTTCTGCACGCTCACGAATTCCCTCGGCCATCGCCTCAGCCACCGGCGCGCTCACGGCTCCATGTTCGAGCAGAAGCATGGGTTCTACACCCAGCGTCCTCGTCTTGGCTTCGTTCGAGTAAGCCACCACGCCTTCGATGAAGTACCGGGATGAGCCGGCAACGTCTGTAAGTCTCTGGGCAACGAGTCCTCCGGTGCAGCTTTCCGCAACCGCAAGAGTGTAGCCGCCTACGGACAAACGCAGACCCACAACCTCCTCCATCTTCTCGCCGCGAAAGGCAAAAATGGAGTGGCCCAATTCGTCCTCGAGCTCCGCTGACAACTTATCGAGTAGAGTCTCCGCTTCGACGTCTGTCCGACCCCTTGCAGTGAGTTGCACCTCGATCTCGCTCTGATTGAAGAGAATAGTGGTTGCGGGATTGGTGTACCGCAGATAAATGGGTGCAATCCTCTCGTCGACCGCGGATTCTCCCATTCCCGCGACTCGCAAAATGCGCCTCACTACGCGCAGATGTCCAGCCCTTGCCTCTAGCCTCGGCTGCACGTGGTTTTCAAACATCGGTCGCATTTCCCTTGGAGGTCCGGGCAAAAGAGCAATTGCAGTCTCTCCCTGCTCGAGAAACAGACCCGGTGCAGTTCCGTTTGGGTTGTCGAGCACCTGTGCGCCGTCAATCACCATTGCCTGCCGGGAATTGCGTTCCGGCATCGAGATCCCAAAACTCATGAAGCGCTTACGAATCTGTTCGAGCACAACTTCGTCGAGCAAGAGCCTGCGGCCGAGGGCGCGAGCGGCCACCTTACGCGTAATGTCGTCTTCGGTCGGCCCCAGTCCACCAGTCGTAATCACCACTCGCGATCGCTTTACGGCGTCTTTGATCGTCTCTTCCAAACGTGAGTCGTCATCGCCCACGATGGTTTTCAATTTTACTTCAATGCCAATACTGTTGAGCTTTTCCGTCAGCCAGAGACTGTTGGTATCCGTGCGGTCGGGTGCTAATAATTCCGATCCAATCGCAATTATTTCGGCTGTCAGAGTTGGTTGAAGCAAGATTGAAGAGCAATCCTAACTGAGATTATGACAAGTGGATCAGGTCTGAGCCACGGGCGCGACCAACAGAAACACGATCCACGAAATGACACGGAGCAACACTAACGACATTTCGTGTTGGTTCGGGTGGATTCGTGGATCGTTTTTTCGTTCAAAAGCTTACTATCGGGATCAAGCCAGACGACGACGAATGGCTTCGCCTGCTTGTACTGTTGAGAGCTTGCCGCCGAGATCTCGCGTGGTTTCACTATTCGAAATTGCTCCACGAACCGCGGCTTCAATGGCCTTGGCAGCACCGGGATAACCCAGATACTCAAGCATCATCGCTCCGGTCAGTATGGCCCCGACGGGATTCGCCAGGCCTTTGCCCGCGAGCGCCGGAGCGCTTCCATGCACCGGTTCAAATAACGAGACCCTTCCCGGATGAATGTTCCCAGATGCCGCTAAACCCAGTCCGCCCTGGATCGCAGCTCCCAGATCCGTGAGGATGTCGCCAAAGAGGTTGTTGCTGACGATCACGTCATACTGACCCGGATCAAGCACCATGAACATGGCCATCGCATCTACGTACTGGTGATTGGCCTCAATGTCCGGATACCGTGCGGCAACCTCCTTGAACACCCTCTGCCACAGGTCGCCGCCAAACCGTTGCACGTTGGATTTGTCGGCCATTGTTACGCGCTTGCGTCCTTGCGCGATTGCATACTCGAAAGCGGCGACAATGATCCGCTCCACACCGCGACGCGTGTTCAGCTCTTCTTGAGTGGCGATCTCGTCGGGCGTCCCTTTCTTAAGGAAACCACCGGCGCCGCAATACGCCCCTTCTGTATTTTCACGAAAGACAACAAAATCTATGTCGTCCACCGCAGTGTCTCGCAAAGGCGTCAGACGAGCATTCAACAAACGCACAGGACGCAGATTGATATAGAGATCAAGACCGCGTCTCATCCCCAGCAGAATTTCTTCCGCATGTTGATTCGAAGGCACGCGCGGGTCGCCAAACGCGCCCGCAAGGATTGCATGAAACTCGCTTGCGAGCATCTCGAGGGCGCCCGGCGGCAGGCTCACGCCTTCTTTGAGAAACTTATCAGCGCCCCAATCAAAGTTGACCAGTTCAAGCTGAACACCATGCGCTTCAGGAATGGCCTCGAGCACACGAAGGGCCTCGGCGATCACTTCCCGGCCAATTCCGTCACCTGGAATTATAGCTACTCTTTTCATCCGGTTTCTCAGCCAACAAGTTAGAAGGCCACAGATGAACACGGCTAAGACGGATCAGAGAGAAACTGGTCCTGGTATTTGAACGCATTTGCTCGATCCGCTTTTTCTGTGTGAATCTGTGGCCTTCTCTTTGTTCACGGCAGAAGGCTCTTATTGAAGAACAGGAACGCCCCTCTCCTACCTGGCTTTGCTTAAAACACGCTGCTCAATGCGCGGTAAGCTGGCCAGGACGACGTCGCCAACTAACTTCATGCTCTCAGGTGACACTTTGTCCAAAGTGTCGTCAGCCATGTGCCAGTAGGGATAGCCGTTGAGCTGAATCAGATCTACTGCATCTATCCCAGCTTTGAGAAAAGGCTCGTGATCGTCGCCGCCCACTCCTTCAGGGCTGTCCACGAAAACCGATCCGTGTCCCAGTTCGCGCGCAGCCTGCCAAATTACATCCTGAAGCCACCGGGTGCTCATCGTATCACGCCCTAACTTGAGTTTCTTGTATCCCATCATATCCAGGAGAATAAGCCCTCGAACGCGATCTAACTGACTCTTGTTCTGGAGTTGGAAAACGTAGTGGCGGCTGCCATAGGTATTGTCCGGCGCGTCTGGTTTTCCGCACTCATCCCAACCCTCGCAGATAGACTCTTCGCCGTCGAAGAAAACAAGCCAGTAGGTTAGCTTTGGTCTGGTGTTGCTTCCCGCCAACACACGTCCCAGCTCGACGAGAGTGCCTACCGAGGCGCCAGGGTCATTCGCCCCAACAAAATACATGTCCTTGTAGAGTTTGGTATCGTAATGGCTAGCGATAATGACTACCTCTTGCGACTCGCCCGGAACCTCTGCGGTGATATTGACCATCTTCTTCTCACCAACCGGAGTCGTGACCACAAATTCGTCGGTCTTAACGGCTAGCCCGTACGACTTCAACTCGTTCATGATGTATTCGCGCGTCTTTGCAAGCTCCTGAGAGCCAGGGCTGCGAGGCCCGATCTCCACCTGTTTGCGAACGTGATCCATCGCTCGCTCACCATTGAACGCGACTGTAAAAGGAATTGGTGTTGAGTTCCCGGCGGGCTTCTGTGAGATTCCGACGCGCGCCCCATCAGGCTTGCTATCGCTCTTAGGACAGGAAATAAACAGGAGAGGCAGTGCCAGCGCCAGAAATAGTGTGCGAGCTACTCGCTCATTTTCAGATGGCCTCAGGCCAAAATAAGAACCTTCTCTTTTTGACATCAATTCTCTTGAAACGGACCGGGTAGCGACTCGAGTCGCTTAAACGCTCAGCGATCCCTACGATGACGATGTTCGGGCGGGCGTTTGCTTTCCCGCTCACGCTCTCTAGCCAATCTTGCTCTGCTCACAAAGCGATCCAGCATACTCTCTCCCGCCGAACGCGATTTATCCATTATCGCGTCGAAGGTCTTAAACAAATGCTGCGCTTCTCGCTCTACCATTGTCGCGTACTTGTTGTTGAAACGTAGTGCGCTTTCCTGTTGCGGGTCTCCAGGTACCTGCCGCTCTTGAGGAATCAGCCGTACGACCAGATCGCCACTACTTTCTATTTTCGTCTGGCAGGCCAGCCGGTGGTCTTTTGCCAGCCGTTCTTCCGTGAGCATCTTCCTTTCCGCACTCGTCGGGGCGGAAAGTAGCGACTGGCCAGCAACAATCGAAACGACGCAGGCTGTACATTCACCGCGCTCGTGGCAATCGGCCGGCAAGCTGAGGCCCATGCGCTTCGCGGCATCAATCAGGTAAGTTCCCTCTGCGATTATGCCGCTTCGATCTTCGGGGTGAAATGTTATCGCAACGCTCATTGCATAAGATTGAGCCGCGCTGCTACGTGCGGCAGAGATAGATATTGCGGAGAGCCCAAACGAAAGTTACACCTGAAGCAATGAAAAACGCAAAATGGGAGGGAGGTGATCAATTGTACATGCGGCACTCCGCTATTAAAAGCACTCACTCACAGAACCATTTGCGGTAGCCAATGGATCCGAGCACTGCTTTGCCTCAAAAGTCACGAGCCGCTGCCGTCTCGGCTTTGCCGCCGGATGTGAGGCGCGGGCTCCGCCCCGCCGGACGGTCAGCCGCAAAGCTTGGGCTGTGCCCTTGGTGCGGACTTAGTCCTTAAGTATTGGGGCAAAGCCCGCACCGA